>NZ_JAKRFY010000041.1:0-36950 GCF_022347805.1 Pseudoalteromonas sp. Of7M-16 | reverse complement strand
GACGCCATGCTGCTTTTATTTTACTGTCGTAACGACTACCCGACGCCCAACATTCTTCCGGCAAGATGGCAAACACCAAGCACCCAAGCACCAAAAAAAATTGACAGCGCGATAGGACATTCTTTGATTTTAGGTAAAATAGCACCACTAAAATTTACTCCCAATAATCGATCGCGAATTCGCAACGCGAAGAATACAGTCGCAACAGCAACCACGAGATAAAGCAAATTAAAAACAACAGCCAACATTAAGGTCTCCTTTTTTGTTTACGCTGATCAAAATACATCCACACATCAAATACGAAGCGACACACAACAACGACAGCACCCACAATGGTTAATAACGAACCAAAGCTAACTCCTGAAAAAACAGACCAGGTTAAAATGTCAGCCACTCCTGATGCGTTGATCTGTTGTGACGCCTGTGATTTCAAGCTTGAAACAGACACACCTGTACCGCCAACATATGCTATAAGGCGGCTTTTTAACTCAGTTATTATTTTCATAGGCATAAAAAAACCCGGTATAAAACCGGGCAGTTAGAACTCTAGATAGTTGTTATTCTGAACGCAAAAACACCACGTTGATGTGTAAGTTACACAAAGCGGCCAACAATGTCAACTTAACGTGATGGGAACCACAAATGGTGGTCACCCTTTTACTGTGACACGTCACACTATCAATATATACAATTTGATAACCTTATATAATTAGCCCAAAAATGCCATCACTTTTAAAACATCTTGAGGTGCTCGCCCCGTCAAGACTAAGAAGCGTCGCCAGATATCATAAGGCACTTTTCTCACACCTTGTTTAAAGTCTCGGATCCGACGGTCTGAGCTTACCTCTAACAACTGAGCTAGCTTTTTGTCTGTATTGTATTCCTGAAAATGCCCTTGGAAATGTCTAAAATATGCACCCACAATATCGGGATGCGGCGCTTCCCACCCTTCATGCTTTCTCAATAAATGTTTATTACTATGTTGCCCCTCGTCTATTTCTTCCTGACTAGGCAAAACTGGCGCATCTAAGTTTAATGTCAGGATGTCGATCGCCTGCTGGGTACTTTTCTTATACACGATGCGTTTTTGCTCATGCATATTGGGGATCTTTAATTCCATATTCTGTTACTCTCTGTTGCGTTTCGAGGTATAAGGGGCTAATGCCCCTTTTCTACCGCGGTGACAATCGGATATTCCGAACGTCTGAAACCTTGATGTTAACCAGGCTCAATGTTCCGTTGGCAATTACCTCCCAAGTCTTGGCTTGATGTAACGCCATAAACCAGTAGTAGAGGTAATCTGGCAATAAAATGTCAGTACGTGTGACTTTTACCCCGATGTGTTCGGGGTTGAATTCCCGCGACACACTACCAACCGTTTTTAAAGAGCCTCGGCGTACAATCCAAAAGTCTGCTTGCTCCAAGCCGGTTTTGATTGTTGCGACATCAGTCAGTCTCATTTCGTTCTCCGGGTGGCATCAACCTAGCCCCTTCAAAACGAATGGCTTTCTATGCGCCACCGTCTGAAACCAATAATAGGCGCATTGCGCCTATTTGTAAAGTCTTTATTTCGTTAAATCTTTATTTATACACTACAGGAAGCTGACAGGAAAATAAACGGACAGTGTATGTCTAGGTCATAGCATCAACACTGTATGTTTACGCGTATGCCAGCACTCCGCCTGACCTTTGAATACACCATTACAGCCTTCGGGTAACGATTTTTTACAACTGGCACATTGCCCAAGTCTCTTTAGCTGCTCCTGCAACAGGACATGATCATTCCGTATCAGAGTAGAGATAAACTCATCCACTGAATATGGACCACGAACTCCCCCACGAACCACACACAACTCATCAAGATTAGCTCTCTCTGACTGAGACAATTTAACCTCAACAACCTTGATCCCGAGCCTCTTTTCTTTGTCTCGTTGACGCCTTTTTCGTTCTCTGTCGGCTCGCTTTTTACGCTCTGAGTCAGACATAACTGTACCGTACCCTCTTTAATGTCTTCACAATACCCTTTCGTTACAATGAAGTTCACACTCGTTTTTTTAATAATTTCTGGTAGTAAAAATCGCAGGACCGACCTTCGACATATCATAAACAGGGGGATGTTCACCAGGGTTTTCAGGAACCAATTTAGCCCGCCTCAAGCGCTGCCGAACAGTCGGCCTAGATAAATTGAACATGGTCGAAATTTGCGAAATGTTTAAAAACCTAAGAGGCACTTTTTGACTCATTTACCTACCCGTTCGACACCTTTAAAGCCAGGAAAGACACGGGATTTTCCAGTCCACTGGAAACCCTGCTGCCGACGCCATGAAAATCCGAAAAATTGTCAAACCCCGCGGGTAGATTACCCGTGGTAAGTGTTTGAGACCCTAGGGTCCCCTGATTTTTCCACACCACCTGTACACCAACACGTTGTAAATTACTGATATTTAAAGACATACGCTCAACCAACAAAATATACATAGAAGCCTTCTTTCCCCTCGGTTGACCGCAAATACCCTTTGTTTTTTTCCAGTCTTTTTCATTTTCATTACTCCTATAAAATAGATTGCCCTACTTACTTTCTATCACGCATTAGTACTGGGCTGGTGCTGTTTGAATATTAAAAAGGATCTCGGTATGGACTCGGTGTCTGATGCCATACAAAACATATTGAGCCCATGTTGAGCTAAGTAGTCATGATATTGCTCGATAGCGTCGCGTTTTGGCCCTTGAATCAGTGTCTGATAATAGGCTTTATCCAGCTGACCAACCGAGTGGTTTAACAGACGCTCTCCGACCATGTAGTCAACATTTAACTCAGCCCACACCGATCGAGCTACTTTCCTAAAGTCATGAGCACTGAATTCTTTGTCGCCGTACTTGCTGATCCAACGACTGGCCGAGGACTCACAGATCGCTTGTTTGCGCTTTTGGCCAGGAAACAAGAATTGCCCTTTGTAACCGTTGTCCAATTGCATTTTTCGGTAAGCACTTAGTAAAAAAGCTATCTGCTTCGTCATCGGAAGTTCATGCGTTTGTTTGGATTTGGTGTTACATGCGGGGATAGTCCAAGTCCGGGCGTTGAAGTCAAACTGATCCCAACGGGCTTTTCTAGTTTCACCAATACGTGTGGCATAGCACAGCAATAGCAAAACAAGCACTTGGACACGCGCATTCTGACGGGTAAGGCGGGTAAGCAACCCCGGCAGCATCATCTTTTTAATCGCTCCCTCTCTGGCGCTCACACTGCATTCAATAAAATCACTGAACACAATATCGCTCATCGGATTCAGATCGAGACGTTTTTGTTTTTTAGCACGGCTGAAAGCGGCTTTTAATACTACGAACGCTAGCCGCACAGTTGGTAACTTCCTGATCTCCTGCAAAGGCATGATCAGCCTGTCATCGACAAGCTCAGGGGTTACAGCATCAATACGGCAATCACCTAGCCGCGGTGACAAGTGACATTTAATTATCGACTTGATATTGGCTTTATGAGATTTGGACAGTCCGGATAACTTGCAGGCTCGCTCCTGATACCAAATAAGCACATCGGCCACAGTAACAAATGCGCTGATTGAACTGGGGTTACTTGGGCTTAAAGCAGATTCAGCCAACAATGAAGGTAATTGCTTTTTGAGGGCCGGAAAAGTCAGTACTGGCCAATCACCTAGCTTACGCCAGTAGGTTTTACCACCTCGATATGTGACTAAATGCCAACTTGCTTTCGTGCGAGCACGGTTAAAACGAAGTCTTAGTGGGTACGCTGGATCCTTTAACTGTGTCACATCCAGACGCTGCTGATAACGCTTTATTTCAGCCTCTGAAAACTTCAAATCAACACTTTTTGATTTGGAAATTGTCATTTCGCACACCTTATCCACTTTTCCTGTGGATAACGATGCCAAAAGCAAAGAGGTTAAAGAAATAATGATTTAACGATTTAAATAAATGAATCACAAGTTTTCCAAGCGCTCTTTGATTTCACGGTCAACTTTTTTGAACGCCCCCCGAAAAAAGTATGAAACGATGTAATAAAAAACAGCCATTAGAACATACCCAAATGCTGCCAGAGCTAAGGTAAAACACACATCATAAACAAAGTCATAACGGTTTTTCCAAACGTGATTCGGTATCCTTTTTTTCATGACGCTTTCTATGTTACTTTCATTACAAAGTAACAAAACCCCGACGCGGGCTAGTAGCGTATAACCCCAAAAAAAAAGCCAAAAAACATTTTCTGCATACTGGTTTTTTTCTATAACTCCTGCATAAAAAAAAACAACCAATACAGCATCGATGGTAAAGCTTTTAAGATATCGTTTCATAGATATTTTTCTCTTTTGTCTGTTAACTTAGCGACTATATAATTGGTACACACTGCCAACCGCCGGCGATACGTACGAACGCTAATACCCAACCTAGCCGCTTTCTTTATTTGCGACTGATGCGGATCAAAATCTCGCATCCGAACAGCACCGTATTCAAGACGGAATAGCTCGACCGCCTCACGGTTGCTATCACTGAGTTGAAGCAAGGCCTGCTCTATTTCAGCTTCAATACAATCTAAAACAGGCTGGCTTGCACCACCTCCAAAGCTCATATGACCTTTATTTTCAATAATTTTTGCCAGCATCGAGGTGCCGCTTGTCAATATAGAGCCCCGATGAACCCATCGAGCCCAGCTATCGAACAAATCATTTAAACTCGTTCTACCCATAATCAACTTGCTCGATTTACGTTGTTAAAATGAGAGTTCTTTTCGGCCTGACCAATCACTGTCTCTTAAGAAGAACTTCACTAATCAACTCAACAGGATCTAATACATGCTCTGGCTTAGATAGGGAGTAACCCAAAGGAGCAACATGGTAGTCTTCGAATTCAATTCTCTGCGTATAAAAGACAGGGTGCAGTGGACCACGAACATGGCAAAAAATCCCACCATGCTCACGCCAAAAACGCACACATCGCTCTGTAGAAATCCCCGTAATTATTGTTACCCGGTCATCACCAACCACTCCATTTTTATCCAATAGACTTTTTTGAATACGATCGAGTTGTAGCGGATCTTGAATGCCCGAAAGTGATAGCCTTTCAACAGCCCCTGGAAGCGCTACCATTGCTTCATCAACCACTTTTTCAAAATCGGATGGCAACCCACCCATCAATATAACGATAATCATTTTTTTTCCTTACTCGCTAGGTACTCTCGTCTATACACATTTATGTCCACCTCACCACCACTCAGCTGAATTATTAATTCTTGCTGCATAGGCCTAGGAAAACGCTCCATGTGATACCAGGCAGATACAGTTTGCTGAGGTTTCCCCATTAACCTAGACACCAAACTAACCCCACCCTGGCTATCAACCCACTCCCGAAAAGTCACTTTTAGAAAACACCATTTCTTTTTGTGGTCATAATAACCACATAACGTGGTAAAAAACAACAAACTTATTGTGTCACTTACTACAAAATGTGGTATCCTGTTTCTTTATGTGAAAAACTTATACTCAGTCTCATCACGCTTGCACTGTCAGGCAGGCGCTTATCTTGTGGATAGAAAAATGGATGATCGTTATAAAGAGCTCATAGCAAATCGCCTGAAACAACTGAGAGTGAACAAAGGTTGGACGGCAGATGAAACAGCCAAGAAACTTGGCATTTCTCGCTCACGGTATTTAAATTGGGAATGTGCGGCAAGAACTCCCAAGCTTGACATGTTCCCTAAGATAGCCAAATTGTTTAATACAACAGCAGCGTATGCTGCAGGTTTTACTGACGAACTCGACCCTCGAAACCAAGACTCAAAGTTCGTGAGTGCTGATCAGCCGAAGCTCAACAACAATAATTTAAGCTTAATCAGTAGCAATATTGCATTCTCTATCGAGCTTCTAAAAAACAAAGCGTTAACCTCTAACGACATCATTCTCTTGAAAGTAATGGATGGGAATATGAGTCCTACTCTGATGAAAGGGGACGATGCACTGATCGATTTATCTAAAACTATTGTCACAGAGCCTGACATTTTTGCTCTTCAAGAACCAAGTGGCCAGATCTGGTTTAGATGGATAAGAAAAGAACTTGGCGGCGGATATACGGTTTATGCAAATGATAAAGAACATACAAAAGAGCAGCTGTTCAGTGAAAGCGAGTTTAAAAAGTTGGATGTATTAGGGCGTCTTTGCTGGTCAGGAAGATGGTCATAACCAAATAAATTGAAGCATGGCATAGCCATGTTTTTTTCTAGACAAAATACCACTTAAAGTTGTCTATAACACAAAAAGATTAATAACAGCATACTTTGAATAAATAACGTTTTAACGAAATGAGGAATTAACTAAATGAGTCAAATAGGGCAACCCAACCACTTGAAAACTTTATCGAATAATTTAACGTCATGCTCGGTGATTCTGATAGTCAAGTCACTCTCATCAATGAACAAAACAAACAAATAGGGTCCACATATGAAAAATAAACTCGTTGATTTAAACAATCATTTATTTGCTCAACTTGAACGACTAGGAGATGAAGACTTAACAGGTGAAAAACTAAAAGAAGAAATCGCGCGGGGGAAAGCGATCACATCAGTCTCGAAAGAAATTGTCAGCAATGCCAACCTAGTATTGGATGCTGAAAAATACAGAACAGGTTACAACGGACAAAAGCAATCAGCACTGCCAACATTATTAAAGTCCCAATGAATTGGATTATGAAAATGGCTAGATTTAGATACACACAAGAGCACCTTGACTTCATCGCTAAACACTCAGAAAAAAATAGCGCTAATGACACCGCAATAGCGTTTAACAAAATGTTTAATCTTGCCATAACCCCCAATCAAGTAAAAAGCGCCATAAAAAGCCATAAGCTCACCTTTACCACAAGAGATACAAAAAAAGGAACCTCCCTATTTTCTTCCGATGAAATTGTTTGGATAAAATCACATTACCCGTTAATGAACCGCAATGATTTAACATGTAATTTTAATCTAACTTTTTGTCGGGAGATCAGAACTTCGCAAATGGTCAGTTTCTTAAAAAACCATAAAATAAGATCAGGGCGAACTGGGCAATTTACCAAAGGTAAAAAACCTTGGAATTCAGGGACCAAAGGGGTTATGAAATCAAACTCAGGTAGTTTCAGGCCAGGCAATAAACCACATAACTGGCAACCGGTTGGTAGTGAAAGGATAAACAGTGAAGGTTATCACGACATAAAAATTGCCGAGCCTAATGTCTGGAAAGCGAAACACATACTTTTATGGGAAAAGGAACACGGCCAGGTTCCAGAAAAGCACAACATCCGATTTTTGGATGGAGACAAAAACAATGTGACACTCAATAATCTCATCTTAGTGAATAAGCTGGAACACCTTTACATTACACAAAACCGTTTATCAGATCACCCTCAGGAGCTGAAAGAAAGCGTTTTAGCCATTTCGAGAATTCAAGCAAAGATTAAAGAAATAACGAAGTAACGAATTATTTATTTAATTATTACTTTACTCTAAAAAGCCTTTCCCTTAATATTTGTTGTAGATTTCGTTAAATCTTTAAATATACAAAAAGGCTGAACTATGGGGTATAAAATTTGTACAATAGGACAAAAAGGCGGCCCAGGTAAAAGTGCAATAGCTAGAACGATTGCAACGTGCTACGCCTCTGCTGAATGGGATGTAAAAATTGCAGATTTAGACATCAATCAATCCACATCATTCGAGTGGCTGCAGCGCAGACTACAAAACAATATAGAACCCGTCGTCGCTGTTGAAGCATTCGGAAGTGCGATGCAAGCGATAAAACAATCTGAAAATTATGACTTATTCATTTTTGACGGCGCACCAACTGCTAGTCGAGAAACCAAAGAAATAGCAAAACAAAGCGACCTTATAATTATACCTACCGGCTTAGGTGTTGACGATTTAAAACCATCAGTCATGATCGCACACAACCTTGCCAAAGAAGGAGTTGGCAAAGAGCGCATTTGTTTTGTATTTAACAAAGCAACAGGCAGCATATCAGAATTTCAAGAATCCAGAGCTTACTTGTTAGACACACCTTACTTTCTTATCGATGGCCGCATTGAATTCAAGCCTTGCTACAGACAGGCGCTAGATGCTGGGTTGTCTCTCACAGAAACGCGCTATAAAGCGCCACGAGAAAAAGCAGATTATGTTATGCAAAATATTATAGATCGACTAGAGAAAGTCACACAGGAGTAAATTATGGCACACCCAAGTTCACCACGCCCAAAGAAAGGGTCACCTCCACGTTCCTCAGAAGATTCGGGGGTTGTCGGAAACAACACAGAGAAGCCAGCTTCAAGTGAACTAGTCCCGATGAACTTCAAAGTGGAAAGTGAATTTAAACGTGATTTTAAAACATTTGCAGTCGGTCACGATATGACAATGGTGGATGTTCTTAGAGCTGCATTTGAACTATACAAAAGACAGAAAGGGGTTCAATAGATTTCACAAAACTGCTAGGTGGCTGATTCTTCGACCTTCCAGCCACCTAGTGCAACATAAATCAAACCAATGGAGTTTTATTTTTATGTCACATGAACAATATACAGCAATACAAAAAATGCGTCTAACTGATTTACCAAACTTACCGAGTGGTACTGTTCTTAATTGGTTAGCAATGAAACCCTCCTGGCTTCAAAAAGCAGTTTCAAAAAGTTTGGTAACTCACCCCCTTTAAAGACCCGCCCCCATCAAGGGGCTTACCTTTAAATTTTGTTCTTAAATATAAATTTATACATATTTTAGTCTATCAATTTTTCACCAGTACTTGTTATGTTTTCAGTTACACACTGAGATTTACTTTCAGATTCTGAACACTCAATTAAAAACATTACCCCCATAAGCGCTTCCCTTACAGAATCATCTAAATCTTCACACTCAACTATAAATGATAAGTTTGCCTTGGCACTTTTTAGAATACTCGACTTCACGACCACTGAATCTCCACTAAATCCTTTTTTCATTAACACACTCTCTTGCTAGATAAACCAAAGAGGTTTTTAATAGAATAGCTGTTCAGCATTACTTGAAGTACCAAACACCTATCCTCAGCCAGCACACGCTCATCATCATTTTTTGCTCTTGTTTGCATATGCTTGGCTTTCTTATAGGCAGATTTTATGCACCTGATTTCACTTAAGTATTTGGTTACAATAAAAATAACACCTAAAAAAAAGGTTATACCTAAAATATAGAAGATACTCATAAACAATCCTTTTTATTATAAACTGTCAGGCCGCATAGAACAGCCATTGATAGAAACAAAAGAACTATAACAAAGAGGAATTGCAAAAAAATGCAAAATTGTTAATAGAAAGCGTTTTTTTTCAATTATTTTACAAATATAATAGGGATAATTTGCGGTCATAAGAATAACCAAGGAGGTCGCTTGGGAAAGTATGCACATGTAACAGATGATACGAGAAAAACGGCGAGAAAGATTAAGCAAATGAGGGAAGAACTAGGGTATAGCATCACTGAATTTTCAGCTAAATTAGGAGTTAGCTATAACACGATAAAAAATTGGGAAGATACAGAGCAAACCAATGAACCTGGCGGAACGCAACTAATGAAAATACAAGACCTTTACAAAGAGAAAGGCCATACATTGTTAACATCAGGTAGCTCTTTGAGCTTTTTTATTGAACTTTTCAAAAAACTCCCATTTAGTTCAAAAAGAAAACTAATATCTTTTTTAGAAGAATCTATAGGTGATAAATAATATGGAAATTATAACCGGTTTAATTAATAGCTATAACTTATATGCCGAATACCTTGCAATATTTTTTTGGATTTCATTACTATTTGCATTCATTTTAAATATTAATGACTCGAATAGAGTCTGGATACTATCAACGTTCTTCATAGTTTACAGTGTTGATATACTTCTCATTCGCTCTATTTTGCCCCAAGAATTAATTACTAGACAAACAGCTTACTCTCTAATTGACTTAACAATTATACTTTTATTGAAATATAGAGTGGTTATATGTAGAAGTTTACTATATGTTTCCAACTCCAACTCTGAAAAAAACAGTTTTATTCACGATGTCCTCACAAATATAGACTGCACAAAACAGGAATATGCAATTCGACGAATACTGAAATGGAGTATTGCTATAAATATTGCATTAATAGCTGAGCACCTTGCAAGACACCCTGATTTCATTGGATTTGACGCACGGCCAGACCTACAAAGCAGTATGCAAACCTTGTTCGTTTTGTATCCGCTTATCAAAACAATCCTAACATCAGGCATTGTATTAGGGCTTCTTTCAATGACTTTAGAAGGATGGGAAAACAGGAAATCAAGCAAAAATATTTTGAATTGATTTTTCATTCTCTACCTTGCAATATATTGCTCTATAAACAACAAAAGAGAGGCTGTTTAGAATGAAAGAAATAAAGGGACCAACCTTGAAAAAAGTAAAAGGCGGTACAGGCGGTACAGGAGATCAAGGCGGACAACCACGAGCATTTGCAGCACCAATACCTGATTATTTATTAAGAAAGTCTAACGACACTAAAACCCCATAAAAAAATAAGCCGCTTAAATGCGGCTTTATTACAACCCCCACTTACACTTTAGGGTATACCCTAAACAACCAATTAATTCGCCATTCCAAACTCCAATTAATTACACTCTAGCAAGCAATTAAAACTCTAGAGTGTAACCAATCGTTTTGGCTAAAAACTATGCATATGTACGAATTAGTGACAATAAAAAACAAGATAGCAAAGGGCAAATAGACAGAATAAATAAGTACGCAGAAGATAACGGATTATATATTAATAAATGGTATCAATATGAGTTAAGCGGCAGCAAAACCACAAAAGTTGAACGCGGACTTGTTGATCTGATTGAAAGGCTAACCCCCGGAGATCGAGTATTAGTCAATGACATTGAGCGATTTGGCAGAGATGCGATCAGCGAAATATTAGAAGTCATAACAAGGATATTAAATGCAGGAGCAGAACTGCATTTTTGTCTCAACGGTGAAGTTTTATCAGGGAAGCACAGAACCGATCCTATTGCGTTTTACATTGCAGTTGGAAAAGCATTTGCAGCACAAGACTTTAGCACCCAAAGAAGCATGAAAGCAAAAGCGGCAGCTCAACGCAGAAAAAGACACAATCTCCCGATTGGAAGACCACCAGGAACCATTGTAAAAAGCCGCCTAGATGACTCTGAGAGCCGTATCTTATTCTGGCTAAGCCAGGAGGTTACTAAGTCAGAAATAGCGAGAAGAGAAGGTGTTGCCATTTCTACATTAGATAAATGGCTTTATAGACGAGACGAGTTGATATGCATGGCTAGAGACTTAGGTGTATTTAAAAAGGGTATGAATATTTGTCAGATAAAAAAAGAATTAAAGTTGAAAACAAAAAATAGCAATGAAGAAAAGTAACAAAGCTTTTCTTCATTGCTAGCATTGTGTCTGTGGCCATAAACCACTCACTATTCCCAATCATTCTCTATTACGTTATAAACTTTAACATTTGAGTTTGACGCGCTATCAAACTTTGCTGCCTTAATAACAGCATCATACGCACTTAAATCACAATCCAGCGCCACCAATGCTAGATTTCCACCACTTCCAATACCATAAGAGTGTAAAAGTGGCTCTTCTCGAACAACTTTTGATCCATCCTCTTTTTTGTGAATATATCCGTAAACCACATGCTCACAACTCTCTGACACTCTAAAGTATTTGACATTACCGATGTGCAGAGGCAATAAATCACCATTAAGGTGTTGCGCTAACTCATAAATATCAACTGTTTCACCTGTGGCAAAAAGAAGTGAGCCATCATCTAAGCGACGCCACTTATCAGCATTAGAATTGATAACAACACCATTTTCAGAAGTCTGAGAGTCACACGCAATTAGGGCATTTTCATGATCGTAGAGTATTGATGTCATATCTTTTTAATTTCTTTTTGTGTTGTTTTTGATTAAACGCTCTATCTCTTTATCTTTTTCCGCACACAAATACTCTAATTCTAAAATTGCAGAATGGGCTAGCTTAAGGTGCGCACTATGCCCCATTCTCGTTTTAAACCACTCTTTAAATTTCTTCGCTTTGCTCATGTAAAAACCGCCCTATTGAGTTAAGTGTTTTATGCACATTGCCATTGACTATAAATCAAATTTGATTTTAAAAGGCCGCTAAGCACAGCCTTATCGTTATTCCAATTTCTGATTTTCTACGTTGAAGGTACGAATTCCAATTAAGCTACTATTGGCACTGCGAATATGCCGATTGGCCCATACTCAGTGTCGTGGATCGATAGTAAAAAAGAATTATCCTCATCACATGTAGGTTGCCAATCAGAACAATCGCAGTTGCCTTCTTCGAACCACCTGTTACTTTGTTCTTCCGTGGCACTGGATTCAAAGTGATCAATGAAATAAGTAACTCTATTTTTTTCAAACCACGCAGCAATTTCATTTTGACAAGTTCCTTCATCCCATTTAGGTAGGTCAGGGTGAACCCACCAACCATTTTCATCGCGTTCTACTTTTACGGGTTTAATGCCCATGTTCAGCTCCTTTTCCAGTTATTCAACTATTGTTGAGCAAAGGCTTTCACCTTGCTTTATTTCCACTTTTGATACAGCCTAATATATATCAAAGTTGATATACTTCAATATCATTTTTGATATATATTTAAAAAATGCATATAGTGCTCGGATCGGGTGAGTGATGAAAAAGACAATGCCACGTAAGAAAGAGAATTTTGGTAAGCATTTTATTGAGCATGCTTGCAAACAGATCAAAGACATAGGTAAAGCAAAGGAGCTTTATCGCAAAGTCTATGGTGTTGAGGGGACAGAAAATGAGGTCCAAACATTTATCAACCGACTAAACGCAAACCGGGCAAATCCTGGACTTGATTTTATTGGCTGGCTGGTTGAACGCCTGCCGGAGTTACAGGAAATGACACTGGGTGAGTTTTTCGGGATCTCAAAGGATCGTTGAGCTTTAATATGAACTCTTAACCTTGGTGATTGTTTTTTATTTTCATGACTAATTTTGATTAATAACGTCTAGTACTGAGATAGTTAGATCCACCTATGCTCGACCACTGTCAATTTGTAGAAGAGCCGCCAATATTGCTTGGCGTTCACCATAAGGTAATTTCTCATAGTTTGCAGCCCAACGATCAGCTTTCCTTTTTATACGCTGTCTATCAGTAAAGTCTTTTCCTGCAAAAGTGTGGTAGTGAACTTCACCAGGCTCAAAGTTGCACCAAACCGTTTCTGTTCGGACACCGCCTCTCGACATTGCTTGAATATCCACACTCCACCAATCGCTTAACATATCGTTATAAAGTGGATTTCTATAACCAGATAACATTATGTAACATGGGAGTTCTAACACGATTTTTAGCAACTCTTTATGCTCTTCATCTGTTAACTCATATTCATACCGCGCCTTAGAGGTTCTAGTTTCGTGCATGTAAGGCGGATCTAAATACATCAAGATTCGACCATTGTTTTTATAATCAAAAGTACGCAAATATTCGAAAAAACTTATTTGGTAAACTTCCGCTGCAGCATAGTCAAAACTATCTATGCAGGTCTTGCTTAAATCTAATCCAATGTTCCTTCTGGCTGGTGCTTTCTGTTTCATGACGTAGCCCGTACCTAAGAACCCCTCGACATATGTGTCATGTGGTGGCATTACATTTATGATGGCTTGGTAAAGACCGCTTGCGCCTTTTGCACCTAAATAGTTATCCATACTTAAGACCTCCTAAATACTAACAGTACCAGGAATCATAGACACGGATGTCTATGCTGTCAATATGGCCAACATAGTTACAAACAACTATGCTGGATGTGAAGCTTGTGGCCAACATAGTTAGATACGTCTATTTTCACTAAATAATCATATTTTCAAGGAAAGCTAAGAAGGTTTTGTGAGTTAGGGTGACAGAGCACTCTATTCTATGTTTTTACAACCACTCATAACAACTCGCACTCAATGCGCAAAGCGCATGTAGGCGTGAGCCGTCAGCCAAACCAACGCAACCTACTTCTTGATATTAGTGGGCGCACTTAATTAATCACTGGCACTATTTTTGATGCCCCTCCTGATAAGCCATTATTGTAAGGTCTTACCGCACTGATAATGTTTCAACTTTTCTGATGATGTTCAGATGGGGCGAGGGCTCGCGCAGCGTTAGCTGCGAATTCGAGCAGCATAATAATTTGATACCGCCATGTGCGAAGCACATCGAGGCGGATTTCATTAGTTATCCTTATAACTCACAAGAATGGAGGTATTGATAATAAATGTATTTATTAGAAATAAATGAATAGAGGGTTTTGCGCATAAAAAGATTGAGATAGCAGATAAGGATATCTATTAATTTGCAGATAAATGTGAATAACGTAAATATAGGCCAAAAACAACCTTAAATACTCTCTAAGCAATCAAAAATTTAAGACTTGGGGGAAGACAAAACCGGAAATGAGCACGGTAAAATAGCTTACAACAACGCCAAACACCGAGCATTTGCCCGGTTCTCTTTATAAAGATTAGATTTATTGAATTGTATCAGGTGGTGAGTGACTAAGCCCTATATCCATGCTATTCAAACGTTCCCAAACGAGCTTATTAAACTGTTTACTATCTAGTTTAGCCAGCTCATGAGCTGGCATTGACTTAGCAAGAGCTGTTGCTACTTCATGCTTACGCTCATCCAGCGTCATACCAGCCAATTTATTGCGGCGACGCTGAGCGCCAGCATTTAGCTTACGAGCTTCCCATGCTCGCTTAAAAATTTGTTTACGTTTGCGCTTTCTTGCTTCTGCTACAGTAATGACCTCCCCATCACTAGTAACACCTTGATTACGAAGCGCTAACTGCTCATCACGTTGTATGTTTAACTTTTCAATACGGGCTCCTGCCAAACGATAAAACACATCGGTAAGTACAAGAACTTTAGGAAACCAAAAACCATTAGCTTTATCCCAAACCATACCGCTACTTGGATCTGATTCATCACCATCAGAGTGTACATACGCCAAACCAAAAGGAATCATCACTTCGGTAACAAAGCGACTGATTCGGCTGACTGTTACTTTACTTTCTGTAATGTATTGCTCACCAGTTTCGGGATCTGTAACCCACATTTGTGACAACTCAGCAGCTATGCCTTCCAAATCAAGCTCGATAATCCCTGTCACCAAATCATGGCGAGACAAAAATAGTTGAAACAATGGATTTATGAGGTTACGACGCACTTCTCGGAAATCCCGCTGACGACCAGCAGCCTGACGCAAGTGAACAAAGTGAGGGTCACGGGAAATATCACGTTTACGGCAAAAATTGAAGGTTCTACCCAGCTCTCCTGGCAAGTTCTTCCAGCCTTTTGGACGAAGATAAAAAGGGTTAGGATTCAAGCAACATGTACTATGAATGCCACGGCTGCGGCGTGTCGTTCCCCGACTTCCAACGGTATGATTCAGGCTCCCCATCCGGCAGCCCTTTTTATTTTGATATTCATTTTCGCTTTATCTTCTTTTTTATTTGCAAAAAGAAACCCGTCAGCATAAAATGAACTTGAATCTTGTAAGGGTTCCAAGCTCAAATAAATGCTTACAAAGAGAGTCGTGCGCCAACACGACTTTTTTTGTGTCTGAATTTCGTTAATTTAAAATCGTTTTACAATATCAAACCTTAAGTGATTAGTACCACGCTATGTGGTATCTGCGAATTTATCATAATCACAACACTATTGACCACTAAATTTTAATGATCTCACTAAATTTAGATCATGATAAAGGATCTGGGGATGGAAATTAAGCAACTTTTTAAGTTCCTATTTCAGAAGCTGTAGCCTCTTATGCATTATACGGTATTTGTTTAGGTTAAAGTTTCAGTAGCTATTACTGCACATCTATAGCCTCCTGTCCCGTCTCCACGCGCGGTGACTTTATCAATTGACCACTCACCCGCCATTTCTGGTGGGAATGAATCATTCAACGACATCAAACCCTCTGCGACAAGATTAGGGTTGCCAGGTAAATCCATGCGAACACTCGAGCCTTGGCGCTTTACTCTAGTTAACTCGTCACGGCAAGCTTGTAATGCCACAGCTTCCTCTTCATAAGACTGGCGTAATTTCTTAAACGGAGCCTGACCATCACTAACTTCATGCTCTTTGCCAGTCGCTACATCAGTCCACTTTGCTTTAACACCAGAAACACGAGTACGGCTGGGACGCTCTAGCTGACAATTGATAAACCGCTCGTGATCAGCTGGATCATTCTTTCCCGGGAACGCCACCGATACAGGCGGGATATCTTTCCCGGTTATAGTCTTAACCTGGCCACGCCTGGCAAGTACATACAGGTCATTGACAGGCTTAGCTACAGCATCACGCTCACGAGCAAGACGCGAGAGAAACGCACCATCAGTTTCATCCAACTGGTCTATATGGTTTAACTGTATTCCTTCGAACTCTGTGGCAACACGAGAGCTAAAGCCATGCGTAGATACTACCTCTCGAAATAGATCCGCCAGGGTAGTGTCTGTAAATGTACGCGTTCGACGCTCCTTAAAACCTGTTGAATCATCAACTTGAAATGGTGCCGCAGTAGCCACAATAGTGACTGTAGGCGGAAACAACCTAGGTACAATGCGCGTTATCTTAAATTCGCCTTTGTCTACCATATTACTCTCATACCCTTCAAACCAGCGTAACACCGCCCCTTCTTTAGGTATGCCAGTTTGCCCTGCGGTATCAACTGTTAGCGTCACCTGATCGGATTGAATGCCGGCAGCGTCAACACGCTCCCACGACACCAACCGATTGTTAATGACCGCCTCCCCTGGACCACTCACCCGTACTTGAGGCCTAAAACCTAATCCCATATATTCACCACCTTCTTGGGCTCTGATTCCGCCAATACTGGTAGGTGTATTTCTACGCCAGCCGGCAAAATAGGACCATATTGTTCAAGCCCAGGATTCAGCTCATACAACGCTTCCTCAGCATCATCATCAGCTCTACCCAGCGCCTGAAATAAGACAATGGCAACAGTATCACCATCACGACTGCGTATTACCGTCACCAGCATACTCCTCTAGCTCAATAGTAAAATCGATAACAATAGCAGTACCGTCATCAATGATGCGACCTTGCTTTTCTTGCAATTGTTGTAGCGTCCACAAACCAAGGTTGCGACCATATCCATCAGTCAAAACTAATGGCTCTCGCCGGGCTTGCATAGCTCGCAGCGTATCTAAATTAACCATACCATCACCGCGATACCAAGTACCGCTGAGACCGATTTTTTCTAACTGCAGGCCCGTGTTTTGTTTAGCTGGCTTCTGTCCGTATCGTGGTACGTTAACCCACCCACCTCCACTAGAACGTTGTAAACCAGAGTAAGGTGTGTCTTCACTAAGCGAAAAAACGAAGTCACCTAATGACATCATCTGTCTCATGTATCTCTCCTGTCGGCTAAACTAGCGTCAGCGCGTACAGCCACATCCAAATCGCTATACATCATCACAGGAAGCAGCTCAGCTTTCATTCTTTCTATTAGCCGGTCTTCAACGCCTTTGTCATACTCAGGATTACCACTAGGCTGTATCTGTATCACCGGTGCAAAGTTAAACTGTTGGTTACTATTCCTCAGTTGCTTAGATTGTTCTATTACAGGTCCAGGAACTGGTTTATCCGTCTTATTGTCTCCGAACCAATTTTGAACATGCTCACTAATCCATGAACCTGAACCTGTGGCAACGCCAACCGCGGAACCAATTACACCACCCATAACAGTACCAATCACAGGCATAACAGAACCTATAGTAGCTCCCGCTATTACCCCTGATGCAGTACTGCCTAAAGAGTTAACAATGCTGAGTTCAGATTCATTAGAGACTTTTTTTCCTGATAAAGTTGGTCCTACCTTTCCCTGCTCAGTCATTCCAGTAGGTTGTGTTAGCTTGCTTTCCTGCTTCGCCAGTGATTCATCATCCCCACTAAACCAAGCTCCGACACTCTCACCAACCCGCCGACCAAGTTCACCACCACCAAATCCGCCAACCACTGAACCGATGACACCACCCACAGCCGTACCAACCACTGGCACAACGGAACCTATAGCCGCTCCTGCCATAGCCCCAGCTGCTGCGCCACCAAGACCTCCTATCATATCGCCTGCTGTGCCACCGATCTGCTGACCGTCACCACTTGCTATTGCAGAAGTCAGTGCAGCTCCGGACAACGCAATGCCCAGCGGGCGGAATAACTGACCAGCCCCACTCAACAGTGATCCATTAGGCAACGTATTAAATAGATTGTTGGCTGAACCAGCCATAACCAGCTCGCCGACATTGGAATTTGCCGACATCACAGACAAAGCCGGACCGCCACTTAAAAAGGCAGCCATTCGGTTCCGCTTACTACCTGATCGGCGTTCTGGATCACCTTTGCCAACTAAAGGTTGTGCCGGCAATCCGCCAAATAAGTCAGAGAAGCCACCAACCAAACGACCTATGCGACTTCCGGGCGAACGAGTACGTCCACGTCGACTAGGTTCATAACCACTAGAGCGCCCACGGCTAGAACCTACACTATTCAGCTCTCGATTAAGCCGTGACAGCTCGTTAGTGGCCTTTCTTGCATTAAGTGCTGTGTTATTGGTAACTCCTGATAATTGCTCTCGGCCCAAACGCAAACGGTCAATGCCATTTCCCAATGTCAGCTTCGTTAACTTAAATGCAATGGCCCCAGCTTTCACTATTGCAATAGCACCCGCAACAGCCAACAGCCCACTGGCTAATTTAGGGTTGGCCTCTGCAAAATTACTGACCCCATCAACCACGGTCATCAATGGTGGAACAACCGCATCGATAACAGGCAGAAGACGATCACCTAGCACAACCATCATACGGTCAAATTTAGCAGATAACTGCGACAACGTATGACCACGAGTTTTGGCCCGGTTTTCATATTCTTCGTTGACGCTGTTAGCTCTATCAGCTTGCTTCTCTACACGACTAAACGCCGCTATCAGTCCGTTTTTATCGTCATCTAGCGTGGTGACCAATTTTGCCACCGCCCCCTTAACTTCTTCACCAAACAACTGAGAAATAACAGCACCACGTTCGGCCTTATCCACATCCTGCAGCTGACGCATTACTTGAACTAAAGTACCTTGCGCGTCTTCTTGCATCATGCTGGCCAACTCATCGGCATTGAAGCCAAGTTTCCCCATAGCCTCTTTCTGGGCGCTTGTCGCGGCATAACCGCTTGTCAGGCGACCAGTAATATTTTTTAGTGCTGTAGCAGCCACATCTTCCGCAGCACCCCCCGCAATCAAACTCGCAGACAAAGCTGCAGTTTGGTTGTAACTCAAACCAGCACCGATAGCTGTAGAACCTTGCCGCACCATAACAGCTGCAATGTCTTTAGCCTTAGCGTTCATGTTGTTGCTGAGATAATTAGTGGAGTCGGCAAGATCTAACGCATGGTCCTGAGTTAATCCCATTGCCGCTCGCCAGGTGGCCAGTGTAGACCCCGCCTCTTCTGCGGATACATCCCAAGCTACAGACATCTTTGTTGCTGATTCGGCAAACTTGAGTAATTCAGTTTTTTCGATACCACTTTGACCAGCAGCCGTTACTATCTGAGCAATTCCCTCCTGGCGCATACCTAAGTCGCCTGCGAGCTTCATCATCTCAGTGCGGTATTCCGCACTTTCTTTTTCATCCTTGAAATTAACAACTTTTTTAACATCAGCGAAAGAGCTTTCATACTCAACGGCTCGCTTACCAGCCAACATCATTGGGGCAACCATTGCTGCCGCTTCCACGGCCTGACCAACCAGCTCGCCTTTTTGTGCGTTACGCTCAGCAATTCTCCCATTCAGAGACAGGATCCGCTTTAACTTTACCTCTTGCTGCTCTAACGTCTGATTAGCCTTGTCTGTTTGTCGAGCAAGGCGTAGCTGCTCTGCACCTAGCGAGTTGAGCTTTAGACCAGCTGAGGTCAAATCATTACGCAATGAGCCTAGCTTTTGTGACTGCTTACCATATTCAGTAGTTAGCCGGCTGGCTGCTTGCTCAGCTGTTTTTAGCGCAGATTGCTCACGCTTGTATACCTGTTCGGCTTTTCTCTTGGCCTTAGTGAGTCTTGTAACTGCTCTGCGTGCCGCCTCAACTTGCTCGGACTCTGCACCATAAGAATGAGCAGCTTCAAGCACCGCTTGCTCAGCTAATTTTATCCCTCTCGTATGCCTGCGAACGATTTTCGACGCCTGAGCCTCAGAGTCTTTCAGCCGAACAACCTCAGCACGAGCTTTTGATAATTCACCCCGAGTATCAGCCAAGCGAGACTCTAGGCCTTTAAACCTAGCAACAAGCTTCTGCTTCTTATTCAGCTCACTCAGGGTAGTGCTAGTTTCAGCAACTTTGCTTTGCAACTTACCGACACTCTTAACCGCCGTATTAACGGGCTGGCTAAACTTGTCGATTGCCGAAAGAACGATAGACTTCTTGTTATTGTTCACAGCTACCTCTTATTTATTCCAAGCTTAGCTGCTGCCAGGTGATACCTGCGCATTGCTTCATCAATACGCCAGTGTTTTATCTCCCCTGGCGCAACGTGATAAACCAAGGGGATAACATCGGTCAGGACTTCAACATCTCTTGGCGAAAGTAATCCGCAGGTTTTTTCAAAAAATCAATTAGCCGCTCCTGGAGATGATTCCAATCAGGCAAACTCATGCGCTCCAATTCGGTATGACTAAACCCTGTGCAACTGGCTGAAATAAATAGCGTACGATCCCATTCGTCACTGTGTGAATCCATCAAATCGGTAGTGGCCACTGTCGGCGGACGCAACTTATAGCCTTTCACTTCGCGGCCATCGTCGCCGTGTAATGGTACTAAAAGCGTTGTTTCATCTTTTTTTCCATCAATAAACTTGTCAGCCGGTGACTGCATCAAATCCAGCACTAAGTTCTTGATCGAGTTATAATCCGGCGTGATTAGCTTTTTCAGCTCATTTTCACCAAGCCCCGTACTTTTACTAATACACGCTCTCAGTAACCCCGTATCATCACCTTTATACTCATCATTTAGCTCTCGGTGCTGTCCCATCGTCAGAGTGACAACCTTTACTACTTTGTGATTACTGCCATCGTCGTCAATAGGCCAAACCAAGTCATGCGTTTTTTCTTTAAACATCATTTTGCTTCCAAATTAAAAGAGCCCACCGAAGTGGGCCAACTGTAACTACACAGAAAAATTGTTATTACGGCCTGCCAATATTGCGCCGATGCCCTTCCATCAAATCACCGTTACCTAAATCCAAAATTTGCGCGTTGCGATCTATGTCATAGATAACTTTGTGATTTTCAGTCTTCTTGTATGCACTGACTGACATCTCAAACTGATGCTCAGGCAGATCCCCCATCTTGCTAGCAGACTCCGTAATGGACGTGATTTCACCAGATAAAGAATGCACAATTGAAAACCTATTGCCATCTTCGTCTTGATGCGACTCTTTAACATCGACCTGACACAATTCACCTGCTGCTAAGCCATAGGCTGATAACAGCTCTTGGTTTGCTCCTTTAACCTTCCAACTGCTGTTCATTTTTTCAATCCCAACACAAATTTCACCTGGGATAAACGAACCTCCGCGCGTCTCTTGCATGGTTTTTTTGATTTCGGGAGCCGTAAATTCATCTAGCTCTTTTACCAACGGATTGCCATTAACAATCCCCTCCCGGGTAATACGTGCTCGTTGTCCTGCCATGTTATAGAACCTCTTCTAAAAACGCTTCGACGATGCCAGTGTCCTCGATGAGGTGATACACCATATGCTCGTTCGGCGCGTAGCCGTGATATTTGATTGCAATATGCCATTCACCATTGCGATAGTTATCCACGTTGTTCAACGTGGGGTGTAGGTAAATCTGAGCCCCTATAATGGTCTCATCAGCCTGCAATGACTTAAGCCAAACATTCAGCTTAGTAATCTCTTGATCCATGAATGACTTGCTTAGATTTCTTGCCATCGCTCGCTGAGCAGTTTTTGCCAACTTACGAATAATGGCGTACTCAAGCCCCACCTGAGAAACAAAGCGGCCAGTAACTGTGCGATTACCAACCAGTGAGAAGCCCCCCATTGATGTACGTGCAAAATAGCTAACCCCGTGTTTATTCAACAAACCACCATTTGTTGATTTATCCATGATGCTATAGTCTATGTTGCGCGAAGTGCCACTAATCAAAGCCCCCATACCACCTTTGGCCGGGCTTTCCCAAGCATTAACACGTGCAAAGCAGCTCAGTGCAATGGCTGCTGCAGAAAAATAAACATTGCCTTTGGCCGCTTGGCTATAAACGGATACCTGAGGATCAAGCAAGTAAAAAGCACCGTAACCCGTACCTTCACCACCCAAACTCGATGAATAGTCGACCGCAGCCTGGTCATTCGTATTAGGGCCGTCACCAACCGGCACAGCAAACAAACGTTTACCCATCGCTGCTAGCGCGTCCGCTACGGGCTTAGTATTAAATCCTGGTGCGCAAATGTGTGTTGGCGTTTCCATGCAATCAGCTAGTGATTCAATCCCCGTTCGCTGACCTGTTGCCGAATCTATTCCACCAACCACATTATTGGTTGATGCGCCAACATCCACACCTTCATCAACAATGACAGCGTAAATAGGTACAGACACAAGACGGAAAATTTCGTAACACGTACGCCATAGCGTACCCCGCTCAGCCCCTGTTGTGTCCAGCTTCGCCGCATCACCAAAGCTAGCAATGCGAATAGGGCTGTTTTTGGGTAGTGACGCATCAGCGTCAGGTGCAGTGCCAACCAAACCCAACACAATGCCACCCAGCGGCCCCATAGGTGGTGGGGCATGATGACGCTCGACGCTAATACCATTATGAACAAATGACGCTATCTCAGGCATTATTCAGCTCCTTAGTTGTCTTTTTTCCCGGCAGCTTAATTTTTCCTGCCAATTTTAAGAATTCTGCTTCACTTGGAAGCAGATCAATCACTGTGCCTTCATGGTGCCAGAACTTAGTATTCGGACACTGAAAAGGTTTCATTACTTCATACGTTTGTAGCAGTGACTTTTTTTGGGTTACCATGTGACCTTCCAGATAATAAAAAACCCGGTCATGTGCCGGGTTTTAAACATAAAAAAACCGCTCAAAGCGGCTAGTTAGAAAGTTGGCTTCTCAGGCCATGTGACCGCATCCGGATCACTGAATTTTTGGGGAACATCACGAAGAGCTTGACGATATGCTGTAAATTCAGATTTTTTAACATCATCCAGTGGCGCATCAGGCATTTGAGTCCAATCGCTGCTGGCGATCTTACGATCACGTTCATCACGAATTCCCCTCCACTTAAAATCAGCAACCGTCTGCTCAACAATATTTATCGGAACACCATTATCAAGAAGAGCTTCTGCGCTCCAATTTGAATAAATAACACCACCATAAGAAAGTGAAAGTTGCATATCACCCCACCATATCTAAATTAATATTTGTCAAAATGTTTTCATCAGGTACACCTATACAATTTCGCAATGCCGCCACCTGACCATTCAAAACCACTAACATATTCACAGCAAACATATCTATAGGAAATGAAATCAAGGAAGTATAACGACTAAATATACGTTTCTGTGTGCCTGTGACCCCAGAGTGACTGGGTTGCAAATACAATGTAGACATATACCAACTAATTGACCGACGATGAAACTTATCACCAGCTCCCCCATCATGCACATGAAACAACTGATTATCGCAAATATGCACATGTGTCGAAACAAATGAGACCTTACAATCAGTTCGAAATAAAGCACGGTGCGAAAAAACCTGCGGCAGCACCTCATTAGCTGTAGCTGTGTATGTTTTTATTTCTACTGTATTAAACCATATTTCAGAAGCATAGAGATTACAGCCATTTGCTTGCTGCTGATAAATAACCGGTCTATCCGTCTCCCCGTTTGAATGAGTCCAACCTTCGACGCGCAAGACACCTGCAACAATTAACTGACCTGTTATAGCTAACTGTTGACCTTTGCGAATAGAAATAGTCAATTCCTGATACCGCGTAGAACCTACAACTGAAAGAATTCCATCAAACGTTTTGACACTCTTTGTTGACGTACTACCATCATTGCCGTCATTACCATCCAGCGGGTCGACAAAAACACTCTTCACCCCCGCATTGTAAACATTTAAGTCAAATTCACCGCCAACAAATGATTCAAATACCCCCTGAGCATGACTCAATCTAGAATCAATGACCCCCATTTTACTGGATACTTCTTGTGACAGAGCTTGACTTGCAGCAGTTTGTTCTGCAGCTGCATGTTCCATATCAGCAATACGCTGCTCTATAGACATAACTAAACTCCACTTAGTCTAAAACGCTCGTTCAATTGCATCTGTTGATGAGCAATCTTAACTTGCGTCGCTTGAGATTTAATAAAAGCAGCCGCAGACGTTGCCATCTCCTCGACCACCATCAAGTTAATGTTTTCAGTCCCGACAACTACATTCACGCTGTCAGTTGGCAGCGGCGAGATATCCAGAGTGAATTTTTGGATCCAGCTACTGTGACGTGACTTGTACGTCAGCAGAGTGTTAGGTACTGAGTACACAGCAAGTAAAGTGCCGGACTCGAGATAAAAGCCTATCTCCCGGACCTCGTACTCGAGTGAACCTGTAAATTTAGCCCCCATTCTTAATTGGGTCTGACCCAGTTCTTCATAGTCGGCGATTTTCACCCGTTGCCTCTCACTTACAAGGGTGGTTTGAGCCGCTAGGGGCTTATAGCTTTTATCACCAGCCGCAACGTGTGTAATAGCGGCCTTAATACCTGTATTCTTGGCGCTTATCAGCTCAGCCAAGCCTGCAGTGGTAAACTGAACAATATGTTCACTCATGTTATCGCTCCCGGTGTAAAATCAGTGAATAGGTACATCCGGTAAGCCCCACCAGTAAACACAGCTCCGCCGCAGTCGGTCATGTTAGGTAGGGCACCCGATGCTGAGTCTTCTGTCACTGCAGCCTGATAACAGGATCCAGCGGTATGAAGTTTGGCTGCCACAGTCGGAGAGCCAGCGATGCTTCCTTCGTATGAATCATCGAAAATCGTGATGCCACGCTCAGGTGCCGAAGACAAGGCAATCCCAGCCTCCACACCAAAAGCAAACGTTACATTTATATTGTCTCGTTCAGATTTAACTTCATCTATATAATCCAATAAACGGTTCACCTTATCAGGCTCAACTGGTTTATTCGCTTTCTTCCAAGCTATAACTTCCAGGCTGTACGGTTGACCGATCGGGTTTTGTTTGTGCCAAGGAAAAAATTCGCAATGATAATCAAATGACTCCATTGCCAGATTAATCCCCGCTCTAGTTCCACTTAACTTCCTTACATTCAGCGCATTGCCCGCCAGATTTCGTTTAACATGCTCCGGATCTGCCGCATCCCACACAGGGAGTTGCCATTCAGCCGCTAAATACGGCACCACAACGCTAGGTGTACTCCATGCATTAAGTAAAGCCGGATAAGGATTATCAATACCATAAACTTGAGCGCTCAATGATATTTCCATTGCTCGCTCGAGACTGCTCTGATTGTCAGGTAGAACACTATACTTTTTCAGTGCTAACGGTAATTTGGATTGACTCAAGATAAGGTGCCTCACTATGTGTACATCGCAAAGGTTGCGCTGGCTCGGTTATATCGCCGCGATGCGACCCAGTAGTTTTAAGTAGCACGTTATACAACATGGATGGTTCAATACTGCCACTTAGTCGGTGCTGCTGAGTCGCATACTCCTGAATCGCTTTCTCAGCCGCAACCTTAACAACTTCAGTGTCTGGCCCTGGACGAATGAATAACTGCGCTCTGCATGACCAGGGCTTTATAATAGGCGGCTTCACTGTGATCAAATCTGTCTCCTGAGCAATATCATCACGCTCTAGATATTCTTGAGTCTCATCAAGCAAAGTCTGATCTGGCACTCCGCTACCGACATGCGACAGGATAAAGCAATCCACCACACCAGGCGCAACCTGCCGGGCTTGAGCATCTTTTGTTTCACCTCCACGCTCATGCTCATCAAACTCATACGTCACCACAACTTTTTTCGGCTCTGTACTTTCCACTTTAACTAACGGTCTACCACCAAGAGTCATGGCGTGGAAACGATAGCCCGATCTCGTACCGGTACTGGCTAGCGCATACGCTGCCAGATAATACCTAGTTAACACAGATTCGTTGCTTTCCATTTTTGGCGGCACTGATGGATAGGCATTAGGATCGCCAGGTTCTACAATCTGACGCTTAACCCCCAGCTGGCTCACTATCAAATCCACCATTTTTTCATCTGTAGCATACATACCAAACATCTGCTGAGCTTGGCCATTAAGCTGACGCATGTGATTTTGCAGAATAACGGTAAAACCTTCGAGAAACTTGGTTAACAGTTCAGCACCATTGGCCAAGGTCTTACTAACATCATCAACATCACCAGGAGCATGCTCAGAAAGATAAAACAGTAGCTCTGACTTAACACTCTCTAAAAGTTGCTCAAAAGGGGGAGTTTTAATGATGTCCGATTTAGGTAAAGGATTCTCATGCGGAAACATTTTTTAACGGTACTCCAAATTTAACCAATCGACCTTCCCAGTGGCCTTCAAAATACAAATGTAAACCACTGGCATGGCGCACAGCCACGCAGCTAACTGGTGAAAAATCGTGCAACCCATTAGCCAAGTTATAAAACGCCTCGATGGCTGCCGCTTGTGTGCGAACCAACATACTATCTGACATATTTGCAGAAAGCGTATCTCGCACTCGAGAGCCAAATTTTGGACGCTTGACTCGACCACCTACAGGTGTTGTCATTACTTGAGTAATTCGACTAACTAGCTGGTCAAAGCCATCAATCTTTCGACCTGTATTACGATCAATACCTATCATTTGATCTGGTAACTCCCTTTTGAAGAACCTCCTGTAACAGACACCTCTGCCTTGCTCGTAACATGCTCAACCACAGCTTCTGCTATTGCCTTCGAGATAACTCCAACTTGCGCATGCTCACCTGATACTTTAAATCCATCTGCTTCTAATTTCTGAATGATCAGCCCTTCAAGAGCCATAGAACTTAACGCCATGTTATTTACCTGCTGTAACTGTTGATGAACCATCCCCATGAGGGGTGCCGGTAAAATGGCAAATATGTGCGGTCGTCACACATGGGGAACCTCCATTTAATTGAACTTTGCTACCGTCAACTTTAATTTCCCCGCCAGCCTTAACCATTGCATTTCCCCCGATGTCGACTGTAGCTGATTCAGCAATTTTTAAGGAAGCCTCTCCCTCGATAACGATATCAAGTTTATGCGCCTCCATGTTGTAGCTGACCTTAGTGCCATCCGGATACACCCTAAGAATTTCATTGGGGTCAAAACAAGGCGAAGGATATCTGTCACTAAACAGCCCTATCAGTGCTACCGTTTGAGTACCATTATTGCCGGCCCCAAAATTCAAGAGAACACACTGCTCATCGATCGAAGGACAGCGATACTCTTTTACTTCACCTGCAGCTCCCGAAAACCAACGAATAAACGGCGTGATCAGATCTCCATGCTCTACTTTGATTAACCAACCTGACTCTTCAACCTCTACCACACGGCCTAAGCGGATCATGCTTTGTGTTCGTCGACGTAACTCCTCAACTTCAGATGAAAGGCCTTCAATGCGTTCGAGATATGGATTCAGCATTTCCCGCATAATTTGCTCAATTAGCTGACGCATTGGATACCTCCAGAGGGTTGTATTCAGAAGAGTTATCAACATCAACCGGATCCACTGCCAAACGAATTCCAGCGCGGTACTCTTCCGGTTCAAATTCACTCTTCCCCACCGTCACAGACTGCACGAACTGAACGGACCAAACCGCATAATCATCCAACTCAGGATGCAATGCATCAGGACTGGCACCGATAAGCCGTGCAGGTTTGACCCCAGGGATATCAAAACTGTTGTTATCCACCTCAATACTAAGCGCCATAGCCGCGTTACGGACATCAAGCTGGTGAGTGCTGTATTCAACACTAAAGGCTATTAATATCTCGCAGTGTAGAGTCAATGACAGCTGGCCATTACCAGGGTGGTGATCAGCTGGCTGCCAACCTGAGATAGCAAACAATCCGCACGGAACATCTATAGCTCCGCCAGATTCCGGGTAGCATTCCACTGACTTTAGCCAATGAATGTTCGATAGCAGCCACTGACTCACTCCTTTGTGATAATCGTCTAAATGAATACCTTTGGTCATCTGTAACTATTCCAATTTTTTTTCCGCTGATTTATCACACTGCTCGCTTTAACCCGACCTTTTAAATCCGTGGAAAAGTGAGCTATGAAAACCTCTGGAAGCTCATCAAAAATCTCATCCTCCAATTGCACATGTAGATCATCAGAAATACCCATTTTTTTTTCTTTGACAGGGAATCGGTGATCGCCTTTGCGTGAGAATATCGACTTACGTTTATTAATTTTGGCCACAAAACCATCCGCATAGTCCTGCCTGCCTAGCTTACTGGAATTAAAGGAAGCACCTGCCGGGTTGCGCTGAGTGCCAATGCGTGTCATTCGACCTTTAAGCTTCGATACAGCCACATCATTCAAACCATACCAAAGCTTCAATTCATCCATCCGATTATCATTAAGGCCAACACCAAACGAAGACTGATAGGTTTGCATCCGTTTTCTGATCGCTTTAAGGCTTTTGGCATTCATGCTGTCACGCATCAGCCTTAAACTACGAGACTTCATTGTGACACTTGTACGTTTTAGTGCTCGAGCGTAAGCGGCACGTACTTGCTCAGGCGTGGCACCTAACTCTGCTTGAATTCGCTCAAGTTCATTGACATCAATATTGAATAACAGGCTTTGATTCATTCCCGTTTCCTAAACTCAATGTAAGTGATAAAACAGACAGGCCATCATCTTTTGATTGTGGTGGTCGCATGACACGAACGGTTAGAAGTTCGCCAGAATCTTTGGTTACACTCAAAAGTTCATGAGGTTCAACATTTGAAATTTCGTTTTGCAACGCGATCAATGTAAGCTCTTGATTCTCAACGAACCCCCCAAATTCTAAATCTTCTGACTCGATGACATTCTGAACCAGCACGCGTATTTTCTTGTTCTTTACGGTGGTTGTCGCGTTTGCCAACCGTCGAATAATTCGACGGCTGGCTCTTTCAAAAGGACAGCGCATTACTGACTAGCTTTTTTTGTAAATTTAATACGGCGAACAGATAGCGGGCTAGTACATACATTAATTGGATTCGATTGAGATTCAAGGTCAACGCCTTTATTCATCTTCTTAGGTTCCGAATTTGTGTAATATGGCAAACCAACAGTGTTCACTGTTTCGTTGTAGTTTGCCGGGGCAAAATACGTCATAAACATTTTTGGTTTCCCTTCCGGAACAAAGACCGCACCATATTTTGTAGGCATTGGATCTTTATCTCCGAACTTTTCGTCGTATTCCTCCCACCATGCTCCTTGCCAAAATAAACCTCGCCGCACATCTTCACGTAGCGATTGGCCATCGTTTTGGCGTTCAAACGCTTTGTAAAATGCCTCGTCTTCTAAAAGCTGATCGAAAAACTCGGGGCGACAGAATACTCTATAGCTTTTTGCTTTTATGCCATTCTGGTTTTTCTCAGAGTCACGTTTTACCTGTAAAAGCTGGGTTCGAAGTGGCTTATTGAAATCAATAGTGTTCTCACCGTCAGTCTCTTTAATGTCGAAAACCTTGAACAGGTCAACAATGAGACGATCACCTTTACCATAGACCTTGCCAAAGATAGCGCCGAAGCGAAAATATTCGATCGTCACATCAAGACTCTGACGAGCTATATCCAGCTTTTCGTCAATCACATCTTGTAAACTTTCTAGTTCATCCTCTTCGCCAAAAGCGCGATTGTTCTGTATATCATCAGCAAAAACACTGCCTGGTACAGGCAAGTGAACTGCACGGAACTGGTATATTTTACGGTTAGGATCATCGAGTGGCTTGCCGTCTGCACCCCGCTCCACATCTTCTACTAGCTGGATCTGACCATCTTTATATTCAATGTCAATTACTGTGGTGCGAATGCCTTTTTCTTCGAACAGCGCCAACTCAGCAAGGCGAGTTTTGGGTGTCTCAAGATTGTTAATACTGGCTGTTAAACTACGAATTTCAAACTTTCCAGATTCAAGTGCTGCTTGAACTTCCATATATTTCTCTCTTTATCTAAACGACTTAAAAACGCCTGGATTAACGCAGGACTACCTGCTTTTCTGCTAATTTGGCGACTGCATCAGCTTTTTGCACATCGGTAATTGCATCAGGCCAAATCAATTTTTCTTCATATACAGCGCACACCCGGGTATGTGCCACAGCTGGTACGGCCTTTGCTGTTGCATCAACATGACCATATAAAATCACCTCGGCGGTATTTGCCTCGGTTGCACCAGCAGAAACATCCAGCTGAGTAAACGTGCCATTATCAAGTTGACCAAGTACAGTCCCCGATAGATAAGCACCACCAACAACTATGATTTCATCTCGCGACACGCCAGGTAACTCACCAGCAACGTGTACACCAGGACGGGTTAGCATTTCATTTCCCATTCTGTTTCCTTAACTTTTGCGTTTTGCATAAATATCAGTGGTATTCAAAGATGTTGATGGCTTTCCCTTATCAACCACCTGACGTGATTGATCGCTGTTTTCATCTGCAGCGGCTTTAACTTCATGAATAGCCTTACCAACCATTTCTACTGGGTTATCAATGGATGAAATCAATGCGTCAAAACTTCCCGACAACCCCGCCGCAGACAGCTTATCTTTTAGCGATGAAGCAGAAGACAACAAACTGTTAGCCGCATCAAGCGTAACACCGTCTTTTAGTAAGCGAGCAGACAACGTAGGTACACCGGCCTCCGCGCAACGTTTTACAATATCTGCAGCATGGACCAAGGCCATTTCTGGCGGCTCTCCTTGAATCGCAGAAATGACATCAGGCCGCTGCTGGGTCAGAGCCTCAACCAAAGCTGATGCCCCCACTTTCTCTTGCGAGGGCAACGAGCAGGTCACACTTGTTTCTAGGCTGTTCGCCCCGGTTTTTTTATCTTTCATGGTTGTTTTTTCCCCCTTTTGAAGTTCTGCGATAACGCCTTCAAGACTCCCTAGTCTGTGAGCCATACCTTTTTCAACAGCGGACTGGCCAATACTCACACCACCGCCTCCGAAATCTTTTAAAACAGTGTCAACTGACACTCCCATATTTCGAGCGACGCGTTCGATAAACACGTCCGCCAACTCGTCAAGCTGCTTTTGGTAAGCTTCTCGACCCTCTTTCGAACCAGGATCCAGTCGCTTGTTAGGAGATTGACTAGAGACGATTTCTAACGTCTCAAACTCATCATCCTCTCGTTGCTTTCTGCGGCAAATATTTACAACCGTACCGATAGAACCAACTCTCGCAGTGGCATCTATGACCACTTCATCAGCAGCCGAAGCAAGCCAGTATGCCGCGCTGCATGCTTCACCGCCGACATACGCAATAATCGGTTTTTCACTTCTAACTTGATAAACCATTTCAGAAAATTCGTGGATTCCATCGGCATGACCACCCTGTGAGTTGATGTACAGAACAATCGCATTAACCGACATATCGTGACGAGCTTGGGTTAAGTCACGCGCAAGGGCTTCTGTTGATGTCCCCCCACAGATATCATCAAACATACTGGCATAACGGCTAATAACACCATCAACATGTATAAGCGCTACTCCCCCTTCCCGGATCTCCATTTTCTTACCGACTTTAGAACCTGATCGACCTTCTAGTGCTGATGGATCAAAATCAGACAACTTCAAACTTCCCACATCACGATTCGCAATATCTCCTATGATAGATAACAGTCGTTTATCTAGTGCCCAGGATTGAGACATTAAAAAGTTAAGGGCTAGTTTTTGCTTCATTTTTAAGGCTCTCCCATCGATTCACAGGCACTAAAAAGCCCGCCTAAATTGGCGGGCTCTTCGATACCTTCTTCTTCGAGTATTTTTTTCCATCGTTTCAGGGCTTTCGCATTTCTCCGCATGTTATCCTCCAAATCAGCTCCATAGTCGGCTGATTCACGTTCAGCATTTGAAATATTCGACGCGACCGCTTTGTTTCTAGCATTTATATCTTGTTCAGGGTGCAGATGTTTCCACGCATCTGGGCGGATATCAACGTCATAGTACAGCCACGGATCCAGCGCATAACCAGGTGCATTAATCTGACCTGTTGTAATCACAGTTTCAATTGCCCAGCGCCAAATACCAAACGCCACTTGAAACCCAGACAAGTTATTCTGATCAAACGAAATCCCACGCCGATATTCATTTAAGATGGCTCGCACTAAGCGGTCATTGAGATCCGACCAATCTCCCGTCATCAAAGGGTATGGTATTTCCATCCCCGCAGACATCATAATAGATTGCCAGCGAACATAATCAGCATAGCCCTGCCCCGTATTGTCACCATCAAACAGGCTGAGCTTTTCACCACGGACACCGCGTATAATAGTGCCTGCGTTAACCGTTTCACTGGCAGCTGCAACTTGGCTATCGTCAAACTTCGGTTGGCCAGTATATGGATCAAACTCCCACTCATCTTCTCCAACATCTTCTCGATACAAAAATCCAGTAAAGGACGATCGTTGACGCTTGCGCACCAGCTCCGAGTCATCATATTCGTGAAAAGTACGATCTTTCAAAAGTGCCGCGGCTGTTTCAGGTTCAGCGCGAACTTGACCAGGCCGAGTCGGCATATAATGATGAATGATGTCACGTGCAGGTACACGCTCAAGCTTGTTGATGCTTACCGAATCAAGACCGTCATCCGGATGCGATTTATAAAACCAATACGCAACTTTAACTTTACCGTCGAATTCGATACCTTGAACAATGCGCCGACGCGCACTGATCCGCTTATTTAAATCAAGCGGGCATAGATCAGATTCAAGCACTTCGACTTGCAGCGGCACTTCAAGGCCAGACGATAATCGGCGACGTAAGCGGCGAATAAACACCTCACCAGACATACGACGCGACAAAACCGCCAGTTTGACAATACCTCCAAAATTCAAATCTCCCCACGGATCGAGCTGTTGAGATATGATTTTCCACAGTGGATTAAATGCTTTTTTGAATTCATCACTTTTTGACGTCGAAATAAGCGTGAATCCTTTGCCGACTTCATTAGTCGTGTTTTTGTTAATGCCAGAGCGCATCAGCAAGCTATTGCGATAGCCCGCTCGGGTGCGATTACGCAATGGCTTACCCGCATAAGCTAATGCGCGGTTCGGCCCCATTGACGGCGCACTCCACCCGTAAGCTCGCCGGCCACTGGTTGCCCCTTCGTATGACTCCGAACGATATAATGGCTGACCATCCAACCCTACAATGACCCCCATCAAATCCCCCTATTAACACTTGGCGAAATACCTCTCAATGGATTCGCTTTTCGGCCTATTTTCCTAGCCAATACACTCACCACATGGCGACGTGATTTCATCAACTCACCGACTGAGCGATATGTCACTTCTCTGCCATTAATTTTGACTGTCAGCTCACCACTGGCGATTGCTTCGTCCAGCGCGTCGAGATCGTCTTTAGATAACGCCATATTTCACCTTAAAAACTAGACCGACGTCGACGCCTGGTTGGCTGTGCAACCTCTTCGCCGTCACCGGTGATTAGCTCAGCGCATTCTTCCATTGGTACCGCCCATAGTGGCGGGCATTCCCAATTGATGCGCTCAGCTTTTTTGTGGAAAACACACGCCCAGTTATAGACAAAGAGATCAAATGTTTCATTTCGAGTTGATATCTTTGTCCATTTCCCGGATGCGTCCCGTTCTTCGGCTGCTAGTTCATCAAAAAATGATTCAGGCAGGTGATCCGGAAGATGCACATAACGACGACCCGGCTCCTGGCGCTGCAGCGCCGAATCGACTGTGTCCTTTATTTTGTCGGTATTCAGCAAGAAAACCGGAATATCACCCGAAATATTGGCTTTTCGGTCTTTACGGTTGCTATTGTCAGGGAAGCTTTTATGTATCTTAGAGCCAGTACCTCGCCCTTTTACAAGCATAAAACGACGTGCCAATCCCTCAGCCTTGAGATAACGGTAAAAATCATAGGCATTGTCTGTGACACCATCCTCGCCACCAGAGTCACATGCCGTCATCATAACAGGTACTCTGCGACCACTGTCATCATCGAGGGCATACGTTTTTTTAACGACTCTATCAACCAACAACTTCCAGTCTTCAAGGTATGCCGCGGGATTAACACGTACAAACTTATCACGATTATCCGGGTCTATACGTTTTGACTTCTCAATCTTGTAACGGTCAATCACCTGACACTCGAGATCCACTCCCCAAGCCAGTACCATGACATCAAATCGTGCTGTTTTCTTTCCTGCTTGCACATCAATGGCGGCGGTCAAGAAGCGCGCCCACAATGGAACAACTCGCACACCTAAATCTTTTCTCCGCTCCATGAGTTCAGACGTGCCACGTTCATTTTTACGTGGTGGGGTGAATGCCTTGCCTTGGTCAGTGTTAACCGTCGTTTTTAGTGTTTCAACATCACCAGTTTTTTCATACTCACCCCAGGCAACCAACCACTTGTAAACCAACTCATTCCAAGTCTGAAAGGCCGCGGTCGGACCCTTTTGCCAAAAACTAGCAACACGTGTTTCACGCGGCTCACCGTGCAGCACCCGGTTTTGGTCTGCATAACACCCTTCCGGGATCCACAGCCCGTTTCGATTGAGTTCTAACTTTAGTGCCTGGCCATTTGGCATCACCTTGTATTCTGACAACACAGAAGAGCAATGCGGACACCCCATATACACTTCTTTTGACGCCTTAGCAGGATCCAAAATATCATTATCCCAAACCAACAAATCGAAATCTGGCTCAAACCACTCTCCACAATCGGGGCATTGCCAGTAAAATAGCCGGCGGTCTCCTTGATTGTATAGTGATAAAATCCCTTGAGTCGGTGGCGCTTCATGAGGTGACGATACCCGATAACTTGGGTCAGTCACCGGGAAGCCTGGCGAACTCTCGGCTAAAACCATGCCGGATGACATATAAGTTTGGGTCCGCTTTCCGGCTAAGTAGAACCCGGAGCCTTCACTATCTATGTTGGGTGGGATTCTGTCATAATCTGTGAGCGCCACATACTTCCAGTCAGAAGAAGCAAATATTGTTTTTGAGGGCCAACCGACTTTTAAAAAATTACCAGCCTTAAACACCTTATCATGGACATTATTGTCATGAGCCCTTGGCGACATCGCGGCACGAATTTCAGGGCTTGCATTGAACAAACGACCTAAACGTTTCTTTGAAAACTCCGCGGCCTTCTCCTGGCTGATCTGCACAAGCAAGAAGTCGCCTGGATTGTTAACGATGGTGTCAGCCACCCACCCATCAATCAAACTCAACGTTTTTGAAGTACGCGCCGGTCCAGCAAAAACCACAGCGCTATACTGACGGGATTTAAGACAGTCCATCGGCTCATGAATGTACGGAACAAGATCACCATCCCAAGGGACCATAGCGCCGTTTTGCTCTGCATAAAGTAAGCGTCTGGCACTTTTCGAAATAGGCTCTCGATTTGGTGGCTTGATAAGAGAGGCGACATCACGACGTGTTTTATCCGGACGTGCATACCTACCCAGCATTATCGGTATCAACTTCTAAAATGCGGATAAAAAGCTCTTCTCTGAATTGGTCGCTCATCGACTCGAGCTGATCAAGTTGAGCGGGCGTAAATAGTCGCAATCGCTCCATCTTATCCGGCATCGATTCAAAAAAGCTCACCACAGCTTTGAGTGTAACCGCTAGATCAAGACGATAATCGCTGTCCTTTATCAACTCTCCAATTTCCTCTTCAAACTTCAAGCGTTCCCGCTCAGATTGAAAATAGTCTTTGCGGTCTTTCGGTATCATTCTGCTCGGATCGTGAATATCGCCGTCGTTTTTATCAATTGTGTCCTGTGCAAACAGCGCCGGACCGACCTCGGCCAAGGCATATACATCGACGCCTGACTTTTTTCCTACTGGTTGAACTCGGGACTCTTTCAGACGCTTTCGCACAGTATCTCGATGTAAATTAAACGCTTCTGCAATACGAGTAATATTCCATGCATAAGCCTCGCTTAACTTAGATATTGATGCCATTGCTCACCTGCCAGGGAATTTGTTTACCACCATAACGACCTCCCAAAACGCAGCTCATACCAATGATGAATTTTACGGACATATTCAATAGTTTCAGATGAATGGTGACCTGTAACTTGTGGCAAACATGAGATTATTTGCGCATATTCCATTTTGTTATCACAAAGATGCTGCGCCTTATATAAATGACCACGACCTGCGTTATAGCCTGCGGCGGCCAGATCATAACGACTGCCTGAGGTTCTACCTTGACTTTGCCAACCAGCCAGTTGCATACCCATGTATGCCCCAGCAGCTTGGATGTTATAAGCGGCGTTACGTACAGATGTACCAGCTGGCACCACTTTGAGACGCTGCATATCAGCCCACGTGCCAGGCATAAACTGCCCGATCCCTTCTGCACCAACAGGGCTTCTTGCATCAGGTTTCAATCGAGACTCCTGCCATAACTGCGCCCAACCAAGTCCCCAGTGATAATCTGGTAGATAGCGACGCCATGCTGCTTTTATTTTACTGTCGTAACGACTACCCGACGCCCAACATTCTTCCGGCAAGATGGCAAACACCAAGCACCCAAGCACCAAAAAAA
>NZ_JAKRFY010000005.1:0-331993 GCF_022347805.1 Pseudoalteromonas sp. Of7M-16 | reverse complement strand
CTATGGACCCTGAAACGAGTTCAGGGTGACGAGGGAGGGGGCGTGCCTTTATGTTTAAGACCAGTCATTTGGATTTGATGCTTAAGACATGTCAATTGGGTTGGCTAGTTATTGTAGGCTTAGGTATTTAAGCCCGTCATTGTGGGCTTGCCCCGCAATCTATGTTTTGACCACGGTAATTATTGTTGGCAGTAGCGGCTGCGACAAGTACCTTGAGAACAGCATGCTAAAGTATTGCCAAAGCAATGTGCCCATCCCGGATTGCAACCTACTGCAATATTAAGAGTTTGTGTTTTGGGTAAATCTTGTCCGTTTGTACTTAGGCTTTTCATGCGCTTTTTATTAAGTGCTAGTTTCATATTGATTCCTCTTATTCAAATTTTCCGACTTGTTAGGTTAATAAAAACACATCTGTGTTATTAAAGTGTAACCACTAGAGGCTGTGGTTTTATTCAGCGGGTAGCTATTGAAATTTTACCAAGTAGATTAGTGTATTTACTTAAACTTGATGTATTATGCACTCGTTAAATATAACTTTAACTTTGTCTTGTGCTTTTTACATAAACTTACATATAGATATTTTTTGATTTTTTTAGCAATGCAATATGAATAAAACATTCAAAACTTATTGTAAGGTTTCCAGTAGCAATTTAAATATTTAATATATTTAAGTTGCACTACAAGCAAAGGAACCTACATCTGATAATGGCGTATCGTCTCGCAGATGTTTTTTTAATTAAAAAAGGATGTTTATGAAATTCATCTCAATAATACTAGTTGCAGCTTTTTCGTTTCAAGCTAGCGCGTCTTTAAACTCTGATTCATCTGCGCAATCAAGTGGTGAATTCGTTGATGCTGTGCCAATAGATAAACCTGCGGCAATCTTTCCTAGGCAGGCCGCAGAGCGCGGCAGAGAGGGATGGGTACAATTAAGTTACGTGGTAAATGAAAAGGGTGAGGTTGAATCTGCTGTTGTTGAGCGATCTTCTGGGGATGTATCTTTTGAGCGTTCGGCATTGAACGCTGTTAATAAGTGGCAATTTAAGCCTGCGATGCAAAATAATAAACCCGTCAAACAGTGTAAAAATCAAGTTCAATTAACATTTTTTATGCCGGAAGACTATAGAGGGGTCTCTCGTCCTTTTTTAAACCGTTATAAAAAGATAGTCTCAAAAATTGATAAAAACGATCTTGATTCAGTACCGCAGTTATTTCGTGAAATGGAAGAGCGAAAGTTAAGAAACTTTACTGAAGACAGCTATTTCTGGGTGGCAAAAGCGCGATATTACGCGGCGAAAAACGACAGAGTGAATGAACTACGCGCCATTGTAAGAGTAATACAGTTTAATGATGGGCATGTGCCTGATGAAATGTATATCGCTTATCTTTCTCGCGCAATAGTTTTAAATATGGAGCAAAATAAGCTTACGTATGCACTGTCGCTATTTGACCGCTTGTCAGAGTTACCTGGAGCAGAAGCATCGGTTAAAAAGTTAGCACCTTACATAGATAGGGTACACGCACTGGTTGAAGATGAAAGTAAGCTCATTTGGGTAAAAGGTGAAATAACAAGATCCTTGTGGCGCCATAAATTGGCGAGAAATGCATTCACGATATCAGATATCAAAGGTGATTTAACGTCTTTGGAAATTAGGTGTGACAATCACTATTCGAAGTATGAAGTTCAGCCCCAGCAGCAGTGGAGCATCCCATCAAGTTGGCAGGGTTGCCAAGTGTATATTCATGGCAACAAAGGTGCGCACTTTAGCTTGGTTGAAACGCCACAGGTCAAAAAAGACCTGACGAATAAGAAAGTATAATGAGCTTGGTGTAACAGTCGAAGTTGCACATTAGGCAAAGCGGTTATTTTGGGCCTTAATATTGTAAGGCCCGTCATTGTGAGCTTTGCTGGATAAGGCCCGTCATTGTGGGCTTGCCCCGCAATCCATGTTTATTGGTGGTGGGATTGAATTATAGGTATCTACCTCGGCAACTGATCAAACAGCTCGCTTCACCTTGCGCAAAATAATGTCGGCGCTGCGCGCTCTGTTATTTGACTTTTGCACTATGGACCCTGAAACGAGTTCAGGGTGACGAAGGGGAGGGCGTGGCATGATGTTTAAGACCAGTCGTTTGGATTTGATGTTTAAGCCCTGCCATTTGGGTGGGCGCTTGAGACATGTCAATTGGGTTTTCGTGTTTAAGCCCGTCATTGTGAACTTTGCTGGATAAGGCCCGTTATTGTGGGCTTGCCCCGCAATCCATGTTTATTGGTGGTGGGATTGAATTATAGGTAACTACCTCGGCAACTGATAAAACAGCTCGCTTCATCTTGCGCAAAATAATGTCGGCGCTGCGCGCTCTGTTATTTGACTTTTGCACTATGGACCCTGAAACGAGTTCAGGGTGATGGAGGGGAGGGCGTGCCATGATGTTTAAGACCAGTCATTTGGATTTGATGTTTAAGCCGTGCCATTTGGGTGGGCGCTTGAGACATGTCAATTGGGTTTTCGTGTTTAAGCCCGTCATTGTGAACTTTGCCGGATAAGGCCCTTCATCGTGAACTTTGCTATATAAGGTCCGTCATTGTGGGCTTGCCCCGCAATCCATGTTCTATGATTCATTGCTGATAAAGCCAATGAGCATTGAAAACAGCAAGTGAGGACACTTTTTCCACTTTATAATTGGTCATAATTCTGCTCTAGAAGTACTTAGGAGCATAATATGTCCATTCAAAACTCCATTTCACTGTGGTCGGTAGTGAAATTAAGCCCTGTTAAGGTTGCCATTACTTGGTTAATGGTAATTGCTGAAAACATCCTACTTATTTTGCTGCCATTATTGATAGGTTATGCAATCGATGGTGTGTTGGCACAAGATACAACGCCGCTACTGGGGTTTGCTGCCAGCTTACTCGGTTTAATCGTCATCAGCGTGCTGCGCCGTTTTTACGATACGCGGGTATACGGTGATATTCGCGTTAAGCTCGCTGAAACCGTTGCGCACAATTTAAGAGGTGCGGATGTTTCCGCAAAAAATGCGCGATTAACTATGTCGAGAGAACTTGTCGACTTTCTTGAAAACGATTTACCTGCTTTGCTGACTGCCGCAATCCAATTGGTATCCATAGTCATTATTTTAGCTACATTTCATACGTATTTCGCGCTAAGTGTGTTGGTCGCTAGTATTGCTATGTTACTCGTTTACGCCTGTTGCCACGGAACCTTTAAGCGCTTAAATGGCAAATTAAATGATCAAACGGAACAACAGGTAAAAATACTGAGCTGCAAACCGTTTGCAGCATTGAGCGCCCATTTAGAAAAACTAAAAAAACATGAGATCGCCCTCTCAGATACAGAAGCTCTGGTTTATGGCTTTATTTTTGCGCTGCTATTTATGTCGGTGCTTGGCAATTTATGGCTCGTAAACTTGCTGCCAAGCCCAACTACAGGGGAGGTGTTTTCTATCCTCACTTATTCACTCGAATTCGTTGACACTGCAATTATGTTGCCTGTGACGCTGCAAGTTTTATCGCGCCTAGAGGAGATCACTCAGCGCCTAAACCGAAACGAACAAGTACTCACTGAGAAGGAAATTGGCTATGAAGTATAAGAATATAATGGCGATTGGCGCAGGGTTTTGCGCGATATTTATGGCGCTGATCGTGGTGGATGAACTTGCTATTGAAGCACCAGTTGTGAAAACGAATCACAGCATTAAGCAACCAGTATCAACGACAATCGTATTACCCCAGTCTCATATACCAACACTGGATCTAATTGGTAATACACGTGCTCGTTTTGTGACACAGTTAAAGGTAACGAGTGATGGGCAATTAGCGTGGTTAGATACCGAGCTTGAGCCGGGAGCGCTTGTGAAAAAAGCGACGCCTTTGGCAAAGTTAGATACAACTCACCTTGAGTCTGAAATGGCGCAGGCACAAAGCCGTGTTTATCACTCAGAGTTGGCATTGGAGCAACAGCTTCACGAGCAGTCCGTTGCCTTGAGTATGTTATCGAGTAAAAACCAGAGCAGCTTTGCCAAGAGAGAGCCGCAAGTTGCCGCAGCAAAAGCGGATTTGAGTCAGGCAAAGCTGATGCTCAAAAGTATGCAAAAGCGCTTCGAAGAAGCGCAAATTGTTGCCCCATACGATGCTGTAATTTTATCGAGATCCGTGAGCCCAGGCGATTGGCTAAGCGCAGGTGAAGCGCTATTTGAAGTTGCGGCAAGCGACAGCATTGATGTGGTATTGCCTATTTCAGAGCCAGTTTGGCGTAGGCTTAAACGCCAGTTGCAACATCAACTGCTCGAAATTAACGTGACCGACCGTTCTGGCGGTAAATGGCCTGCACAGATCAGGTATATTGCGCCTCGCATGGACTTAACAACTAGACAGCGACAGTTAATTTTAAAAGTTTCGGATCCGTATGAACTGACAACTCGGCTCATGCCAAACCAGCCTGTGCAGGTTAATATTGGCTTAGCTCGAGAGCCACTGTCTTTTAAAGTGCCGCAAAGTGCATTAACCAGAGATGGCTTTGTTTGGACTGTTGATGATGACGGTACTTTGCAAAAAGAGCCTGTAGAGATCCTGTCGAAAAGCCAAACACATACCTACATTCGCTTTAATCAAATGGACGATAGTGCGAAGCAAGTGGTGGTTTATCCGCTACTTAGCATGGTTGTTGGAACACAAGTTGAACCGCTTTCAAATCAGGTTCAACTTGCAGATAGCGGAGGTGCTTGATGAGCTGGCTAACCAAGTGGTTTATCGACAATACCGTGGCAGCAAATCTATTGATGCTGGCGATTATCGCCAGTGGTGTGCTCGCGTTAGGGCAATTACGAGTTGAGTCCTTTCCGCAGATCCCGCCGTCAACCATCTCCATTACGGTGCCTTATCCCGGCGGCACAGCTGCGCAAATTGATGAGGGAATTACGCAGCGAGTTGAAGAGTCAATAAGCGGGGTCGCAGGCATCAAGCAAGTTGTCAGTCAATCAAGTGCTGGGCTTTCGACAGTGACGGTTAGAAAGACCACAGTTACAGATATTGATACGCTTTTGAATGATGTACGAAATCGCGTGAATGCCATTGCGGGCTTTCCTGAACTAGCTGAAAAACCCATAGTTGCCAAAGATGAATTTACTAATTTGGCTGCATTTGTGATCGTGTCAGCACAAAGGGAAAATAACAGTTTGCAACCAATTGCGAGGCAAGTTGAAGTTGCGCTAAAAAAGCATGCCGATATTTCTCGTGTCGATAATTGGGGCAGTCGCAATCCTCAGTTAGTGATTGAGCCTAATCCAATTCAGATTGCTCAACTAGGTATTACGTTAGAGGATGTTGCGTCAGCAATAGAGCAATTCTCTTTGGAAACAAGAAGTGGCGAGTTAGAAAGTGAGAGTGGTCGTTTGCTGCTGCGGGGCGATGGCTTTGCAGATAGTGTTACAGCGCTTAAAAACGTGCCTGTTGTCGTAAAGACGACGGGAACAATACGCATAGCTGATATTGCACACGTCTATCGTGATTACCAACAAACAGGCTCAATAGTGCGCAATAACGGGCAAAATGCCATTGCGTTATTAGTGAGTACGAGTCAATCGGACAACTTGTTACATGTGAGTGCTGCGGTGAACGACACGTTAGCGCAATTGCGCCGCCAGCTGCCCGCAGATGTCCATCTCGATACTATGGCGGATATGGCCCCTTATATTGAAGAGCAGCTATTTAGATTAGGTAACAATGCGTGGCAAGGTTTGCTCATTGTAATTATATTACTGGGGATCTTCTTAGACTTAAAATTGGCGTTTTGGGTATCAGCTGGTATTCCAGTTGCGCTGTTTGGTACTTTGGGGGCGTTACAACTGACCGACCACAGCATTAACGATATCACCTTATTTGGCTTTATTCTGGTGTTGGGCATACTGGTTGACGATGCGGTAGTGGTAGGAGAGGCCATATACGATAAGCGTGGTGCCTGTAAGAATGGGCAAGTAGCAGCGTTTAAAGGTGTGCAGTCGGTATCTGTCGCTACAATATTTGGTGCACTCACTACGATAGCTGCTTTTTCTCCGATGCTTTGGATCAATAACGATCTCGCTAAGTTATTAGCAGGTTTTTCCGTGGTCGTGATAATAGCACTGCTGTTTTCACTGATTGAAAGTAAGTTCATTTTGCCTTCTCATTTAGGCGCTTCCTCTTACACAGAGAACTCAAACACATTTATCAGCCGAATACAGCAAGGCGCTCAAACTTGGCTCGCAACTGTGAAATCACGGGTTTACTTACCAATACTTAATGTATCAATTCGTTATAAAGCAGCTAGTATCTTATTTTTTACGGCGTTTATTACCCTTGCATATGGCATGTGGTCGACAGGGACTATCCGTAGCTCGGTGTTTCCGGAGATCCCAGGGCGATACATTACGGCTAAAGTGTCTTTGCAAGATGGTGCGCCTTTACAATTGCAGGAAAAAGCATTGGTTCAACTGGAAAGATCGGCCAATCAAGTTGCAAATAAACTGCAAGCCGAGTTTCAATTGACGTCTAAGCCTATTGTAAATTTACTCGGGTGGTCAGATGGTTATGGCGATATTGAAGTGACAGCTGAGCTCACTAGTGAGTCTTTGAGTACTCTGCCCAGTTATCTTCTGACGGATACTTGGCGCAAACAAACGGGTATTATTGAAGGCGCATACTCTGTGCAATTTTCCGCAGCAGAAGCTCCTGCTGGTGGTACCTTTATTTCCATCACAGCCCCCGAAAAAGCAATCGCAAAACAAGTCAGTTCTAGGCTTTATGACGCACTGGTGTCACAAGCTGGAGTATCTGATATTTATGACGACGCAAAAGGTGGTCAGCTGCAAGTACGAATTGTGCTGAGTGATTACGGTCAACAGCTTGGTTTAACTCAGCATCAGGTCGCAAAGTTTGCCGGAGAAGCATTTGGGCAAAGGGAGGTACACCGAATATTGGATCAAGGACAAGAGACCAAGGTGCTGGTTAGGTATGCTAAACATGAGCGGCAAAATTTGGCACAACTCAAAGCCAGTTTACTGACTTTGAGTAATGGCGATAGTGTTCGATTAGAAGATGTTGCAACATTTAGTTTCGAGCAGGTGCCTGATGTGTTGCATAGAAGGGACAGAGCGCAAGTTGTAAACATTTATTGGAAACAAGATCGGCATATTCAGTCACCTGAGGAAGTGATGGAAAAGCTACAGAGTGAAATTAGCCGTTTAGAGCAAGTATTTCCAAGTGTAAAAATTAAAGCTGGTGGTGAGTTTGAAGAAATAACCGCAGTGTCTAAAGGATTTAAGTCAGCGATGTTAATGACGATAATCTTGATTTATATTTTGTTGGCAATCCCGCTTAAGTCGTACTGGCAACCTTTGATAATTATGGCGGTCATTCCCTTTGGGTTTGCTGGGGCGATATTTGGTCACTACATAATGGACTTGCCGATCAGCTTGTTGTCGATGTTTGGTATGATGGCGATGACAGGGATCGTGGTGAATGACTCTTTGGTTTTGATCACGCGTTTTAATCACTTATACCGGGGCGGCCTGTCACTGGATGACGCTCTGCGCCAAGCTGGAACAAGTCGATTTAGGGCGATATTTTTAACAACAATAACCACCGTATGTGGTTTGTTACCACTTCTATTTGAACAAGCGGAACAGGCACAGTATTTAAAACCTGCGGCGGTTGCTCTGGTTTTTGGGGAGCTGTTTGCAACGTCAGTGACACTAATATTAATTCCTGTATTGCTTGGACTTTTTTGTCGCAAACAACCTAAACGTCGAGATTTGTTGTTGGCAGAGCAAACGGCTTAACTACAATTGCTTACAGGCTGTTATTTGCATTTTTTGAAATAGCGCGCGATAGTTGTGGCTTTCGTTACAACTATCGCGCCTATGTCAGAAAACAAACCCACACCATTTGTTTTGGTACCAGAATACGCTCTATTGGAGTCCTTACCAAAGAATCTACAAACGCGTTTCGTGACTGCGCTCAAATTAATGCATGAAGACCTTGCGTCTGGTCTATGTTGGGAGCAAATAGCCACGCAAAGTGCGATATCACCTTTTCATTTCCATCGCCAATTTTCAGAGTTGTTTAAAGAAACGCCTGGGCAATATTTGAGTCGAGTACGTTTACAATATGCTGTCCATTATATTTTCTCGAAACAGGACTATAAAATTATCGACATAGCTCACGAATGTGGGTTTGCATCATCTCAGTCTTTGGGCAAGGCTTTAAAAAATACCCTAGGTTTAACGGCAAAACAGATCCGCGCGATGGGCGTGACGGGGACGCCAAGGCAGACGGCCGAAATACTTACAAAGCTTGCACACCCTGATGAATACGGTTCTTTAGAAAATAAGCTCGCTGAAAATTTACCCTGCGAATTGGTTTGGTATCCACAAAGAGGGATGAAATTACTGCCAAACATCAGCACCGAATGGGACACAATTTTTGAAACACTTGGCGAAAGATCAACCCGCATCATGGGGATGACGCCTGTCAGCCAGCTAGAAAATAGCTGGCAAGATATCAAAACACGCATAGGGGATTGGCAAGTTTGCGCATCTGAACACACCATCTTCTTGGCCGAAGGCCATTATTTTTGTTGCGATGTATATATTGTGTCCGACTCAGGCTACAGTGTCGCACTTGAGCAACTTTTCAAAGCCATTGAGTCTGCTGGATATCAGATAGATCCTAATGGTTATTTTGTCGAAATTGTACGCGATATCGAAATGACGGTAACTGGTGGCGTTACTTTTTCCTTTCAAGTGCCTGTCATGATGTAAGGGGGCGGGCTGTCAAACTGGCAAAATACTGCTCTAGCAATTTTATACAGGTGAGCACAGTGTCAGGCACAAAATGTCTTGCTGGATACAGTGCGTACAGAGTCAATTGTGGCTTTTTACAGTGTTCTAAGAGCTCAATCACATCTCCATTTGCAAGTGCTTTATCACATACAAAGTCAGGTAAAAAACCAATACCATGACCTGCTTTAACGGCTTCTAGCATAAATGGTGTGCTATTCACTTTTAATGAGCCGCTGATAGCAATTCCATTTTCTAAAGGCCAAATGTGTTTGTTTTTAAAGTAAGTGTATTCAAAGCAATTGTGATCTTGTAGATCTGCGGCTTTAACAATGACGGAGTGATTATCGACGTACTCGGAGGATGCACAGATTTTATAGCTAAACTGGGTGAGTGGTCTGCCTACATAATTTGAATCAAGTAGTTTACTTGTTGCACGAAACCCAAGATCGAAGCCATGCTCCACAAGGTCAATATCTTCATCACTTAAATGAATATCCAACTCAATGTATGGGTGTTGGCGCATAAAGTTGTTGAAAAAATCGGTCAATAAAGTAAGGCCAAGTGCCATTGGCACGTTGACCTTGAGCTTTCCTTTTATCACATTTGTGTGCGATTGAATGCGAGAGTCTGCTTGAGCAAGTTTAACCAGAATATCTTTTGCGCTAGCTAGGTAGACTTTCCCTGCATGAGTCAGAGTGAGATTACGTGTCGTACGGTGCAGTAAACGCACACCGAGATGTTGTTCTAGCTTTGACATCTCCTTACTTACCATGGATTTGGTGGTATTTCTTAATTCTGCCACGCGGGTAAAGCTCTCATACTCAGCAAGGTCAACGAATATTTCCATTGCACGTAATTTATCCACTTTTGAACTCCTATAAATTGTTTCCATGTAGGAAACATGTGGTTCGTATTGTGACTATATATAAGATAAATCAGTTTTTCTACACTGGCTTTATGAAATTTGAAGTGGTTTCAATTTCAGGACTATAGACAAACTTAGAGGAAGAAAAGCTTATGTATACCCTATATTTTATGCCCGGTGCCTGTTCGCTTGCTGTGCAGGTTGTTTTGCGAGAGCTCGGGCAAGAATTCACATTGATCAATAAGTTACATACAGATAATTTTACAGCGATAAACCCGCTGGGGAATGTGCCTGCGTTAGTCATGCAAGACAAGGTATTGACAGAAGGGGCTGCGATTATGCTTCATCTTATTCAGTCACACCCGAGCGATTTTTGGTCATCAGGCCCTAATATACAGCAACAAATCATAGAGGATTTGATGTTGGCCAATGCCACCATGCACCCAGCCTATGGCCGGTTGTTTTTTGCTACGCACAATATTGAAAGTGTGAGTGAGCGGGAACGCACTTTGATTAAAGCGGCTGAGCAGATCAATTTGATTTGGCAAACAGTTGGGGGGCGGCTTGAGTCAAGGGCGCACCTAGGTCCATTTCTAGGCGGTCAACAACCTAGCGTAGCAGATATATTCTTAGCCGTGTATGCGAGCTGGGGAGAGCACTTTTTTGTCGATATACACATTCCTGATAATGTACAACAGATGTTGGATAAAGTGAGAGAGCGAGACTCATTTAAAGCAGCTGTTAGCGCCGAACAGTCCAATTAACACAAGGGCGGTCTCAATGAATTATAAAGATAACATTGCCGAGATTGATAAGGTAAATGACGTGATAAAACGCTATTGCGATGGGCTGCACTACGCAGATGTAGAAAAGTTACGTAATATTTTTTGTGATTGTGCAGTGCTCAAAACACCAGGTATAAGGCGAACAAGAGAAGAGTGGTTAGCTTTAGTCAGTAGGCGGTCCGTGCCCTTCGAACAAGGAGAGCAATACAATTACAAAGTCATTTCGCTCGATATTGTTGGTGATCAGGCTTTAGTTAAACTGTATTGCCCTTTACTTGGGCGTGAATATTTGGATTTTTTAGGTTTATTGAAAGAGCAGGGGCAGTGGCGCATTGTCAACAAAATGTATGCCGATATCTAAATATTAAAGGAGAGTAAAGTGCCGTATATCAATATTAAAGTCACAAAAGAAGGCGTCACAAAAGAGCAAAAACAGGCGTTGATCAGTGGTGCAACACAGTTGGTGGTATCTGTATTGAACAAAGTACCCAGTACGGCTTTTGTTGTGATTGATGAAGTTGACACTGACAATTGGGGCATCGGTTATGATCAGGTGTCAACGTTAAGGGCTAAAAAGTAAAAGCTATATTATTCGATAGTGAAAGGTGAATATTGTATTTCTAAAACAATATAGATTAATGGGTGGTTTATTCTAAGTTGTTGTGCACATTCAGTATTTGTCCAGTAACGTAAATGTTTGGGAGTTTGTAAATAGCTTAGGTTATTTGCAAGTCCCATAAATACTATTTACATTTAATATTTATTATATTCGCGTATAATTTTATCTCCATATCAGTTGTAGGGTATAAATGGCCAATTATGAGAGCAAGCCTAAGAGAAAAAATTGTACAAGTCTGCGACCAAAAAATAGAGAAAAAGGGGGTCAACGTTGGCGTTTCTTTTTACGCTTTTTTTGCCAATAAAAATAGTGACCCAGAATTACTGATGGAAGCTGCAACTTGGTGGATACAGACGCACCAGTTAGATCATTTTGAAAAAGCACACAAAGTTAAAGATATGGTGTTACAAGGTTTGTAATGTGCGCGCTCGGTGGCTTTACGTGCTGCCAGATTCTCTTAATACTGCTAATCCGAATGCGAGAGCTGCTGAGTTAGAAAGGAAATAGCGATAGCTGTGGGCGAATTTCATCCGCTTTGACCAAAGAAGCCTGCCAAAACATCATTTATTTTTCCTTATCTGCAATTAACCCAAGACTATTGGCGTGAAAAAGAAGATAATTGCACAGTTAAGATAATTTTTGCTACCGGATCACTGAGGAAGTTACCTTAGTCCTGCGGTAGCCGCACAAAACTGTGGAAGAGTTCAATGGAAATTAAAGTTAATTTTCTCGACAATCTTAGACTTGAAGCCAAGTTTGATGATTTTAGTGTTATTGCTGATCAGCCTATTCGTTATAAAGGAGATGGCTCAGCACCTAGTCCGTTTGATTATTTCTTAGCTTCATCAGCACTTTGTGCGGCCTACTTTGTAAAGGTTTACTGTGTTTCACGAGACATTCCGACAGACGGAATCCGTGTTTCTCAAAACAATATCGTTGATCCTGAAAACCGATATAATCAGATTTTTAAAATTCAAGTTGAGCTACCTGAAAGCATTTCTGAAAAAGACAGAAAGGGCATTTTACGCTCGATAGACCGCTGTACTGTGAAAAAAGTCATCCAAACGGGTCCTGATTTTCAAATTGAAGATGTTGAAAGCCTTGATGATGATGCGCAAGCAATGTTAATGGTCAAACCCGAGCAAGAAGCAAACACCTTTATCCTCGGTAAAGACCTGCCTTTAGAGCAAACGATTGCCAACATGACAGGGATCTTGGCCGATTTAGGTATGAAAATTGAGGTTGCTTCATGGCGCAACATTGTACCAAATGTTTGGTCATTGCATATCCGAGATGCGGCATCTCAAATGTGCTTTACCAATGGCAAAGGGGCGACCAAAGAAAGTGCACTTTGCTCTGCATTGGGTGAGTTTATCGAGCGCTTAAATTGTAACTTCTTTTACAACGATCAGTTTTTTGGCGAAGAAATCGCGAATAGTGACTTTGTTCATTACCCAAATGAAAAATGGTTTAAGCCGGGTCCAAATGATGCGCTTCCAAGTGAGATCTTAGATCAATATACACGCGAAATTTATGATGCGGACGGCGAGCTAAAAGGCTCAAACTTAATTGACACAAACTCGGGTAATGTCGAGCGCGGGATTTGTTCTATTCCATACACTCGTCATTCAGACGGTGAAACGGTTTATTTTCCGTCTAATTTGATTGAAAACTTATTCTTAAGTAACGGAATGAGTGCAGGTAACAACATGGCTGAGGCCAAAGTACAGTGTTTATCTGAGATTTTTGAACGTGCAGTTAAAAAGCAGATCATTGAACAAGAAATTGTTTTACCTGATGTGCCAGAGGATGTGCTTGCCAAATATCCTGGCGTTGTTGATGGTATCAAAGCGCTAGAAGAACAAGGCTTTCCCGTCGTTGTTAAAGATGCCTCTTTAGGTGGTCAGTTTCCTGTAATGTGTGTCACCCTGATGAATCCTAAAACAGGAGGTGTATTTGCTTCGTTCGGTGCACACCCAAGCTTAGAAGTTGCGCTTGAACGCAGCTTAACTGAGCTACTACAAGGCCGTAGCTTTGAGGGCTTAAACGATGTACCTCGTCCGACATTTAACAGTATGGCAGTATCTGAGCCAGAGAATTTTGTTGAACACTTTATTGACTCAACGGGTGTGATCTCATGGCGCTTCTTCAGCGCGAAGAAAGATTATGATTTTGTTGAGTGGGACTTTTCAGGAACCAATGAAGAAGAGTGCGACAAATTATTTGCGATTTTACAAGAGCAAGGTAAGGAAGCGTATATTGCTGAATTCACTGATTTAGGTATTGCTTGTCGTATTCTTGTACCTGGATATTCGGAAGTGTACCCTGCGGAAGACTTAATTTGGGATAACACCAATAAAGCGCTGCAGTACAGAGAAGACATACTTAACCTACACAGGCTTTCTGATGAGCAGCTTGCTGACTTGGTAAATCGCCTAGAAGAAAGCCAGCTGGATAATTATACCGATATCATTACATTAATCGGTATTGAGTTTGATGAAAACACTGTTTGGGGTCAGTTAACCATTCTAGAACTTAAGCTGCTAATTTATTTGGCGCTGGGTGATCTTGAAGAAACAATGGATCTGGTTGAGTCTTTCCTTCAGTACAATGACAACACAGTTGAACGTGGGCTGTTCTATCAAGCGATGCAGACTGTTTTGGAAATAGCCCTTGATGAAGAGCTAGAGATTGAAGACTATATCCATAACCTGTCACGCATGTTTGGCCAAGAAATCATGGATAATGTGATTGGTTCGATTAATGGTGATGTTAAATTCTATGGCTTAACAGAAACCAATACTCAGCTTAAAGGGTTGGACAAGCACCTTAAATTGATTGAAAGCTATACCAAGCTTCATAAAGCACGAGCTGCTTTGGCTGCTAAGTAACGAACAGCAATATTAACAAGCCTGCGAGGTTATTAACGCAGGCTTTTTTGTATTTGGGCAAGGTTTTATTCGCCACCACCACCGCCACTGTCACCGAAGCTCGAGCTAGGACTAGGACTTGAACTATCGCTACTGTGGTCACTCTCCCCTGAGGGCTTATTTTTCTCTGATCCATATATGAAAGGGCTTCCTGAATGAGCGCCATTTCCGCTGTTACTCATGTAAGAAGCTGATTGTGCTTTGCTGTTAATAAACAGTTTTATAATTATGGCAAGAGAAAGCACCGCTATCACAATTGGACTGATCACACTTTGAATGACTGAATTGGATTCGAGATCTACAAAGTATATGGCAATAGCGACGCCTACAATATTAATCATCCAGAACATAACAACTCCTTTATAGTGTTTTTAACTGAATTTTCGCCCCGTTTTGATGGGGAAAATCTTTCTTCTATTAATCCAAAAAATAGCTATTCCGTTCGATATACGTGTTTTTCACCCTAACAGGGTTTTTCATAAATTACAAAAAGTGCACAATTGGGGGACTACTACATAACAAATAACCCGCTCAATTCACTAACTCTGGCAGTCTTTAGCATTTGGTGCTTGTTATCTGTAAATGTATATAAGGGTAGTAATTAAATAAATATTTGAATATATTGATATTATTAATAGAAATGGACACTAAGATGATTAAGCCAAAGCAATTAAAACCGGGTGATAATATTGCCGTATTATCGCCGTCAACGGGTCTACCATCAGTATTTCCTCAAGTTTATCATCAAGGATTGAGTAACTTAAAGGCACTTGGATTTAACGTGGTTGAATATCCAACAGCTACCATGGATATTGACGAAGTGTTCAACAGCCCGCAGGCTAGAGCTCGTGACTTAAACAATGCTTTTGGTGATGACAACATTGATGGGATCATTTCGACCATAGGCGGCTCAGACTCTGCGAGGATATTAAAATATCTGGACGCAGAAATTATTAAGGCCAACCCAAAGTTTATAATGGGGTTCTCTGATTTTACGGCTGTGTCCGCATTTATACATCAGTTAGGAATAGTGACCTTTAACGGGCCATCTGTAATGGCTGGGTTTGCTCAGATCCATAATATGTCTGATGAGTATCAAACGTATGTTAGATCATTTATATACGGGGAGCATAATGAGTCTGAGTTTCCTGTATTCACTCATTTCAGTGACGGTTACCCTGACTGGTCAGAACCGAGCGCTGCAGGGCAGCTGAAACCACAACAAATCAATACAGGGCCGAGGTTCTATCAAGGTGACTCAGCGAAAAAATACAAAGCAAGTGGACCCTTGTTTGGTGGGTGTATTGAGGTACTTGAAATGCTTAAAGGCACACAGTACTGGCCAAGACAAGATTTTTGGCGAGGTAAAGTACTTTTTCTAGAAACATCCCAAGAGAAGCCAGCAATTGATTATGTTAGGTATTGGCTGCGTAACTATGGAGTAATGGGGGTATTTGAGCAACTTTCTGGGCTGGTTTTTGGCCGAGCACGGGATTACAGTGATGACGAAAAACAATTGCTTGATGAGGTCATTTTATCAGTTGTTAAAGAAGAGTTCGGTTGTGACAAGCTCCCAATAGTGACCAACTTGGATTTTGGACACACAGATCCACAAATGATATTACCATTGGGCATAAGTATTGAAATCGATGTTCAAAAGCAAAAGATTAAGGCGTTGGAATCACCGTTTAAATTGTAATTCTTTCTTCACTTTACCGCCCTAACTAGTCTAAATTATCTGCATGTAACCAGTTTGTAATGTTTAAATTTGATAAGGCAACAAGGATGAATACAGCAAATTATTGCCAGCAACATGTTTTGGTGATCCCCCAGGCACTTGGCGCGCTATCGGATGTATGTAAATTGGCAGCTCGCAATGGTTCAGCCATTTACAGCAAGGATTTAGAGCAAAACCTACTAGATATTGAGTTTTATACTAATCAACTGTGCATTGTCTATGTTGAAGAAGGTTCTGAAACGCTGACATGCTGGGATAATAAGCAGATCCAACTTAGTGCTGGGCAATCGGTTTTATTATGCCAAGGTCAAAACTTACATTCCGATTTTGTCCGCAGTACTCAGAATCTAAAGGCGTGGCTGGTATTTTTTGACAGAAGTGTAATTGAACAATTTTTGTTGTCTGATAAATTGACGCCGGTAGCCAAGGGCAAGCAACCGCCGCCAGTTTCGCTACATCTGGAAAACTGCTTAATTAAAGGCTTCTTCGAGCAGCTCAGATTGTGCGTTGATCAAGGAATGGATATTAATCCTATACTCCATGTTAAGCTTACAGAGCTGTTATTTATCCTGCGTCAAGTCAGTGGTGATGAGTTCGTTGCAATGTTGAGTATGGCTGATCATACCCTGCCTACGCGTAGAAACCTAAAAAGGCTGCTTGGGAATAAGTCTGTTTTAAAACTCTCTGTTGCAGATCTAGCAAAATTATCGGGTCGTAGCTTATCTGGCTTTCAACGTGATTTTAAACATCAATTTAATGAGCCGCCAAAGCAGTGGTTGATCAAGCAACGGGTTGAATACGCTAAGTCATTGGTTGAACGAGGTTGTTTATCGGTTTCTGATATTGCACTGGAAGTTGGCTATACCAATATCTCACACTTCATCAAAGCTTATAAAAACCAGTATGGCGAGACACCAAAACAAGGTGCGATGAAAACTTGACCGAAAAACGGCACTTTTCTCGAATTACGGCATTTACTCTTACTTCTCAGCTTAAACTGAAATGACTTATTATGCTGAGGAGCAAATATGTCTGTAAAAGTAATTATTGAATGTCAGTTAAGTGAAGTAAAGTCCGAACTGTTGGATGACTTTCTAACTGAGAATGTGCCTGCTGTAAAAGGGTTTGCAGGGTGTCAGCGAGTATCAATCAGTTTTGATGAGAACAAGACCACCATGCTGATTGATGAAGATTGGCAAAGTGTAGAGCACCATAAAAATTATATGCAATTTATCGATAGCAATGGTGTTTTAAAAGGTTTGATTGCATTTATGTCCGCGCCGCCTCGTATTCTTTATTTCAGATCATACGAATATTGATATGGCAGTACATGTACTACTTTGATTATATTGTAAAAAGAGCTTAATTTATCTCTATAAATAGGATAAATTAAGCTCTATGCAAAATAAGAAAATATCTAAATACTTAAGTTTGATTCTTCGCCATAAGCCTGAGATGGCTAATATACAGCTCGATGCCCAAGGTTGGGTTCAGATAGAGGAGTTGATTGAAAATTCAAAAGATTTTTCACTATCGTATGAGCTTATTCAGTCCATCGTAAACTCAAATGACAAACAACGCTTTGCAATAAGTGATGATGGTAAAAAGATCCGCGCCAATCAAGGACACTCAGTTCAAGTCGAGCTCGGTCTAACGCCATTAACCCCTCCTGATATTTTATACCATGGCACGGCAACTCGGTTTATGCAGTCAATTAAGCAAAGTGGGTTGATAAAAGGTGAACGGCATCATGTTCATTTAACAGAATCTAAGCAGAGCGCGATTGCTGTTGGAGAGCGTTATGGCAACGCGGTGTTGCTGGGTATCAAGGCGAAAAGTATGTTTCAACTGGGTGCCAAGTTCTATAAAACCCAAAACAATGTGTGGCTAGTTGACCAGGTCCCCGTTGATAAGCTTTTATTCGACACATAAATACAATTAAGGAGTAGTTTTGAACGGACCAAATCCAGACGATAAATCCCCGTTAACCGGGTTCCCCCAAGTTGGTTTTTTAAAAAACTTTATTAGCTCTAACAATATTCTAGTGGGGGATTACACCTATTATGATGACCCCGCTGGCCCAGAAAACTTTGAACAGAATGTCCTTTATCATTTTGATTTTATCGGTGATAAGCTGAAAATTGGTCGGTATTGCGCTATTGCAACAGGCGTAAAATTTATCATGAACGGTGCCAATCATAAAATGTCAGGGTTTTCGACATACCCCTTCCAAATATTTGGCAATGGTTGGGAAAAAGTAATGCCTCAGGATGGTGAATTACCCTTTAAAGGTGACACAGAGATAGGACACGATGTATGGATTGGCTACGAATCAACAATTATGCCAGGTGTAAAAATTGGAAATGGCGCTATCATTGCCAGCAAGTCAGTGGTCACTCAGGATGTTCCGCCATTTTGCATTGTGGGCGGAAACCCAGCTCAAGTGATTAAAAAGCGCTTCGAGCAAAGTATCATCGACGCTCTGCAAGACATTGCATGGTGGAATTGGCCTGCCGATAAAGTGACTGAGCACCTTGAAGCGATTGTAGGAAGAGATTTAGAAAAATTACGCAGGGCAAATAAATGACGCAAGAGAAGTTGGATATTCGGTTTAAATCCCTGAAAAGGTATAAATTAAGTTATTCACTTTTGGTAGTAACATTAGTATTAAATTTAATTAGCTTAGTACTCTTTATGAATGTTAGTGATAACTTTACGGACCTCACTGATTATATTAAAGCAGGTTCTATGGCATTTTTTACCGTGCTGTATGCTTATTTTATTTACAGCTGGAAAAACAAGCCTTTTTTTATTATTACGCCATTACTCGTAATGAGTTTATTGCAAATTTTAACAGTTAAATGGCAACAATGGAGCTTTGGTCTGAACCCATTTTCCGTTATTGGCCTATCACTCAATTTTGATACGGTCTCTATCTCGGTCAATTTGCTTGCAATAATAATGGTTGGGTTAGCGTGGCATTGTAGGTCGTTTGCCAAATAATGCGACATAAAGTGCGTATGTATTAGTGGTAAGATGCTTGAATGGGAAAAGCAGTAGTTATAGCCATCAGTGGTGTGTCTGGGAGCGGCAAAACGGCACTCGTTAAACGTCTTGCAAAACAGCTATACTGTCCGTCTCTGGTATTCGATGACTATATTGATGTGGATACTTACCCAAAAAACATGAAGCAATGGCTGAAAAGAGGTTGTAATGTTGAAGAAATTACCACGCCACGTTTTGTTGCTGCGCTCGAGCATTTGAAGCTTTATACCGACGCACCTTTTATTGTTATTGAAGAGCCGTTTGGGCAATGCAGGCGCGCTATGGCGCTGCATATTGACTTTACCATTGTGCTGGATATACCAATTGAGATCTGCTTGGCACGGGTTATCTCAAGAAATATCAACAGCCCAAATAGTGATTCACTGACCGCCATACCCAAATATCTATGTGAATATGAAGACTACCTAAGAGATATCTATCTAAATGTGCTTGAGCAAACTCGGCACCGCTGTGACCTAAAAATAAGCAATGTAATGCCAAAACAAGCGTTAGCCAATTTTGTACTGCAACAGCTACGCAGTAAATTGCTCGTTTAGGCGTCGTGATACGCCTTTTGAACCAGAGACCATACTTAACTTGAGCCGCATTCCTCATTGATTGCCATGGTATTAGAAACTGCAATTTATGAAAAAACCAAAACTTCCTAACTTATTGAAAATATTTGAAATAAAAAAGTTCGAACGGGCCCGTTAGGACGATAACTTCGTATTTCTCAAGGATACTAGCATCAACAATTACGATACACGCTTAAATAGCTAGGCAACGTAATCTATCGCAAAACGTGATGCTGACAAAAAGATGGAAAGGAGAGATATATAATGAGCGCAAATAAAATGACCAAATGCACTACAAATTGGGATACGAAGTTGTTCTTAATCGCTGGCGTTTTTATGCTAGTAAATACGGTGTGTTTATGGCTCAGGCATTTTTCAGGATACCAGATGTCTTTGCTCTGGGCTGCAGTTCCAGCGATCATCGGACTTGCTGCAAGTGTTTTAGGCATTCTCAAGTTATATCCACGAGTATCTATCCAAGCTCCACTATATGCCAGAGGTGGTGCTTACTTCGCTTATGGTTCTAGTGCATCGCTGTTGATTGCTGCGATATGGATATTTATCTCTTCTGTGTTTGGTGAGGGTATTTCGGATAGTCGGTCGTTTGGCTTTTCGTTGCTTATAGGGAGCTTTATGATATGCATGGTTTTGTCTTTTATTTTCAATGCTGCTGCGTTTTTAGTTAATCGAGTTACTCGTAGTATCGGACTTTTACTGCTGATCCCGGTTACTTGTTGGGGAGCGATGCTTGCAGTAATTATTACTCAAGGCTTTAATGCTGGTTTATCGTTAGATTTTTATACAAACGGTGTGATTGGTTGTGCGTTTCTTCTTATCGCATTTGTGACTGCGAAAACAGGCCGGGCCATAATACGTTAGCTTTTCCTTTATGCAATACGATGAAGTTTTGTGCGCTTCTGGTTTTTATAACACTGAGTTGATTACTCCAATATATTCTATCGTTCATTTTATGTTTATAATGATAGTGTATTTTAAATGTGAATTAAAAATAATAACTAGGTTGTTTGATGACTAAAGAAGTAATATTTGTATTTTTAACTATGGTTTCTTTTCTTTCTGATGCAAAGATATCAATAAAAATGGCGAATGATTCTGAAAAAGAAGTTGAAATAAAAAATACTATACATGCTCTCGTAGGTGAATATGATATAGAGCACTGGATTTATACTAAAGATATACTGGTGAATGAAAGTGCAAGGGTACCACACAGCCATCCTATACTAACCATGAATACGGCTGATGCATATTTAAAAAGTGACATGAAAGTGTTATCTACCTTTCTGCATGAGCAATTTCACTGGCATGTGGTATTGAACGGGAAGGGGACGATTGATGAGTTTCAAGGTGCAATTAAAAAGGAGTTTCCTAAAGTCGAGTATCAAAGGCCATTGGGTAGCGGCACCGAAGGTGGCACCCTGTCACACTTACTTGTTTGCTATTTAGAGTATCGAGCAATGTCTTCCCTGATCGGTGAAAGTAGCGCTAGAGAGTTACTTCAAGGCAATCCATACTATACATGGATTTATAAAACTATCTTAGATAAAGAAAACCACCCAAAGCTGGATAGGCTTATTGAGGAGCTTAACTTGACTATTTTTACGAAAGACAAGGCGGCAGCGAATAGCTAAATAGGGATGTTCGATAGGTCGCTCAGAAGAGCGTCCAGAGAAAAAAAGCCCTGAGTAAATTCAGTAAAATAGGGAGTGGCAGTGGTTACAAGGGCTACTCCCTCAGCGTTTCAAAAAGCGTTAACTAGGTACGTTAATACTGGCCAGATGAAAATGGTTTGAAGGCTATGCGTACAAAAAACGCCATTTCAATATTCCAATGAGCCTGCAGACCCTTCACAGGTTAATTCAAGACCTTAATAATTCAACCCGGTTACCTGTCAAACTACTTGTTTCAGGTTAATGTTCAGACTGCAAACTCTCTATATTAGTAATAAATCGCAACTCGCCAGTGTACGGGAAGTTAAATTTTCTATATTAATCAATATTAAGATATACCAATAGGAAATCACGTCGCTTCGATAAGTGTGCGCGTATCACTTGGGGTTTTGCAAATAGTAACTGTGCTGGGTAATGTTAATTGTGAGGCTCTTCTTGTTGTCTATATGTTTAATTTAATTTTTTTTTGTTAGGTGTTTTGTTTTTATGCTCACTTTGTTAGCATCTTGCGGTTGTTGCAATATTGCGAACAAGTAAAAAATACAGGAAATCTTTAAGCGCCTTGCTTAATTAATGAGCAAAATATGTATACAAAAAAACACTATAAAATGCCAATTTTGGCCTCTGCGATTGCGTCGATAATGCTAACAGGATGTGGTAGCTCAGAGTCACACGAAGAACCAAAAAATAATAACCAAACAATTGTTGATCAGGGGGTTACACCTACTGCACCTGATAAGGCAACACCGCAGCCAGCGCCTGACAATCAAACACCAGAGCCTACACCTCCAGTTGTCACGATATCGGGCCCTAGTGACGTTCAAGAAAAAGCGGCGTTTAGTTTGACGCTCAGTGCCCAAGACGATGGCGAAATTAAATCCATTGCATGGACCCATGATGCGAGTATCGATCTTGAAAAGGTAACGGATAACACTGGCAACGCGACGTTTACCGTACCTGATATTAATCAAGATCACGTCGTCAACTTTACTGTAACTGTTATTGATGACGAAGATGAAAAAGTTGAACAAGTACACACAGTTAACATTAACCGCATCACAGAAAGCCTAACGGTTCAAGGTGTTGTCACAGATAGCCCAATTCAACATGCAAAAGTTCAGCTTGTCGCAGGTGAGCAGCATGTTGACGTTATTGCTAATGAAAAAGGTGAGTACCTTGCAACTATCGAAGTTGACGAAACTGAAGTCGATGAAATGCTCAAAATTGTCGCTTTGGGCTCTGATGCACAGCCAGAAGTTGAGTTTGTTTCTCAACTTGGCACCATTGGCGCGCTAAAAGCACAAGCGGGTGATGATGGCGTGTTAAACAATGAGGAAAACTTTTCAGTTAACGTGACCAATGTGACCACCGCTGAATACGCACTGTTGCAGCGCACAGGCATTGATTTGGTGAGTGATGAGCGTCTAAATGATGCCTTACAGGCTGTTGATGGAGAGTCGATGTTAACACTGGCGACGCTTATTAAGGTGATTGTCGACTCTGAAAACTACTCGTTACCTGAAGGCGTATCTTCGACTTTAGCTTTGGTAAGCAACGAGGAGAAAGCCAGCGAATTTGAACAAATGGTCAAATCAAGCAATTCGGCGTACTTCTCTGAAGTTAAGAAGCAAATACTGGACGATAAAAACCTAACGTCTAATGCAGTGGTGTCTCTTCAAGGTGACTATCTGCTATATCAATCTAAATATTACAATACATCTGCTTATCATTTGTCCCTTGATGAAAATGGCCAAGGTAAGTTTGTCGCTGAAACTGCTGTAGCGGTGAGCAAGCTGAGTTTGATAGATGGGTTGTCAGTGATGGAGCTTGAAGAGCCGGTAACTCTTTATACTTCCCGCAGAGTAAAAAGGGATGAGAACGGTGCAGAGGTAGTTGATGAGCAAGGCAATCGGGTTTACGCATCGGTTGTACATAAATCATCTAAATTATCGATAGATACATTACGGGCAAGCAACGGCTCAAGTATCATTGAGTTGAATACACATACTCAAGAATTTGTTGATGGTGAACTAAACCAAGAAGCACAGCTTGATACTCTAGATATTTATCGGCTAATGGATAAGCAATCTATCCCTTCATTAACTGCTGATGAGGTAGTGGGTAAAACGTGGTTGATACAGTTATTCGACAGAGATTTTGTATCGCAAGACCAAACTATCAAACGCTATATGTTCAATGAAGATGGTAGCGTTACTTCAAACATTGCAGGTGAAACTGCAACATGGCAATTGCAAGGCAATGCTTTAGTTGTCAGTATTGAAAGCGGAGAAGGGGCAAAAGTTCTTCAATTATGGCCTACAAATGCAGGCTCTATCGGTGTGACTTTGGTTGCCAAAGAAACGCACAAGGTTGACGACGAGAATGAGCGTAGTGTGTCATATGGCGGAATTATGGTTGCAAAGCAGTCTGATTTGACGGTAACTGCTGAGCAGATTGCTGGACGATGGACTGGCTTTATCGGTCGTACACAGGCTTTGCATGAACTTCGAATCTCAGAAAAGCTTGATGTGAGAGTAGGAGCTTCAGGGTCAACGCGATACCGTCATGGCAAGTTGGAAAACAACCACTTCTATAGAGAATATTTTAGAGATAACCTCTTCCGGGTATGTGAACAGGTAACGGAAGGCTGTGAATTAACTGCGTATATGGAATATGAGTTTTTGGCTGTAGAGGGAAGTGATTACTTAGTCTATCGCCGTATGGTCGAGCAAGTGGGCACTGAGCAGGAAGGTCAGACCCGTGAAGGTATCTATCACTACATTTATACACCAGAATATACGTATAAGCAGTTCTCATCTGAAATGCTGAGTGATTTCACACGATTTTATGTTGAATCAGAGATGGGAAGCTCGCCAACAATTGAAATATCTCGAGAGCAGGGGTTCAACAATGACGAATTCATCAGCACAATTACACGAAACAATGCTAGCTACCCAGTGCAGATTGTAAATGGCCTTCTTCAATACTCTGATGGCGATACTGAAATGCAAGTATCTCTACTTGAAGAGACTGATAATTTTATCAGTGTATGTGTTTATGAACTTGAAGCAGGTTGCAGCGACGATAAACATCAGACTTGGTATACAAAGCCCGGTGCTGTGCCCCGGCAAAGAAGTCATCTGCTTGACACCACGCAGTTCAATTCTAAGCATTACTCCATCGAGCAAATGATAAATGGCAAAGTGGCCTTCAGACGTACATCCAGTACAGAATGGGATATGGACTATGCGTTGTCTAATGGGAAAATAACCTTAACAGGTGCCCCAGTAACAGATATACCTGACTATTTTCTCGAAGTTTTAAGTAAGGTTGAAATTGAAGAGCAAAATGAAAATGTAGTGTTGACAGTAACCACTGACAGATATTCAGATGGCCAATTGAGCGAGCAAACCACAACGGAAGAGGTTTTATCGAAGGTTGACGCTAAGCAGGGGCTAAATGTGTCGAAGGATGAAATAATTGGTACTTGGTCTGTCGAAAAATATTATGAATTCGGTAATGAATTGAGTACTTACCACTTTGAAGATGGAGTGGGATATTCTCTCTCTGAGAATGGAAATCGCAGCGAGTTTACCTGGGATATTGATGGCAACGTTTTAACGCTTACCTTCGACTTTCCATGGGTTTATCGCTTTACTTTGACCAAAAAAGTATCTGATGGATTTCAGTTAATACATCAAATGGGTGATTTACATCAATTGTCTTATTATGCGACGTATTTTAACCATGGTGCAGTGAGCAAAATGACAAAGCAATAGCCCTTTGTTGTATCAGCTGATATAAGTTGTATTCTTGAAGCAACAACTAAAAGCCCTATTTTTGCGTAGCAATATAGGGCTTTTTAAGTTTACAGTGCTCTAAAATTATTTACTAAGCAATTCATTTATATAATGATTGGTGTAAATTAAGTCCCAAAGGAGTATTCACTTAATGATCACTTACAGAAAAGCAAAACTATCAGAATTATCCAATCTAAAATCACTATTATGGAAACACGGTCCTAACGAGTGGAATTATCTAACCCCTGACGGTGTTGATGATGAATTTGCATTGGTAGAGTGCGCTAGTGCAGAGGCTATGGTGGCATTGGAAGCTGATGAAGTCGTCGGTATGGCTGTTTTGATCGATGGAACATCTAGCCCTGATTACCTTACTAAATATGCAGATTTAGAACATATCTCATTTATAGGGGATGTTGTTGTGTCAGCTGAACACAATGGCAAAGGGATAGCCACACAGCTTTTGAATCACTGTATCGAGTTGGCTAAAGATAAAGGTGCAAAAGCGGTGTTCATTGAAAGGCATGAAGAAAACCTTGCCTCCGCTGGCATGATGAAAAAAGCCGGGTTCTTAGTTGTTGATACGTTTCATGATCCGCAAAAGCGCAGTGCAGGTTCGCAAAATAGTGTGATATTGGCTGTTCACTTCTAGCGCATGTATGCTAAAAGATGACATGTGAGCAGGGGAATACGTAAAGCCGCCTATATCTACAGGCTAAAAAATCAATCCATGGTGTGTTTCGTTTGTATGCTTGTTATTCATTTGGCAGCAAGTGCTGCAGCCAAATGAATTTATTAATAGTTTCGGGTATTTGTAAGGTAACTATGTTTAGCTAAAGCTCAGCTCTTTGGTCAACGCCATCGCCGCAGAACGATTTGGGGCATTGAGCTTTTCTAGTATTTTTGCAACATGGTTTTTTACTGTGTACTGGCTAATTCCTAAGATCATGCCAATTTCACCATTTGTTTTACCAGATGATATCCAGTCCAGTACTTCTTTTTCTCGGTTCGTAAGTGATTGTATAGGGGAGCGAGAGGTTTTGTCATTTTGATAACGAGAAATTTGAGCTTTGTGCAGGTAAGGCAGGACCAACTCAATTAAGTAAGAAGCGGGCGCAGTTCGATTGGAACGCTTGTTGTTGAACGCAACCAGTGTTAAAAAGTTTGAATTTGGATTATCTAAATCATAAATAGTGATATCAGATAATGGGTTTCTATCCTTGCATAAGCTCTTCAATATATTGATGTTTGTGAATTTCTTCACTTTCGCAACAGTGAGTAAATCCTCTTTAAAATCTTGTGGAAATGAGCGTAAGCACTCTGTTTTGACTTCTAAGCTGGATTTATCAATTAAAGCTAAATACAGCTCATCCGATTCGGCAAACGACATCGCTTCTTGAAATACTATTCCATCTAGTGAGCGTTCAATAATTGACGTTTTAAGCAACTCTATTGCTTTAAGTACGCTAGAAAGCTCTTTTGTGCAGCCCAAAAACATATGCATTCTCCTTTACAAATACGATTTCGATAGGCGTATCGACTTTTCTGGTGTTCAGTAAGTACGATTGGTGACGATACCTATTTAATTAATCGTGTGATTAATTAAACATGAACGGCTAATTGATATCAACGAAAAGTGAACGAATTGTGTGGTAAATAAGTGTTAAATTTTAAAAAAGTGTTGTTTTATGTGTTTGTGACGGTTATTAATTTTTTTATATGGTTTATTTTTAAACAAAGTTGCCAAGAGTCTTAGAATTTTAAGTCTATGTTTTTAATCCGATTATTGGGTTATTAGTATTGCTGGGTCGAGTTTTTAATTTGTCAAGTTGATCTAAGTCAAATGTAAGTAGGTACAAAATAAGTTAATACTTAACGAAAGCGTAAGGCTGTTTAAAACTTCTACAAATGGCTAGTGGGGCTTTACCCCTAATGGTCCAATCAGACTATTCGCAGGGCTATTTTTCGTTTGTTAAACTGCGAGTCATGATTGCAGGGACATAAAAACACCATGATAGAAAAATTGAGACAGCCGGCAACTTGGCCGCTTTATTTCACTTTGTTGATTTACGCGACTCTAATTTGGATGCAAGGCTTTTCAAGCGCGATGTTGCAAGTATTGCAGGAGTTCGAAATTGCATTGACTATGGCATTGGGTTCTTTTGTCGCAGGGGGGACCGCACTTGGAGGCGGGGCGGTAGCATTTCCTGTCATGACCAAGGTACTGGCTATTGAGCCAAGTACTGCCAAAGTATTTTCTTTGGCTATTCAAAGCTTTGGTATGACAGCTGCGACAATTACAATATTGTGTCGTCGTATTCCTATCTATACAAATTTAGTTCTACTGGCATTGCCAATGTCGGCATTTGGTGTTGTTTTAAGCTTAATGTTTGTTGCACCTACCGCACCTCGGCTACTGGTAAAATCTATTTTCAGCTTTTTACTGCTGTGCTTCGCGGTCACTATGTTGTTGCGTTGGTGGCGAAAAGCACATCATCAGCGCAGCGCACAGCGGATTGAACCAAACACTTTGCGATTTATGGTGGTAGCGTTTGTCGGCGGAATAGCCAGTGGATTAGTTGGGTCTGGATCAGATATTGCGTTGTTTGCCCTACTGGTCATTGCCTACAATGCGGATATTAAAAAAGCGACCGCGACGTCTGTGGTTGTTATGGCGTTTACATCTTTGGTTGGCAGCGCCATGAATGCTTGGTATTTAGGTGCCATTACACCTCAAATAGAAAGCTATTTATTGGCCGCTATTCCTATTGTGGTCATTGGGGCACCGCTGGGCGCATATGTTTGTTCGAAAGTGAAAGTTGGCCAACTTGTGAGTTTCTTACTGTTACTTATCGTTTTGGAAGTGTCTTTCACGAGCTACGAATTGTGGTCTGGAAGTGTTCTAGTCTGAGCAAAGTTTAAACATTTGTTTGACTGTAGCTGCGACTTTCTATTTAATTAACCGTGCGATTAAAAAAATAAGAATACACAATGGAATCAAAGACCACAAAAAAAGTCACACGGGGCCGTCCTGTATGCGAGATCAAGCAAGCTGAGCAAAAAGCTAAGCTGATCTTCTCAGCCAAGCAATTACTGAATATTAAGTCTTACAGCCAAATTACGATCCGAGATATAGCCTCTGAAGCTAGCATCAACTCGGCAATGATTAAATATTATTTTGGTGGCAAAGAGAATTTATTTGTTGAATTGATAAAGTCTATTGCTGATGAGCAGTTTTCCCAGTTTGAAGATCTGGGGGAGCACAAAAACCCCGTGTATTTATTTATTCGTCGTTTTGGCGAAATTTTGCAGTCTCACCCGGGTATTGTGCATTTGTTAAGCGAAGAAGTTCTAAATAAAACAACGCCTTTAGCTCAGGCTTTTATGGCTGCATTCCCTGCACGAGTATCTAAATTTTTACCACCACTTATTCAACAAGAAACAGGCATTTCAGATACCAAAAAAGCGAAGTTAGCCGCTTTTCAGCTCATTACACTTTTAGTGTCTCCCTATATTTTGAAAACCTTGCGTCAGCAAGCTTGGCAAATAGATGATACCGAGATCCAAGGTGAAGCGTGGGCGAAGGATTTATACCGGCATTTCATATATGGACTTAAGGAGAGTAACATCAATGAGGTGGAATTTTAGCGCAAAAAAAAACCTGCCTATCGCCGTCCTAGTGGGGATAGTACTGGTGTTGTTAGTTGTAAGATTAACATCATCGACCAAACATAATGACATTGAAGAAGTTGGCCAACTTGCCCAGTATCAAGTACTCACCATGCAGGCTATCAGGCCTGAAATTGTGGGGTATGGCAAGGTAACACCAAATATTCAGCTCAATAGCCTTGCGCAAGTGTCGGGGGTGGTAACTTATTTGCACCCGGCATTAAAAAAAGGAGAAATCTTCAAAGAGGGCACTTTGTTGATAGAAATTGATGACAGTGACTATCAATTACAGTTAGCCAAGTCAGAAGCGGATTTAGCTAGCGCTGAAGTTGAACTGGCTGTTAAGCGAACGGCGATAAAGAACAACCTACTAGACATCAAGCTTAGCGAGCACAAATTAAAAATTGCCAGCGATGAGCATAGGCGTTTGAAACGTTTATTGGACAACGCTAGCGTGTCTCAAGCTGAGCTGGATAAAGCACAACAAAATATGCTGGCACAGCAGCAAGAATTACAGCGCTATGTAAATCAAAAAAACGTACTGCCACTGGAAGTGAAAGCACTGCAAGCTCAGGTAAAAAAAGCTCAGGCGGATGTTAATAAAGCGCGTATAGACATAGAGCGCACAAAAATTCATTTACCATTTACTGGCCGTATTCACCAAGTCAACATTGAAAGAGCGCAGCTGGTGACCAAGGGCACGAGCTTATACCGTGCCAGTGACATCAAAAAAGTGCTGATCAATGCACAATATACCTATCAAACGTTTAACCAGTTCTCAAGCTTTTTCAATCGGACTCCGAGTATGCAAACTATTTCCGAGCGTGGCATGGCAAGCTACTTGAAAGCGCAGGGATTAGAGGCAAAAGTTGAAATACTTGCGCAACCAGGTGTTTATTGGAAGGCATCAATTGAAAGGCTCAGTGATGAAATTGATCCTCAAAGCCAGACGGTCGGCGTCGTAGTGTCAATTAGTGACAGTTACAAACAAATTGAATTAGGTGAAAAGCCGCCACTACTTGCAGGGATGAGGGCAAAAGTAACCTTGTCGGCAAGTGAGCAAGATTTTGTTGTTGTACCTAGGTATTTTATTAGAGATGGTCATGCACTTATTGCCAGTGATGATAACAAATTAACTAAGGTATCTTTACGCGGGGCAATAAAGCAGTCTGGTAGTTTTTTGATTGATAACCCCAAGCTAAGTGGCGCTAGACTAATTACAACCGATTTGTTCCCTGCAATTGAAGGTACTCGATTGAATTTAACAGCCTCTGAGCAACTCAGTGATGTTACCGATAGGGAGCGTCATCAATGATCCGTTTTTTTATAGCTCACCCAACGGCGGCAAATATATTAATGATGTTGTTTTTGACCATTGGCCTTTTCAGTTTGCCACAGATTAAGCGCGAAACTTTGCCGCAAATTGAGACTTATCAAATCGATATTTTGGTTCCTTATCCCGGTGCAACTGCAGAAAATGTTGAGCAGAAGATTTGCTTGAGCTTGGAAAATGCATTAGATGGCATTAGCTTCATGGAAGAGCGGCACTGTGTTGCAAGGCAAAACCTTGGCCAAATGACGGTCAAAATGTATGAGCAGGGCAACTTTGAACAGTTTACTACCGATGTGAAGAATGCCATTGATACCATTGATGATTTTCCATCTCAAGTTGAACAGTGGACAATCCAAGAGCGCGGTAGAACACAAGAGGTGGTGAGCATAGCGCTTGCGTCAAAACACAACGATCTATCCCGTGTAGAGTTGAAGGCACTGGCTGAAAAAGTCAAACAACAGTTACTACGGGACCCAAATATACCCATTGTTGAAATTAATGATTTCTCAAAGCATCAATTGAGAGTCACGGCGTCCCAAGAAATGCTTCGCCAACACGGTTTGAGTATGGAGGAGCTCGGGAAGCGAATAACTGGGCAAAATATTGAATTACCTCTTGGAACACTCAACACGGCTTATGCAGATACTCAGATCCGCTTAATGGACGAAAGGAAAGACACCGAGGCGCTCAGTGATATTGTTGTTGCGTCAGGGACGCAAGGCAACGATGTGACCATAGCTGATCTTGGCCAAGTTCAAGACATGTTTGAAAAAGATGAAAATCGAATTTATTACAATGGCCGTCAAGCAGCCATTTTAACGGTTAAAAAGAATTCTGTAGACGATAGTTTGCGAGTACTACAGGCGACAGAAGCTGCATTGGCTGATGTCAGATTGAACTTACCTGACAGCGTTTTATTAACATTAACGAGTGACAATACCAGCTTAGTTAAAGACAGAATTTCATTACTGATCAGTAATGCGTGGCAAGGATTACTACTCGTGTTTGGCGTGATGTGGCTGTTTTTCTCGTTCAAATATGCATTTTGGGTGGTGATGGGCTTACCTGTATCATTCTTAGCAAGCTTTTTTTTAATGCTGCATTTTGGCATCTCAATCAACATGCTCTCTATGGTAGCTTTGCTACTGGCACTCGGTATTTTAATGGATGATGCCATTGTGATCGCTGAGTCTATTGGTACCAAAATAGAGCAGGGCTTAGCCGTAAAAGAAGCGGTGTTGCAGGGCACTATGGTGGTTTTACCAGGAGTTATCTCTTCTTTTGTCACAACCTTGTGTATTTTTGTTGGTTTAGTGTTTATCGAGGGAAATTTAGGACAAATTTTAAAGGTGATCCCAATCGTGCTTATCTCGGTGATCACGGTATCACTGATAGAGGCGTTTTTAATTCTGCCAAATCATTTAACTCATGCGTTGCAATCTAAAGCTAAAGACACGGCACTATCGAAAAAAGTGGTGGTGATCCGCAGTCGGTTTGAGAGCAAATTTAGGCATTGGAATGATGCTATCCTTGGCTTAAATAATCGCCTTATTAAGTACAGGTATTTGGTGATTGGAAGTGTGATTGCGTGTTTTTTGTTTTCGTTGAGTATGTTGGTATCAGGCACCTTAAAATTTACGGCGTTTCCCGATATTGATGGCGATGTACTGCAAGGGCGGCTGTTGATGCCAAACGGCACCCCGTTTGAGGTGACTCGGCAATCAATGGCAAAGATTGAAGCTGCGTTACAACGCACCAATAAAAAGCTTAGTGAGGGCGAAGAAGCGCAGTTGGTACGGGCTATGACTATCACCTACGGTGAAAACCCTGACTACCAAGATCAAGGGGCGAATTTGGCATATATATCTGTTGATTTACTGAGCGCAGAGCAACGAAATACAAGCATCCAAACCTTTTCTGATATGTGGCGAGCGGAGCTTGGAAATTTGCCAGAAGCACTGGCACTGTCCTTCAAAGAGCCAAAACTTGGCCCGCAAGGTCGTGCGATTGATATTCGATTGATGGGTGAGGACACCACTGAACTTGCTCATGCGGCCTATGATCTAAAGAATTGGTTAAAAGGGTATGACGGGGTGCAAAATATTACTGATAACTTGCGGCCAGGTAAGCCCGAATATACTTTAACTTTACAGCCAGGCACGCTGGAGCTAGGGATTAATTCAGCTACGATTGCCAACCAACTAAGGCCTGCATTTCAAGGGACCAAATTGCTGGAAACGCATATTGGACTTGAAGACTACGAAGTAACGGTCAAGTTGAGTGAAACCAGTATGGATGAGTACAGCGACTTTGATAACTTTCCAATTATTCACCCGGCTTCTCGGGTGGCTATTCCCCTTTCTGCATTGGTTGATATTGAACAAACGCGTGGCTTTGCAGTGATAAATCGCATCGATAGCCTGAGTAGTGTTTCTGTGTATGCAGATGTTGACAGTGATCTCAATACGGCGTCTGCTGTGGTTCAAGATCTGAAAAAGCAGTTTTTATCTGACCTACAAGCGCATTATCCAAGTCTGATATACAGCATAGAGGGGGAGGTTAAAAACGCAGGGATAACTCAAAACTCAATGCGTCGAGCAATGCTTTTGGGCATGATTGGCATATTCTTGCTACTCGCACTGCAATTCCATAGCTATGTTGAACCTCTTATTGTGATGGTTTCAATTCCACTTGCAATGATAGGGGTCATTTGGGGACATTTTATTATGGGGATCAACTTCTCTATGCCGTCGCTCATGGGGTTTATTTCACTTGCGGGCATTGTCGTAAACGACTCTATATTATTGGTTCAATTTGTTAAAAGCCGAGTAAAACAAGGAATGAGCGTACATGATGCTGCCGCTCAGGCAAGCCATGATAGATTTCGTGCCGTGGTACTCACGTCTGTCACAACTATTGCAGGGATGACTCCTTTATTGTTTGAAAGCAGTCTGCAGGCTCAGATATTGATACCACTGGCGACCAGTATTGTTTTTGGCATTATGGCATCCACATGCTTGGTGCTTTTGGTATTACCATGTCTTTACAGTATCTTAGAAGACTTTGGTGTCGCAAAGCCACACACTTCCCATAAGTCAGTTCACGTCTAAGCATTTTGCGTGCATATATAGCGCAGTACGATATGCACGCGATTGATCTTCATATTTAATTCTGCGCCGGCTATGGCAAGGGGGACGCCATCGAGATACTCGATGTTAAGTAAGCCCTCATTAATTGATAAGCCAGTTTTAACTATGAGTTCGTTGTGGCGGGCAAAATCCTAGAGCGTATTTCAATTTGTTTTTGATTCTGAGCTGGGATTTTAACCATCAATAAATGAGACTTTAAGGAAAAAAAGAGCCCTTTACGGGCTCTTTTGGCTTTCACGCTTGGGGTGTGCGCCGTTTTATGTGAGATGGCTAGCTTGGCTGTGTGAGTTGGGCTAGTGCTTGAAATAGGTCAATGTCGGTATTAAGTAATGTTTCTTTGGGTATGGGTAACTTTAGTGCAATGATTTTCTTTGCGGCCATAAACTCTTTGGCGCAATTGATGCAATCTGCGGCAATGACTTTACCTTGTTTGAGGTACCACAGTGACAGTGCTTGCTCGTTGCATTGACGTAAAATGGTTTCGTCATAACCTTGATTAAGTCCGGCAATTTGAATTTTACAATCGAATTGATCAGACCAAAACCAAGGCACTGCTGTGACAGGTTTATGTTTACCGCATATCGTCGCGGCGGCTGTTTTTGCTTGCTCTAGAGCATTGGGAACGGATTCTATCCTAGTGGCCAATCCACTATGATGCTCTATACCTATTGTGCAATCGCCTGCGGCATAAATATTGTTATCTGTGGTTTGACACAGTTCATTAATGACAATTCCGTCATTTTCAATTAATAACCCTGCACTTTTTGCCAGCTCGACGTTGGTTTTAGCACCAATTCCAACAACCACAATATCAGCAGGGATCACTTTGTCTTCGCATAACACGGTACTAACGGTGTCTTTGCCCTGAAAAGCAATGACGTTGGTATCGGTGAATATTTTTATGCCATTGCTTTTATGTAGCTTGTGATAAAAGGATGAAATACTTTGAGCTGTCACCCTAGCCAATAGTCTTGATTCCCGTTCGATAATAGATACATCATGGCCCATTTTCTTAAGCACCGCAGCCGTTTCCAACCCGATGTAGCCTCCACCGACCATGACAATTCTACGTTTATTCGGTTTCCCTTTTTCGGAATTTATTGATGCGGATAGCTTTTCAATATCTTTGAGGGTTTTTATATAAAAAACATTGTTAAGATCAGCTCCCATGCAGTCCGCTTTCCTTGCGCGGCTGCCAGTACAAATTAATAACTTGTCGTAACTTAGGCGCTCGCCGGTTTGTAACACAATACTTTGTATGGCGGGCTCGATACGCTCAACACGCGTATTTAATTTTACTTCGACGTCGTCCTTTCTATACGCATTTAGCGGCCGGATAAGTAACTGCTGGGCACTGACTTTGTTTTGTAGATAGGTTTTTGACAGTGGTGGGCGATGATACGGCAAGCTGTCTTCATCGGTTAGTAATATGATCTGACCCGTCCATCCTTCTCTTCGTAAGCTGGTACACGCTTGGGCGCCCGCATGACCTCCACCGATAATGACACACCTTTGCATCTTTAGCTCCTTTAGTATTGAGATTGTGGTAAGTGGACTTGCAAGCCATGATGTTCATCTGAAACCATAACTTGGCAGCTTAGCCTACTTAGATCCTTTGGCTCAGCAACCAATTCCAACATATCGCTTTCATTGCTGTTGGGTTCGGCAATTTTTCCTTGCCAATCAGTCGTCAAGTAACAGTGACAAGTGGCGCAGCTACCTGAGCCTCCGCATTCAGCTTCAATGCCCTCGACCATATTTTCCATGGCAGCTTGCATCAATGATGTGCCATTTGGTACATCTACCTTGGTTTCGTTCCCTGCAAAATCTATAAATGTAATCTCAGGCATAATGTTGTCCTTATACGGTAAATTTAGTGATCTGATTTATTTCGTCGAGAATGGCAGCTGGATCCGCTTCAAGTTGGCTATCCATGGCGGTGTTCCAGCGGTTAAGGAAGCCACAAATGGCAATCACAGCAGCAATTTCAATTACAGCCTCTTCTGAGTAATGTTTGCCCAATGTCTCGTAGTGTGATTTTTCAAGGTGTGCAGGTGAAGTACTGCATGCAAAAGCAAAGCGCAGTGCAGCACGTTCTGCGTCATCAAAAAGCACGTTTGTTTCAAATTCAAATGCCGCCAAAACCTTAGCTCTATTGACGTTTACACGACTGGCGATGTGAGAAAAGTGGCCTTGGCAGTATTGGCACCCCGCAGCATTACTACTGATGGTTGCAATTGCCCATTTAAGCTCGCTGCTAATGTGCTCGAATCTACTCAAACAGCCAAATAGTTGTCCAAAAGCTTGTGCAAGCATTGGGTTTTTAGCCATGGTGAGAATACCATTTGGGATAAACCCAAGATTGTTTTCAATGGCTTGATAAATTGGTTCCAGATGTGGCGTTGCAGCTCTTTCTACTGGAGTTACCAAATGGTTATTACCCTGTTTCATATTCCCTTGTTTCCTAACTTAGTGATCATGCCAACAAAGTAAGTTTTTTACTCATTGCTGCCTATAGTCCGTTCGGACCAAAGGGATAGTCCACTGGGGCTATGTTGTAAAAAACTAGATAGCGATAGAGTTTTTATAGGCGAACGAATTAAGCACAAGCACACAGTCAAGGTTGCTTGAGTTGAGTGCCAAAAGAAAATCTGCCTGATGATACGCAAAACCAAATTTTGGTTTTGAATGTTTTTTGAGGGTTAACAATATTGCCAGACTAGATAGGAAACTAGGATGATTGAAGAACTTATTGAATTTATAAATCAAGACTTACTAGAAGGGGCGGCACCCGATCTAGATCAACATACCCCATTACTGGAACTTGGAATTTTAAACTCTTTATCCATGGTCAGGCTGCTCGCTCATGTTGACCAGCGTTATGGTGCCAAAATCCCAGAGCATGATATTACGCCAGTACACTTTGAAAATATTGAGACCCTATGCGCTTTAATCAAAGTGTTAAGCACTGAGGAGCAAAGCCAGACACAAGAAGCAAGCTCTGAGCTAGACCGCTTAGTTAAACTGCAGCAAAGCTACGGTATTCAAAGTGAATTGGTGCAAGCGGGCAGTGGCTTTAAACAGCATACATTACGCGTCAAAGGAGACGGTCCTTTGTGGATTTTGCTTCCTGCATTAGGTAACCCTTCGACGTCTTGGTCTTCTACATTGCGCTCCGTTCAGGGACGTCACAACGCTGTTGCACTAGATTTAGCAGGGTTTGGCCTAAGCGAGAGTGAAAACGACTCTCCTTCATATGTTGACCACGTAGAATATACGTTGCAATACCTTGAAACACTGGAAGAAAAAGATTGGGTATTGGTTGCGAACTCTGCCGGCAGCATGATTGCAACGGAAATTGCTAGGCGCCACCCTGATAAAGTTAAAGCATTGGTCTGCACCGGATTTGGTTTGGTTGAAGATGTAGAGAGCTGGTGGGGAGATTTGAAAAAAATGTCTGCTAACCCCGAACAGTTTTTGGCCGCAGCGTATTACCATCCACCAAAAATGACACCAGCTTTGGAAGACTTGCTAAATGATGTGCTGTCTCGCCCGGCATATCACACCTTCCTAGATGAATATGCGAAAAAGTCGATGGCAACGACATTTGATAATGTCACTGTTCCAACCTTGTTTGTTGCAGGAAACCACGACCAAATTATTCCACCTGAATGGAGCGAAAAAGCCGCCGAAAAACTTGAAAATGCCACTGTCACTCGGTTATCTCGATGTGGTCACTTTTCGGCATCTGAGCGTCCAGAAGAGTTTGTCTGGGTTGTTGAAGACTTCTTAACTAAGGTGGACATGGCATGAGCGCATTTAAGAGTTACGATGTAGTTATTATTGGCAGTGGTCCTGCTGGAAGCTTATGTGGCATTGAATGTCGTAAAAAAGGTCTGTCAGTTTTATGCATTGAAAAAGATGAATTTCCGCGCTTCCATATTGGCGAGTCGCTGACAGGAAACGCAGGTCAGATCATCAGAGACTTAGGTCTGGCAGAAGAAATGGATGCAGCTGGTTTTCCTGATAAACCGGGTGTAAATGTTATCGGATCATTGTCTAAAAACGAGTTCTTCATTCCAATTTTGGCACCTACTTGGCAAGTTAGACGCAGTGACTTTGACAATATGCTCAAGCGTAAGGCGTTAGAACATGGTGTTGAATACCAACAAGGCTTAGTTAAGGATGTGATCAAGCATGACGGCAAAGTTGTTGGCGCTATATACAAAGCTGATGATATGGAACACCAAGTGCGTTCAAAAGTGTTGGTCGATGCCAGTGGACAAAATACCTTCTTATCGAGAAAGGGCATCGCAGGAAAGCGTGAGATTGAGTTCTTTTCCCAGCAGATTGCTTCATTTGCACACTATAAGGGGGTTGAACGTGATTTGCCGCCGTTTTCGACAAACACCACCATTTTGTATTCAAAACAATACCACTGGTCATGGATCATTCCTATTTCACCAGATACTGACAGCTTAGGGATAGTGATCCCAAAAGACCTCTACTACAAAGAATGTAAAAACCCAGATGATGCTATCGAATGGGGAATGGAAAATATTAGCCCAGAGATCAGACGTCGCTTCCAAAATGCTGAGCGTATCGGTGATTCTCAGTCCATGGCTGACTTTTCATACCGCATTGAACCCTTTGTTGGTGACGGCTGGCTGTGTATTGGTGATGCGCACAGATTCTTGGACCCAATTTTCTCTTACGGTGTGTCTTTTGCTATGAAGGAGGGGATCCGTGCTGCGGATGCAATCAAGCAAGCCATCGATGGAAATGATTGGAAAACCCCATTTTATGCTTATCGAGACTGGAGTAACGGTGGGCAGCAAATTGCAGCAGATTTGATCCGCTACTTCTGGATCTACCCAATTTTCTTTGGTTATCAGATGCAAAACCCTGATCTACGTGACGAAGTTATTCGACTTCTGGGTGGCTGCTGTTTTGATTGTGAGGGCTGGAAAGCGCCAACAATCTTCAGAAATGCCATTGAAGAGTACGATCGCAAGCAAATGGTAGGGTAAAGGAAAAGCACTGCGCTTTTCCTTCTAAGGGAAGGATTGATTATGAACTTTGAGTGGAATGAGGATCAGCTCGAGTTGTTTGAGCATGCACTGAGCTTTGCACAAGACTTAGATTTTTCTAAGTTGCCGCAGGGGGAGTTTCCAATGGATGCATGGCGTGCGCTTGGCGAGTTTGGCTACTTTGGACTACCAATCGACAGCAAGTATTCGCCATCTGGGAGCGGCTTTGACATTTTGACAACGGTCAAAGTCCTAGAAGGCTTGGGTCAAGGGTGCGCAGATACCGGTATTTTATTTGCGGGTGCAGCACACACGTTTGCCTGTGCGATGCCGATTTATGAGCATGGCAGTGAACAATTAAAACAGCAGTTACTGCCTTTATTGGCAAGCGGAGAAAAGATTGCTGCCAATGCGATTTCTGAAGCAGAAGCTGGTTCTAACATCGCAAAGTTAACAACTAAGGCATGGCGTGAGGGTGATTATTACATCATTCAGGGCGCGAAGTCGTATGTGACAAACGGCGGTGTGGCTGACTACTTTGTACTGTATGCCACTACGAATGCTAAATTCGGTTACCTGGGCCAAACCGCTTTTGTGGTGCCTGCGGATTTACCAGGCATTGAAGTAGGGAATAGCTATAAAAAACTGGGCTTAAACTCAGCGCAACTTAATCAAGTTTTTTTCGATGAAGTTAAAGTGCACAAAGATTATGTACTTGGCAGTGAGGGGCAAGGTGCGAGAATTTTTGCCGCGTCAATGGACTGGGAACGTTGCTGCTTATTTGCTTTATTTATTGGCGTGATGCAGCGTGATTTAGAGCGCTGTATCGACTATGCAAATACGCGTAAGCAAGGTGATCAAACCATCAGCAAATTTCAAGCTGTATCTCACCGTATTGCCGATATGGAAGTCCGTCTACAAAGTGCCCGTTTGCTGCTGTACTTTGCAGCTTGGCAAAAGTCACAAAATGTTGATAACACCAAAGCCGTTGCTTCAAGCAAGCTTGCGATCAGTGAAGCTTTTGTACAGTCAGGGATAGACTCGATCCGTGTGCATGGTGCTCTAGGTTATCTGCAAGAAAGTGGTGTGGACTCGAGTATTCGCGACGCATTGGGGTCAGTGCTGTTTTCAGGGACTTCAGACATTCAACGAGAACTTATCTGTAATCGGTTGGGCTTGCTATGAAAATACTCAGTGATGTTTTACACAAGGGACTCTGCAAAGGAGGTGATAACGCACTGGCGGTGGCCGATAATAACGAGTCATATAGCTATGGTGATTTATCTCTTGCAGTGACACAAATAGCCGTACTTTTGCAAAGCAAAGGCCTAAAAGCGGGTGATCGGGTTGGCATTTGGGCTGATAAATCATGTCGCGCTTTAGCTGCTATGTTGGCCGTGACCAAGATGGGTGGTGTATATGTGCCCATTGACCCCATGAACCCCATGGTCCGTGTTGATATTATTCGCACCGACTGCACGATGAAAGCGATGTTTACGACCCAAACGAAATTAGCGCAATATCGCGATACACGTGCTGATGACTGTCTGTTTGTCGTGCTTGATAGTGATGGGGAGCTTAGCGCTGCGGCAACACAAGCCTGTGAACTGAATTCAGTTTGCACTTGGCATGATATAGAAGTTTGTCAGCCCTCGAGGTTTAAAAGCGACTCTGATGTGCGCGCTCACGACTTAGCCTACATGCTTTACACCTCGGGCTCAACGGGCGTACCAAAAGGGGTTCGTATTAGTCATGCCAATGCTTTGGCATTTGTACAGTGGGTGATCGACAAGATCAAACCCATTGCATCTGACAGGTTTTCAAATCATGCGCCATGGCACTTTGATTTGTCTGTACTGGATATTTACGTGGCATTGGCAACAGGTGCGAGTGTGCACCTTGTTTCTGAGCTGGACAGCTATGTGCCTAAAAAGTTAGTTAATTTTATCGCTGAGCGAGAAATTACTATTTGGTATTCAGTGCCAACGGCATTAACCATGATGATGAATGCAGACCCTCAGTTTGGTCAAAAGTGTAAGCAGCTTCATACCATTATTTTTGCAGGTGAAGCTTTTGACACTAAGTCGCTCTCCTTATTGCGAGCGCAGTTTCCCTTAAGTGACTTATTTAATTTTTACGGGCCAACTGAAACCAATGTATGCAGCTACTACAAAGTACCAGACAGTGTACCTGAAGAATTACCTATCGGTTATGCCGCAAGTGGGGCTCGTATCGCCATTTGTGATCAACAAGGTAATGGCGTTGAGATAGGTGAAAGAGGATTTATAACTGTCGTTGGTCCAACTGTTTTTGATGGCTATTGGGGCAAAGAGTTACGCCAGCAAGCAGCATATAACACGGGTGATATTGGTTATATCAATGAATTTGGAGAGTTGATGTATATCGGCCGTCAAGACCATATGGTGAAGGTTAAAGGCTACAGAGTGCATTTGGGTGAGGTTGAACGCGCCTTGTATCAGCATCCTGAAATAAAGGAATGTTTGGTAGAGCTGGATGAAAATAAAAACCTTATCGCGCACATCGCATGTGGCTCCCAGCCCCCGTCATTGCTGACGTTAAAAATGCATTGCGCCAAACGATTGCCGAAATACATGCTACCAGAACATGTTGTTTATTGGGATGCATTACCACGCAATGGTAACGGCAAATTATCGCGTCGAAGCTTATCAGAAACTCGCCCACGGCACGGGAGTAATACTGTGCAAAGTGGTGCGTAACCAGTTTACACAAAGTAAACATTAACCTCGGAATTGTACAAATATCATATGGCTTTATGCAGAGCCGTTATGGCTGTGGTGTGCAGTTCCTTGCTATACACGGAGAGAATTATGAACAAGACAATAGCAGTGATAGGTGCTGGTTTATCTGGTATTGCCGCCGTCAAACAGCTAACAGATGGCGGCCATCAAGTAACTTGTTTTGAAAAAGCAGAAAGTTTTGGAGGTGTTTTCGCAGATAAAAAAATCTATGACGACTTACACCTGACTATTTCAAACTATTTTATGGCCTACTCAGACTATGTGCCCAACCATCAAAAGTTGAAATTTTGGTCAAAAAAAGAGTATATCAACTACTTGGGCGAATATATTGAACGTTTTGATATAGCTAAGCATATTCATTATGACCATGAAGTATGCTGTGTTCAAAAGCAAGGTGATAAATGGCTCGTCACCTACAAGAATGCCGATACCGAACAAACAAAAGAGTTTGATATGGTTGCAGTTTGCTCAGGACATTTCCAAAAGCCTAAGTTACCAGACTTACCTGGTTTGGATATGTATCAAGGAAACATTGAGCACTCGAATGATTATCGCGACAAACATAACTATGCTGGCAAACGGGTATTATGTGTTGGCTTAGGCGAAAGCTCGGCAGACATCACATCAGAAATTTCGCAAGTGGCGAGAAAGTGTATTTTATCGCTGCGTCGGTATCCTGCGGTGGCGCCTCGATATATGGCTTTCCAAGAAGATCCGTACTTCACAATAGATACATCATGGCTCACATCACGGATCGTAAATAAATTACCGCATAGATACCACGGTGGGATCACCAAGGGCATTTTCAATAAGTATGTGACGAGCCGCAACGACCATGTGCGTATTCGCGGTGAGTGGCTGAAAAAGTCCGGACCATCTCATCATCAAGCTGTGACTAAAAATGAACGATTATTTCGTCCTATTGCCGACGGTAAGGTTACGCCAAATATTGGTGGTATAGAACGGTTTGAGAAAAATGCAGTAGTATTTAAAGACGGGACGCGTGAAGAGGTTGATGCGGTTGTCTTTTGCACAGGTTATCAGCTGAGCTTCCCGTTTTTGGATGTCAGTATTGCCAACATGCGTGACCTCTACAAACAATTGTTTATACCCGAAATGGGGCATTCACTATCATTCATTGGCTTTGTCAGGCCACAACAAGGCGGCATTCCTGTTATCGCAGAGATGCAATGCCGTTATTTGTCCAAGCTCGCAAGTGGTGAGGCGCAGTTGCCAACACTATCAGAAATGCATGACGTGATTAAGTACGATACGAAACATTGGCAAACTGAGTACAAGATCACACCACATGTCGCTTCTCTTGTGAACTATTGTCACTACATGGATTCAGTGGCGAAGCTGGTTGGTTGTATGCCTCAAATTCCCAGCTTATTTAAAGACCCTATGTTACGTGTAAAGTTGTTACACAATCCGCAATTTGCAGCCCAATACCGTCTTGATGGGCCAAATAACATGACTCACACGGCAAGAGAATTTTTGCTTAGCTTTCCAAACATAAGTTCTTGGCCGCGAATTATTCATTTTGAAGTGGCACTGGCCGCACAGAAATTATTGTCTCGTTTGCGTTTAGACGGGTTACGCGAGATCAGCAAGTAAATAGTACGAGGAAAGGACATGATTCGATTGTCAGATGAAAGCCTGTGCAATTTAGACGATAGTTTAAGCACGCAAGCGTATAACCTGAGTAACCTCAGCTACCTACAAAAAATTATTCTAGGTACTGATGGAACTGTAACCCAGCTGCTAGAAAGCATTGTTGGGGAAAAAATTGTCGTCGACAAATTGCTCGAAGCGGAAGTTGGAGTAGTACCACATGAAGAAGAGATGCATTGCCAGCGGCGTGTGATCACGCTTAATGGTGACCAAACTGGGTTGCCTTATTTGTATGCAGACTCTTTAGTGTACCACGGCAATATGAATGTGAACTTTTCTCGTGCATTAACTGAAACACGTATTCCCATTGGCAAAGCATGGGAAAAATTTCAAATAGAAACGTATAAGACATTGCTCGCTTGGGGCTTTGAGTATGCAAATGAGCTGTCTCAGCATTTTGCCATAGAGCCCAAAGATCTTGTGTTGTACCGCACTTACATAGTGTATTCACAAGGTAGAAAAATTTTTCGCATTACCGAGAAATTTCCACTTGCTTGGTACATGCAGTCAGAGCAATTCGACAATCAATTTGCAACACCAGAATTATCAACCTTAGTCAGTGGGATTTGACCAATGAAAAACACCGATACAGCAGAAGCTTTACCACAAAGCAAATTAAATCTAGACGAATTAACTCCGACAATTCCTCATATTTCATTTGACAGTGAGGATGGACAGCAGTTTTTTTGGGGTGAGGATTTTCACCTAATAATCGAATCTCTGTCGAAAAAATATGGAGATATCTACTCGGTAGAAACAGCCAAGGGCCCAATAGTGGCGCTGAATGGTTATCAATATGTACGCGAAGCATTGGTCGCTCAAAACGATGTATTTAATGTTCGAGCGGACTATGAAATTTTGCAAATCGCACCACAAAAGCACTTTTTAGAATTAGAAGCCGGAGAACAGTGGCAGGTCCACCGAAAAGTGTTTGCAAACGCAATGCGTGAGTATTTTTCAACCCGTTGGGACCAAATCGAAACTTGGATGACCACAGAGGTTAACGACATTGCCGCCGTGTGGAAAGCGCAAGGAGATGTATCATTTGACCCCAATCGCGAGGTGTCATTAAAGCTCGCCAGCTTTTTACATAAAGTCATGTTTGATGATCGCTTTGGTGAATTTGAAGTGAGTATTTTCGATGAAAAGAGTCTGAGCTGGTTGCCGAATGGTTTTATAAACAGCACGCGCCATGAATTAATGCCTACGGATTTACAAGAAAAGTACTATCAACAATATGGTGATGCGATCGAGAAGTTTAGCTCTAACCTCAATGGTCTAGATCAATATGTTTCATTTAACGTGAATCGCCGTAAAGAAGACTATGTGGCCGGGGAGTATCGCGATTTATGTGATTATTTGTTCGCAGCGAATGATAGTGTTGATGATGCGACCAAAGCGGGCTTAAATATCGGAGAAAAAGAAATTGTCGTAGGATCTTTAACCCAAGTTGCGGGTGCAGGCGGTGGCGTTGGGGCATTCGCGATGCGCTGGGCCTTGTTATATCTTGCCGCTTTTCCTGAATATCAAGCGCGTGTGCAAAAGGAGCTAGATGAAGTTGTTGGGGATGATGAGGTACCGCTCAATAAGCACAAAGCTGACTTACCTTATACACAAGCATTTATCGCTGAAGTGCTACGTCACTGTTCTATTACGTCTATGCCAGCGGCGAATTATGCAACTAGCAAAGATACTTTGTTAGACGGTTATTTTATTCCAGAAGGCACGCCGCTGGTGATTAATAATTACAGTGTTACCCGTGACGAGACGCTGTGGGAAAACCCAGATGAATTTATCCCCGAGCGTTTTTTAGATGACAATGGTGATGCTCAGTTGGCACATAAGTTTGAATTTTCTATACCCGAAGGTAAACAGGTAAATCTAAAAGCAATTTCTGGCGTATTTTTAGTACCTGAAGAAGTGGATATTAAAGCTAAATCGAGATTATAGCTCAGCAATAAATTACAAGGCCATCCTACTTAGGATGGTTTTGCATCCATCCTTAAAAAATCATAAAATAAGTGGTTTATTAATATTAATGGTTGTTATACTTTATGATTCGGTTTTTTCTGTAGTACTTTTTCTCTCTTTCATTTCAATTTCCCAAGCGCACAGTGCTGATAAATGGCTGGTTAATGTCAATGTGGCTGAGTTGAGCGCAGGATATAAAGAAGGTTATTTATTGGTGTCTTTTAATACAGAGGGTGGTAGTAGCGTTTTCACAAATCCTAAAAACTGCGCCAGAGTAAGTGGTAACTTTTTCATAGTTGACCCTAACAATGCCAATGTTGACCATATATATCCTATGTTACTTGCAGCAAAAACAGCGCAACAGCCTGTGAGTATCGCGATTGATGCAAACCACTGTGGTACTAGCGGCTTTGAACATGGCCAGAGTCGTCCGTCTATTGCCCGTGTAAAGTTATAAATTGTTCAGAGTATCAGTCATGTTTGATGATAGCTTTGGTGAATTTGAACTGAGTATTTTCGATAAAAGAGTTTGAGCTGGTTGCCGAATGGCTTTATAAACAACACGCGCCATGAATTAATGCCTACGGATTTACAAGAAAAGTACTATCAACAATATGGTGATGCGATCGAGAAGTTTAGCTCTAACCTCAATGGAATTGTCGTAGGATCTTTAACCCAAGTTGCGGGCGCTGGCGCATTCTCGATGCGCTGGGCCTTGTTATATCTTGCCGCTTTCCCTGATGCTCAGTTGGCACATAAGTTTGAATTTTCTATACCCGAAGGTAAACAGGTAAATCTAAAAGCAATTTCTGGCGTATTTTTAGTACCTGAAGAAGTGGAGATTAAAGCTAAATCGAGATTTTAGGTTCAAAAACTTACTTAGCGCCCACCGTATATAGGTGGGTATACTAGTAAGAAAATGAAACCTTCAAAACTTATGATGTTGACTTTACATTTGTATTTTTTTGTGACAAGGTTGTTGTCGTTAAATTAAATAGCTTGAATATTTCTTGTTGTTTATTTTAATTTGGGTCGTACTTTATTAAGTGTGAGCTAATAAAATTTATGGCAGGGTTATTGCCAATTAAAAATAAAAGTTAAAGGAATTATAATGAAACTCAACTTCAAAAAATCAAAACTTAAGACTCTTTCAAACGACAAAGCTGCATTACCTACAAAAGCGACACGAGGCATTGTTGGTGGTGGTAGATGGATTTCATTTTATAACGAGTGCGATAGACCAACATCAACAGGTTGCCTATCAAATGACCCGAATGATACGAACTGTACAACTAATACTTGTGCATAAGTAATCGAAATATCTATAAGGCCAGAACTTGCTGGCCTTTATGTAGATTTTATACCTTAACTTTCTCCAGCCTACTTCTTTCTGATTTTTAATATACTTTGTCGTTAAGTCTTCCTCTATATGAATCTATATGCTTGGCTTGATTTCGGTGTTGACCCACATTTATGGGGTTATTTCCCCTTTTTTAAAATAAGAGTATATACCATCTAATAATAGTAATTAGCGAAGAGGTATAGAGTAAAATTCCTCTAAATCCAAGCGGGTTTCTCGAATATCGGGGCTTTGGAGCTGTAGAGTGTTTAGTATTAAAGATAAAAATACAAAGCTATAGGCAATGAGGGGGTCGAATAAATGACACGAAGGAGCGTCATACACCCACGTAAAGCTCAATCGCTTGGTGAAAACATATTACTCAGAGTAATGAAAACCGACTACTAAATCAAAAGGTGCGATCCAAATACGGCAATCACACCAAGTACAGTCTGCTTAATGGGCTATCTAAGCCTTGAGACCGTATTTACAATACTGTCAACTTGCTGATTAATTTCATTGATTGTGGTGTTGAGCTCTTCAATTAACTCGACGCCTGAAGCGACTTGTTCTGCGCTTTTTCGCATCGAAGCGGATGCCTCGGCTGAATGGGCCAGGTTTTCTTTTACCACATCGGCGATTTCTGTCGTTGAACTGCTTGTCCTTGCTGCCAGTTGACGCACTTCATCGGCAACCACCGCAAACCCTCGACCTTGTTCTCCGGCTCGTGCCGCTTCTATTGCTGCGTTTAGCGCCAGTAAATTTGTTTGCTCAGCAATTGCACTGATGGTTGAAACGATGTTATTGATTTGGTCTGACTGCTTATTCAGTGCCTCAATTTTAGTGAGGGCAGTGCCCATATCTTTACTAAGTAATCGCATTAGGTCTATTGCGCCTGAAACAGATTTTGATCCACTTTGAGCTGCACTATCAGCCAAGTTAGAGGCTTGGCCAACTTTTTCTTGTGCTTGGCGAGTACCTACAATACGGTCAGTTATATCAGAGGCGAATTTAGTTACTTTTATAACTTTACCACTTTTATCTATGATTGGATTGTAACTCGCCTCCAACCACAGTTCGTGTCCGTGCTTATTCTGACGTTCAACCTGACCACTAAAATAGTGTCCATTGGTCAATTGGCTCCACAAGGCGTTGTATTCAGAAGACCGTACAATATGTCCGGGACAAAACATACGGTGGTGCTGGCCTTTAATTTCATCTAGCCGGTAGCCTGTCGCAGCCAAAAAGTTATCGTTTGCCGATAAAACATTGCCTGAAGTATCAAATTCGATGACTGCCATCGAACGGTATAAAGCATCAATGAGATTTTGTTGCGATACGGCTGTATACTCTCGTTTTGTCACATCCGATGCGAATTTAATGATTTTGAACAGTTTTCCACTTGCGTCAAAAACAGGGTTGTAACTGGCTTCAAGCCACAGTTGTTTACCCGATTTTGTGAAACGCTCAATAGTACCGGAGAAAAATTCACCTCGGTTTAAGCTATTCCATAGGGCTTGATAATCGGCAGTGCTTGAATATTGTTTATCGCAGAAAATTCGGTGGTGTCGACCTATTAACTCGCTTAAATCATACTCCATAACTTTAAGAAAGTTATCGTTGGCAGTAATGATTTTGCCGTCAGGAGTGAACTCAATGATAGCAGTAGAGCGGCCGACAGAAAAAAGGGTTTGCTCTAGAGCTTGTCGATCTTGTTTCTCTATAGCAAGGGCTTGTTGAAGTGCTTTTCTCTCTTTTCCAATACTAAACATTGATGTTCGTAAACCTTGTGATGATTGTTCAGGATTGGCGAATTATTGTGATGTGGCTTTAAAAGTCAATATTTGACGCTAAATTTCATCATTAAGTACCAATTATAAACGCTTTCTTCGTGAGTTTTGTGATTTAAGATAATAAAAACAATGACTTGGCTGTATGTTGAAAGGGGCGTCTCTAATTGAGGTTATTTTAGTTAAGGTGTTATTGCTGCTTTTTTTGACCTAATTATTAATAATTTTGTGTTTAATTTATTCTTAATGGTGCGTTTATTTGTCTTTTGTTGAGGGCCAATGAGGGCGTGTATTCAAATGATGCATCATTAAAATAAAGTTAAAGGTTGTTGGTTTTTCTTTTCTTTTTATTTTGTTTTTGTAATTAATAGGCTTTTTTGATATGCTTTAGGAAAAGTTGTAGAAAGTGGATTTAATGTGTTTGATAATTCCTGTTTGGGAATTAATTAAACAATAGGAATATAATGCGTCAGCCGCTTTGGATCTTCATCGCAATAATAATAACAACGTTTCATTTCGGTGTGTTAGCTAGTAAACAGCCAATCCTACCTATTGAAGCTCATGCGAGCTTGCCGAATGTAAGCCAATTTAACCTTTCTCCAAATGGCTCTAAATATGCCTATGTAGTAAATCGTGGCGGAGTATTAATTTTAGTAATACAAGAAGCGACAACAGGCAAAGTTTACCCAGTGACAAAAACCGACAACCTAAATGCAAAACTTAATTGGTTCGACTGGGTTAATGAGGACATTTTATTATTGGGCGTCTCATACACAGAAAGACAAGGCCTTATAAGATATACGCGCACAGAGTTACTAAGTTATGACTTAACGAAAAAGAAAAAAGGCACGCAAGCGGTTATTCGACCGAAAAGAGGGCAGAATAATTCTCAATTCAAAGACAATGTGATCAGTATGCTACCTGATGACCCAGATCACGTGTTGGTTTCTATTGATCTTAAACAACGAAACCGCCCAGGTGTTTACAAACTGAATGTAAAGAAGCGGCGTTTAAAACGGGTTATGAGCTTTAAAGCGCATGTGGTTGATTGGATAGCTGATCAACAAGGCAATGTAAGGATTTCATATCATCAGGATGATACCCGTGTGTTTTATCGTTTACTAGACAGTAAAACGAATAAATGGAAAACAATATTCGATTACGAAGTTTTCTCTAAAAATAAAGTCGCTGTGCTTGGTTTTGATATAGATCCGAATACGCTTTATATAAAAGCCATTCATAAAGATAAAGAGTCAATTTTTAAGGTGGATATCACAGATCCGGCTCTTTCTAGTGAATTGGTGTTTCACGATCCAAACTATGACGCTGATGGTTCTTTAGTTTACTCTCCAAAAACAGGAGCTGTTGCAGGGTATTCTCATTCGAACATAGACAATGTTATTCACTATTGGGATGAGGAATTACGAACGCTGCAAACCTCTATTTCTCAGGTGTTACCCAATGCAACTAACGTCATCACTGACATGGATAACCACGGAAACAGCTATATAGTATATAGCCAATCTAGCAAGGATCCTGGCAGTTATTTATTGGGAAATAGAAAAAACAACTCGATTTATTATTTAGCTCAGGTATATCCGCAGATCAATGAAAAGACCTATTTGGGCAAGCAACAGGTGGAGTATGCAGCAAGAGATGGCATCAAAATAGAAGCTTATATAACCTTACCGCAGGGTTATAAATCAGGGAAAAACTACCCCGCAATTGTACTACCACATGGTGGCCCAGCAGCACGTGACTATCAAAGCTATGATTATTGGTCTGAGTTTTTTGCTTCTCACGGCTATATTGTGTTCCAACCAAACTTCAGAGGCTCATATGGCTATGGCTTCGAATTTGCGCAAGCTGCGATTGGAGGTTGGGGCAAAGCTATGCAGGACGATTTAGACGACGCAGCCAAGTGGCTGATTGACGAGGGTTATACGAATAAGAGTCAAATGTGCATTGCCGGAGGTAGCTATGGTGGCTACGCAGCAATAATGGCCCTGATCAAGCACCCAGACACATTTAAGTGTGCGGCCAGTTTTGCAGGTGTCACTGATTTAGCATCTATATATTCACAGGCCAGGTACTTCACTAGCAAAGAAGTGATCCGCAAACAACTAGGAAAAGACCGCGATAAATTAGAAAACATATCACCGATTAATTTTGCCAACTTGGTGTCCAAGCCGATACTTCTGATCCACGGTAGCGAAGACTCAGTTGTACCAGTAAAACACAGTCAAAAAATGGCAAAAGCGCTCAAAGAACACAACCAAGATGTCACTTACATAGAGCTTGAAGATGGCGATCACCACTTGAGTTATCAGCCCCATCGTATTACTACACTTGAAGCCATGTTGGCATTTTTTGATAAACAGCTTAAATAATCCATGGGTATTGAGCGCTAATAGACTTGAGGCATGCCAAACACGAGTCTGTCGTTTGGCATGTGTGCTTTGTTGAACTGTCGTGTTATCCGGCTTGTGAAGATGCGGTATTTCGAATTTGTTCAAATTTATTGAATGCATCCGATACCACCTCTTTATCTGTCGCTGTTAAGGCGATGGAAACATCACAAAGACTGTTAGAACATGAAAATGATTGGCCTGTGAGCAATAGGTTTGACTCAAAGTAAATTGGTGCACCGCATTCGGGGCAGTCTAATTTGGATTTTATACTCATTGTTAAATTCCTTACTGTTTGCTTGGTAATGGCATCATGTTTTTTGAGAATATTTCTAATATGGTGGTGATACCGTTTGGCAATGGCAGTTGACCTGCTTCTAAGGTCACTTCATAGCTGGCATGAGCCGCACTGGATTGTTGCTCTCCTTGTGCTGATTTCGCCAAAGAGCCGTGTAATTCGGTCTCGAAGTCATGTGCTTGTTGTGGCTCTGAGCTCGGCTCGCTGTTTTGTTTTTTGCTTTGAGCGCTTCTTTGCCGGCGTCCCTGAACTGTTGTTCTGCGGCTTTTCGAGGGCACTTCTTTTTGCTCTTGCGTTGCCTTTTTTTTGATTTCGCGTGAGCTTTTAACTTCCATGTTAAAAGAGACTTTTAGCTTTTCGATGGCCAGCGAATTAATCGGAATTAACGTCATCAATGGGATTGAAATGTCCATTTTTATTGGCTGTTTACTGATGTTGCCATCTTGTTCAATCACAGAGCGAGACAATGTAAAGTTAACCATCTTTGGAACAAGCTGATCACCACTTTCATTACTTTTTTCAAAGCACGTTGTTAAAATAAATTGGGTTTGCGCATTGGCTATCATTGCATTGGCGTCTGTTGCTGCTTTCAACGGTGCGCCAATGAGGGCTTTCATTGGCAGACCGGAAAATTGGGAGGCAATGTTGGTGTTCATGCTAAATCCTTCTATGTTTTATTTTAGCCAGGGATTTGAGCTCGAAGAGCACGTTCATAACCTTCAATGAGCTTTTTTAATCCTTCTGGAGGCTCATTACCTGTGAGTGTGATTTCAAGGTGCGCATTGGCAGTATTTTCTCCACCGCTTGTACCAATGATTTTATCTCGAAGGCCTGTTTTGGTCGTATTTTTGGCAAATGCTACTAAAAGTTGATCTTGCTCGTTTGTGCTAATTTCCAGATCGGTAGAAAATTTAACTTCGGTTATTCTAGGAGATGAAATAGGCACCAAGGCCAGTAGTGGAACCTCTGCATTAACTGTATCAATGCCATTTTCAGTTCTGCTAGGAAATTGCATTGTGCAGGTTTTAGGAGAGTAACTTGGTGGCAACCCTTGTTCATTTTGGTGTTCATCGAAAAAGCGCTTAACAAAGTCAATGGTTTCACCTTCAACGGACTTAGCAGCGTCCTTAACCCCTTTATGAATGGCTTTCATCAGCGATTGAAATTCGATCATGGTGGTCTCTTCTTATTAGTATTTGCAGAGGAAGTGATGTGCTTCCTCTGATGAGTGTTTAAAGTCAGACGCTATTGCTCTTTTTCTATAATAGGGTCAATGTTTTTAGTAAATGCGTTGATAATGGTTGTTACCCCCGTAGGCAAAGGAAGCTGCCCGGCGTGTACATCGACTTCATACTTTGCCTTGTTTGACGCTTCGTAGTGTTCTTTTTGCTTCGAGGTTGACTTACTGCTGTGTGATACTGAACCGTGCACTTCCACAGAAAACAGACCAGCATTATATTTTGCAGTAATATCGGCTTTTGCAGCTGTTTCTTGCTCGCTGCTTTTTTCGTTGTCTTTTGACGTTGAGCTTGAGACTTCCATCTCAAAATGAATTTTGACATCATCAACAGCTAGGGAGTTGAGTGGAATAAGTGTCAGCAATGGCAGTTTTAAGGTGATAGTGGCATCTTTTCCGTCAGTACCATCTGCTTTAATAACTGGGCGACTAAGCGCAAATTCGACCATTATCGGCGTGAGTTTACTGTTGCTGCCAGATGCTGGTGGGTTACCACCGCCTCCGCCACCACCACCGTTTTCAAAGCATGTACTAAGCATAAATTGGGTTTGGGTACGTGCCATCATACCGTTTGCATCTGTTGCGGCCTTTAGCGGTCCCCCAATTAAAGATTTCATTGGTAGGCCGCTAAACTGCTGGGCCATAGAGACGAGTCCTGACATATATTTTCTCCTAGTTGTATAGAGCGTTAGCGAGTTATTTCCACAAATGGCCTATTGAGCCAAATCTGCAATGCACGTTTGACTGGTAATGATAAACAGCATAGAGGGTGGGGAATTGGCGAAAGCGAGGATAAATACGGGGAAAGTCAGGATGTGTGAAAGTACCGCGGTGACTGAAAGAACAATCTACCCGCGCTTTCGTTTTACTTGGCTTCAGTGTGTGGGCGCTTAGCTAAGTTAAGGGGGAAGCCGATCACTAGCGCTTCCCTTGTTTCATGTACTACGTACTGTCGCTTTTGGGCAACAATTACTCTCTACATTCTGATAGGTTTTGCCAAACGAACATCCATGGGCTGTCGCTGGAGTTTAACCTAGGATCATCGTTGTAACTCCACCAATTGGCTTTGTACAGCATGCCATTTAGGTAAACAATACTGTCTTTAACAAAAGCTCTCCCTTTTTCCCAGTGTTGGTGATCGGCGCATTTAGGTAATGCTTTTTCCACCGAAACCAATACTTGAGCGGTTGAAGACAATCCGCGACCATCATTAATGGTATAGCTAAAACTATCCGGACCTAGATAATCAGCGGGCGGCATATAATTTAGGCTATCACCAGCAAGTGTGACTGTGCCTCCTTGTGCTGAGGTACCTTGGAAAGATTCAATAACCAAAGTATCACCATCTGGGTCTCGGTCGTTTAATAGTACCGATATTGTTGCTTCTTCGTTGGGTGGTGAGATTAATTGGTCGTTCACTGCAATGGGGGCGTGGTTCTCAGCAACTAGTATTTTGGCGACGGTGGTGTTGTATACGTTTGCGTCTTCTTTGCTTCGTGCCTCTATAATCAGCTCGTCATAATTACCTATGGTAGAAGAAGCAGGTACTTTCACTTTTAACTCAATGGTTTTGGTGCTATTTGCCCCAATGCTATGGTCTTTAGCAAAAGAGAGTGTTGAGCCTGAGGTGGAAGTCGCATGTAATTCAATTTTGTGTTGTAGCTCTGAGCGATTAGTAAGCAGTACTTGAATTATTTTCTCTTCTCCCGGCTCTGCGGTTGACCACTGTGGCGTTGCCTTGAGGAAAAAAGGCTGTGTGGAAATCACGTTGGGTAACTCTCGGGTAAAGGTTCCACCAGAATCCAATTGACCAGTAAGATGGAGTTGGAAAGCTTGCTCCGGTACAATAAATTCGGCACTAAAACGTCTATGATGTGTCGGCTCCTTGAGCAAAGGGATGCGCTTTATTAGCTTTCCTGTGTAATCAACCAACTGCAATGTAGCGTCTCTAGGTGCTTGAGAAAAACGCACTTTGGCGTGAACCGTTTGCCCGATCGTAGGTTGCCCAACGAGAGGTACTAACTCGACATGCCGTATTTCTCTCTCTGGAACTTGATACAGTTTTACATCATTGACTCTAAATGACGATTTAGCAAAAGCGCGTATTGGGTATGTACTGTCTGCACCAGACAAGATCAATTGATAAGAGCCTGAGAGTGTATCTGAAATAGACATAGCGATAAGACTACTAAATTGACGTGTTACTACTTTGGCATCATTAGTGATATCTTTGCCTGTAGGGTCAAGGAGCTTGACCCCTGGAAAATTGGTGTTTTTCCCTTTCATAATAATCACAGAAAGGGGGTGGCCTGCCACTGTTTTATCTACATTTATGGCTTCAACTCCTGGCTTTTCAGCGGATGAGGTGACTTGACGGTTGGCCAAAGTGGTACTTTCGAGGTCGCTCAATTCTAAGTAAATAGGCAGTACACTGGCAATTTCGCGTCGATTGACCTTAAAGCTTAGACCGCCTGTTTCGTAGGATAGCCTTTCAAATTGATCGATTGAACTGAGGCTTCTAGGTGCCGTTTCAATCGGGAAATCGATGCTGGTATTTTGTTGCTCAACACTTTCAGCCGAGCGAAAGGAAGAGCACGTGCCCGTTAAAAAAGTATTGATTTTAACACCTTGAACGATTGCGCGAGCGCGTGCTGCACCGACTAAAGCTGGACTGCGGGGCGAAGCATCGGTAAATAGCGCAATCTCACCACCTCGTGCGTAGAGATCTCCACGACTAACAGTAAATTGGTTGAGTGCTGTGTGTATCGCTGCCCCGGAGGCTTCAGGGCAATCGCCCCCTCCCCAAACGCTAATCGAATTAACTTTACTTCTGAAGCGTTCAATATCACAGACTAGACCATGATCTGACGGGCTATCTTTAAATGTAACAAGGCCCAATGTGGGGGATTCTCCTGACGCCAATTTGCTATCTAATAAGCTATTTACCGACGCTTTAACACCGGCGATATCGGCCCCCATACTACCTGTGTCGTCAATCACAAAATAAATCTTCGATTGCTCTTTTTTAAGCATGTTTTTGTAGTATTCAGCGTGTGTAGAAAATTGCTGGTCGATTTTTTGATAGAGGTTATCTAGAAATCGTTGTGTCAGTTCTTCAGCGGCTGCTTTAGCAGCGGTAAAATTATCGCCATTTGGTTGGCTATCATTATCCTTATTCAAAAACTTGTGGCAGCACTCACCATCAGGCATACCCGTACATTGTGTGACCCCAGGTTTTAGGGAGAGAAACCCAGAAAGAGAAAAATAGCCCGTAACAAGTCCATCAGGCGCAAAGTTGTTATCTTGGTCACAATGGAATCGAGCACCGTTTTGCAGTGCGAACATGTCATCAATATTGTGCTTATTGTCGACAGTATTACTATGAGACACAATATCTTGTACTGTGTGAAGGGCTTCTCCAAGTGCATCAAGTGCTCTACGTTTATCACAATTTTCCAGTGCCGCTATAATTTCATTGGTTTTTTCTGTTAATCGTGAGGAGGCAAGATCCAGTACATTGTTATCTGCATGGGCAGCTTCTACATGTGGTTCTGCAACATCAGTGTAGTAGTTAGAGTCAGAGACCTCATCTGTGGAGCCCGGGTGAAAATCGTTTTTTTTAAGTACCGTATCAGTGATGTTTTCATGTATGCCTTGTTTGAATGCCAATGCTTTTGTGCAGGTCAAAGCAACCAAGAGCAGTGTTAAATAGCGTTTATTTTTCATAATTTTCCTTTCCTTTTATTTTTCCTTTTACAACTGACTTTTTACTTTTGTTTATATAAAAAAATACTGGACCTCCTTGTTCATAGTTAAGGGTGTGTTGAAAGCAGATACAGTTAGATTCAACTTTGGATTGCGTTGATAAACTTAAATTTTTCAAATCAAATGCGTGAATATAGATATCTTTTAACCCCCGATTACCATAAGAGGAAATAAGGTACAGAGTGTGTTCATCAGTACTGAGGGCCAAATCGTGGACGGTGAATTGATTAATGAGTCCTTGCTTTAAAGGCAAAAGGCGATGGAACTCTGAGCCATTAAATGTATATATTGATGCGCCTTTCAAAATTATTACGTCATTGAATTGCTCCCTGTGAATAGCGGCGGAGCGATAAGATAAGGTGTGCTTACTCGATAGTACTTTTTTGATCGTGCGGCCGATTTTATAAACCGAAAGCTGTCGAGTTATCAGATAGTTTGACTTAATACTGAGTGGTGGTGAGTGGCCTAAATCGAGGGTCTGGCTCTTTGACAACAAGTGATACTTAGGCTTATGTTCGGTTTTATCCATGCATACGAGTATGTGCTTTTCAAGGTCATAAAGGGCATAAAAATCCCAACCATGAATTTGGCATGTGTTAAAAATAGGGTGGTCGTTCGAGACAGTATTTATTCGATTGTTGGATAAATAATATTGACTCTGTGGGTTGTAGGGGAATGTTTCAAACGACTCAATGATAGCGTTGTCATAACACGCCGATAAAAACAGTAAAATGGAAATTAATAAACTAGATCTCATCCTTTAGAACTAACTTTGTACCAAATTTGTGCTGAAATATAATTTGTATGTCATATTTTGTAAATATATTTGTGCTATCAAAGCGATGTTACGGCGCGTTTATTGTTCTTGGTCATATTTTGTAAATATATTTGTGCTATCAAAGCGATGTTACGGCGCGTTTATTGTTCTTGGTCATATTTTAGCCACAAATATCCGTTTTTCGGTTTATTGAGGGACGGAGGTTTGATGATGATTTTATCAAGTGGGGAATTAAGTCATAAGAGGCTTATGTGAACGTGCACCAGTAAAGAACTCAATGTTAGCGCGAGGACCGCTATAAAAGGAGCTCTAAAAAATTAAAGTAACAAAGGCTTAGTCTTGTTCCATTTCTTTATTGATCCAGTCGGTAAATACCTTCAGTCGTGCAAGTCTTGGGGAGTTTGCATCATATACAAAGTATCGTTTGACGGTGTTTGGATGGGCAAGCTTATAAGGAATTACCAGCGTACCGTTGTCGAGCTGTTGTTGGCACAAATAAGGAACTGCAAGAGTAACACCGTGGCCGCTTGCGACAGCACTGATTGCCATATCCGTCGAGTTAACCTTAGTCCACTGGGTGTGACATTCAACGCCTGATACGCCAGCTGCCTTAAACCAAGTTGGCCAGTCATAAGGCCCTGGGTTTTCTAAAGTTACTATATGCTGTGATAACAGGTTTTCGGGTGAGTTGAAATTTAGCTGTTGTGCAAATTGACTCGAACAAATGGGATACACCGCAGATTCACCGAAGTAATCACAGACTAAATTGCTCGGCGTATTTTGCTCTACAGACTGACCAAATCTGATGGCTAAATCTAGGTGGTTTTGCTTTAAGTCAACGAAGCTTGCCGAAGATGAAATAGTGATTTGAATATTTGGATATTGCTCTGTAAAGGATTGCAGCCTTGGCATCAACCACAGAGCGATGAACGCTTGAGTTGAAGTGATGGTCAATTCACCGTCGATTTCTTCTTTTTGTAGTTGGCTTACTCCTTGGCTCAATATGGTTAATCCCTTTTGGGCGTGTTCAAAAAGAGTTTGGCCAGATTGGCTGAGCTGCATTTGCTTGCCTTTACGGATAAATAAACGAGTACCGAGTGTAGATTCGAGTTGACGCATTTGTTGGCTGACAGCAGCTTGAGAAATACAGAGCTCTTTTGCCGCTAGACTATAACTTCGATGTCTGGCGGCACATTCGAAAGTGACTAGAAGATTAATATTTTTAAACACACGCACACAATTTATTCTTATTATCTACCTTGTATTATAAGCAATGCTTATATTAAAAGTCGATTTTCATCGTTGGTCTTTTTACTGCGTGGTTGCAAGAATACACGTATCGCAACAAACCGTAATTACTAAACCAAATAATAAAAAGGAACGACAATGAACGAATTTTATTCGCTGCACCAACAAGCTACTCCACTTCTATTGGCAAATGTTTGGGATGCGCCCAGCGCAAAATGTGCTGAGCAAGCTGGTTATCAAGCAATGGGTACATCGAGCGCAGCACTGACTGCTGTGCTTGGCTACGAAGATGGTGAGAACATCCCTTTTGAAGAGCTTCTGTTTGTGGTTAAGCGGATCACTGCATCAAGTCTTCTGCCGCTAAGCGTAGATATCGAGTCAGGGTTTAGCAGCGATCCACTCGTGATTGCCAATCATATTCAGCAACTTGCTGAGTTGGGGGTGGTAGGTATCAATATTGAAGATAGCCGGGTAGAGGACTCTCGTAGGTTATGTGACAAAGATGAGTTTTCAGAATTATTAACACAAGTCTGCGCGCACTTAACAGCACGCGATGTGCAGATTTTTATTAATGTTCGCTGTGATGTATTTCTACTAGGTGTTGAAGGTGCAGCTGAAGAGGCCTGTATGAGAGCCCGCAGCTACCAAATGGCTGGTGCGGATGGATTGTTTTTCCCGTGTATCACGGCTGAGCAAGATATACGTAAAGTTACTAGCTCTACGTCACTACCTATCAATGTGATGGCGATGCCGGAGTTACCAAGCGTGGCCAAGTTGACGGAGTTGGGAGTTAAGCGGATCAGCACTGGTAACTTTGCACATATGGCTATTTATGAGCGGTTGAGTGCAACACTGACACAAATTAAAACACAAGGCAGTTGCCAGTCACTTTTTGAATAAACCTCAGCACTGTTATATTCCAGTCGACTTCTTGTGAGGGAGGAGTCGATACTTGCTGTCGTTTTGGGAAGTTGAAAAGCTCGCATCATAAATGGTAAATATAGATGGACTTGGCCTAGCAATGGATCGAGTGTAAAAAACAATTATAACAAAGGAGTAGGTCATGCGGTTTCTATTTATGGTTTCTTTAGTCTGTTTAGCTTTTGGCTGTGTTGCGAGCGATACACCCCAGAGCGCGGTTAATTCACTATTTCAAGCTATGTCACATGAGCCACAGAAAAAACCGGATATAGACAAACTGAAACAGCTCTTTCATCCTGAGGCAAAAGTATTTGGCGTGCATTTAAAAAAGGGAATGCCTAGCCTGATGAGTCTGACAGGGCAGGAATTTATAAAGCTACTGGATAAAACATCTGAGCAGGGTTTTTATGAATGTGAAATTGTCCGCAAGATTCAAACTTATGATAGGTTTTCTCACGTTTACAGTGTCGCTGAAACTCGCTTTAACAAAGACCAAACGAATCCTGATTTTACTGGTGTGAATAGCATTCAATTCTACAAAGCGGATCAGCAGTGGCAAATCATGTCATTGTATTATCAAGTCGAAAATCCGGCTAAAGCGATTGCACTTGAAAGTGGAAAGAGTGGGGCGTGTCTCAATTAAATTATACGGCTGTTTTCAAAAAAGCACCTGAACTTTTAGCAAAATGGCCGTAACAGTGAGAACCAATATTTTTAGTAAGTTGCCATTATTAATTGGAGAGAGGTTAGAGAAACGTACTACCGCTTTTATCGGCGTTATCTGGGTTGCCCGCGTTGTTTAATTATCCCCAATGTTTTAATGCAGCCTAATAACCCAAGCAATCAATTTTCAAACGCCATCAAGGTGTAATGCCTTGTGTTACTCTATTCATTCTAATAGATACTACGTTTTTGAAATAGTTGAAACCAAAAACGTTTGTTTCAAACGCGACCAAGCATTCAATGGGTGATAATACTTATCTTGCAAAAATCTTGATCGCAAGGGGAAGTAGCAAATAGTACATTTGATCCATGTTTGAATGTGGAGCGGCTGAGGGCTTTAAATACACTAGTCCCGGGAATAATCGCACACAATGCGCCGTTTAACATTTTCCATGCACAAATATTTGATGCTTCCGGGCTTTTAGAGCGCGTGATTTTTACGACCTTAGATGCGAGTGAAAAGTCCATGTAGCTGCTACTAGAGCCGACCAGCTTGTAATAAAACGCTTGTTCGTCTCTAGCACAGGGGGTTAACTCAAATTTAGCTGCATTGGTTATGTGACCATTGCCATAAAAAACGCCAGATGAATCATCGTTTACGGTTACATACCCAAAACTTTGACCATGAGTAGCTAATTTTAATATTTGCGTTTTCATACCTGTCTCCCTGCAAAAGTCTGTGTCAAGTTTAGCCGTTTAGCGTCAATAGCAACTACGTAATATAGACGCGTTAATAAGCTATGAATTTTAGTCAGCAAGTATTACACCAATTATTGAGAACACCTATGAAGAAGATAGTGAATAATGAGTGATTGGCATTCATCTGAACTTTCTAATAAGTGCTTTGCGCTCCAAGTAAAGAGGTCTGTGCTCTGATAAGTGGTAGGGATGTATTTTGTGGCGTAAAAAATGCATAAAATTTCACGGTTATTTTTATTAATGACTAAATGTATTGAATTGGAATTTACGTAGTTTTCAATAAAATATCGCAGTTAATGGAATAAATATTTCACTTAATTGTCGATATTCAAGCCTGACTAAAGCTAATGATAAAGTCTCATATTGCGAATTTTACTAAAGAAATCACGCATTTTTCCGATAAATTTAGTAATAATAGCAACTTGTGTAATTTAAGCGCCAAGAGCGTTTACAATCATTCATAATTTGCCTAGAAAGTGGCCAATTTAAACTTAACATTGTGAGAGCGATGTGCTGAAATGGCGAGAGCTGCATAAAAAAAAGTAAAATATGCAATAGTATTTAGGAAGGAAGTGATGTCTTTGTTTCAATTTGATGAGGAGTCTGGGTATGTTTCTTTAAAGGAACATCCTGCGCACTCGGGGTTTCCCGCTAGTGCTGCACAGCTAGTTGAAATGCTGGAGCAGTCTTCTTATGCCGACTTTGATGTCATTCACGCTAATATTGGTCAATTATTTTCTCCATCTGATGACAGAGAGAAAGATCTGTTAATTGTTGCTAGAGCAGTTGATGCTTCAATTTCTATTCGTGTTGAAGAAAACAACATGCTTGCGGAAGCGCGCTTAACAACCGCGAGAGGCGGTAAGCTAATAACAATTGATGAAGCAAGAGATGCATTGACCGATGCAGGCGTGGTTAAGGGGATCAATGAAAGGGCACTAGACACCTTTTTGGGGCAGCAGTTTGAGCAATCTCCAGGGAGTGTGTATTCAGGGATTGTGGCTCATGGTGTTCGTGCGAAAGACGGCACAGATGCAAGATTTGTAAGATTATGCATGACAGCGCAAGACCGCATACTTAGTCCACAGGAAAAGTCTGGTGGCAAAGTAGATATGCGTGACTTAGGTGCAATTATCACAGTTAAACCAGGCAGCCCGCTAATGAAGCGAGTTCCTCCTACTCCAGGAGAGAAAGGCTTTTCAGTATTTGGTGATGTATTAGAGCCTAAGCCAGGCAAAGATTTCACACTGCAGGTATCTGAAGGCACAAAAATCAGCCCTGAAGACCCTAATTTGTTAATTGCTGACGCAAAAGGTGTGCCTGTAGCGGTGCCAAGAGGGATGCGAGTTGATGATGTTTTATGCTATGACAATGTAGATGTCACAACCGGCCATATCGAATTTGATGGCAGTGTCGTTGTTAGCGGTGATGTGAAAGATGGCATGAAAATCAAAGCCTCAGGTGATATTACTGTTATTGGTTTTGTTGAGTCAGCGCACTTGGAAAGTGACAGTGCGGTGACGGTCATGTTAGGTGCGATTGGCAGAAAACGCCTCGATGGCGAAGAGTTTTCTTGCATTATCAAAGCAAAACGAACTATTTCAGTGGGTTATGGACAATATTGCCATATAGAATCTGAACAGGACTTATTTATTGAGCGTCAGGCGTTGCATTGTGACTTGAAGTCTAAGCGCCTGATCCGAGTTGGTAAGGGAGACACGCCGCGTGGCAAGCTTATAGGCGGTAACGTTTATAATGCGATGCGTATTGAAGCCGGCGAAGTCGGCGCGCCCTCAGGCACTAGGACTCGAATAGTCCTCGCCCAAGACTGGTATGATTTAAAGAAAAAAGAAAAAGAGTTTAAAGAGCTAGATAAATTGTTGTCTGATAAAATTTTGGCAGTTAAGCGAGCTCAAGTAAAAGCAAAAAAAACACCTGCGTCAGATAAACGTGACAGCTATTTGAAAAAGCTTGCTGTCACAGAGCAGCGTTTAGATGCGCATTACAAACGCAATGTTCGTAATTGTAAACTGGTGGCACAAAAGCTACTTCGGTTGGTTAAACTGAGCCGAGTTAAAGTAAATGAGCTAATGCACCCGGGTATAGAATTGACAATCGCGAAGGATAGTCGATCTTTTTCAAGAATCTACCCACCTCATTCAGTTAAATTAGACGCTGGAAAAATCACGCAAGAGTTCCAGAATTAAAAAAGCAGCTTAGGCTGCTTTTTTTAGCTTTGTAATTTACAAGCGACAACTAACTTTGTTCTTCTTGATCACTGTCTGGGTCTACTTGAGGTAGCGGCCATCCGCCAAGTGCTTGCCATTTGTTTACGATGTAACAAAATAGTTCAGCTGTGCGTTCAGTATCGTAAAGTGCTGAATGTGCTTGGGAGTTGTCAAACTCAATACCCGCCGCGCGACATGCTTTCGCCAGCACAGTTTGCCCTAGTGCAAGGCCAGACAAGGAAGTGGTATCAAAGCTAACAAATGGATGAAAAGGCGTACGCTTGATATTGTTGCGTTCTATCGCCGCGTTTAAAAAGCCATGATCAAATGCCGCGTTATGTGCAACGATGACAGAGCGCTGGCAGCCAGCGTCTTTTTGCGCCTTTCTAACAGCTTTGCAAATCTCTTTAATTGCTTCACTCTCTTCAACGGCACCTCGCAGCTCTGAAAATGGATCTATTCCGTTAAACTCAATGGCCGATTGCTCAATATTAGCGCCTTCAAATGGCGCGACATGGAAGTGAATAGTGTTATCAATACTGAGCTCACCGTTATCGTCCATTTTTAACAAGCTGACCGCTATTTCCAATAGGGCATCTGTTTCTTTGTTGAACCCTGCGGTCTCAACATCTATTACAACTGGGAAAAAGCCTCTGAAGCGTTTTGCGAATAGGGTTTGCTCTTGTTCTGCCATGATAAACTTGGATTTCTAAAATGAGGCGCCTATTATACTGATCATGAGATAAGATGCTAATTGGGATCGATGGATCCTCAATATATTTTTTAATGGAGTCGACTTATTGGCATATCGATTCGGTATGTTTATTGCTTATGTGTAAGGTGAATCAGAATGAAGGCACAAAAATAGAGTCTGTTTTTGGCTTAATAGACTTGGAGTGAGAAAAGTGAAGCTATATTTCAATACTTTAGCGGCCGTTATGACGCTTGTGTTAGCTACCAATGCATATGGTGCGATGCGGCAGTATAGTGCCACTGTCGATGATTCTAAATGGATGGTTGATAGAACGACTCGATTATCTTGCACACTTTCTCATACGGTTCCCTATTATGGAGAAGCAGTATTTAGTGCATCGGCCAGTAAGAATAAAGATCTTACTTTCAATCTCGATATGGTGATCCGACCGGAGGACTATGACTTTGCAGGTCTTGAATCTGTGCCGCCAAGCTGGCGGGCAGGCTTACCAGCTCGCTCAATGGGCAAAATGGCATTACTTAAAAAATTTGATGGTGAGCTTGCGAACCCAGTTGCTTGGGAAATGCTGACAGAGTTAGAAAAGGGTTATCAGCCTACTTTTTATTATCAAGATTGGCACAATAAGCAAGATCAAATTTCCGTCGCGTTGTCTTCAGTCAACTTTAAGAAATCTTATTGGGACTTTTTACAGTGTAGAGATAACTTATTGCCTTATAGCTTCGAAGACATTGCTTTTGTGGTGATGAACTACCGTAAAAACTCAAGTGATTTAACCAGTTCCTCGCGAAAGCGCCTCGATATGATAGGGGAGTATTTAAACAATGATCCCGACATTGACTCAATTTATATATCTGCCTATTCAGATAGCTATGGCGGAACCAATGTAAACTTAAACCTTTCTAAAAAGCGTGCGATGGCAATTAAAGAGTATATGGCGAGCAAAGGTGTGCCAGCAGAGAAAATCATGACAGAAGGTTTCGGTGAAAAACGCCATGTTGCAATTAATACAACTCCAATTGGCCGCGAAGCCAACCGCCGAGTGATCATTCAAATCTCCAAGCCCTGATAGCGGGCTTGGAGCTTGCGCGAAGCTATATTTTATTTCGGATCATATCTCTTATAGTGAGTCGAGCAGGGTGCAATGCTTCGTGCACTCTTTCACTAAAAGGGAGGGGTTCTTGAAATAAACTCGCAACCAGATGTTCCGTAACAAGTGGCGCTGTGCATAACCCTCTGGCGCCAAAACCAGTGGCAATATGTAATCCTTTATGTGGCATCGATTGAGAGGTGAAGCCATAATATTTACCGCGTTTGATGTTGTCATAAGCTTGCAATAAGTCCGCTTTGTCTTGCACTTGCCCAATCATAGGGGTGTGGTCGTTAAAACAACACCTTACAGCTGCTTTGGCACTGTCAATATTGCCAAGACTTTTATCAAACTCAGTACCTTCATAAAATCCAGCTAGCTGTTGGCGGTTGGTGATATTATCTTGTTCGGTGACAACCCTTGATTTACTGTGCTTTTCAAAAGTTGCCCCCATGCAATGCAACCCGCTCTGACTAGGGGTGAAGTAACCTTTGTGGCATAACACAGTGGAAAGCCTTGAAGAGGCTGCCCCCTCATTGATATGAGAGACTTGGCCTCTCACGCCGTGAATACCAATATCTTTGGTTTGCTCAAATCTATCGCTATGCTCGCCTGCACAGATAAAAACATCAGAAAAAGGGCCAAATGTTTGTTGCTTCGACTTTAAATACCAGCCGTCAGTTTTGTGTTCTAGTTGCTCGATTTGGACAGCAAAGAGATTTTCGCCTGGCGTTAAAGACTCAGCTGCGTCAAAAACCGACTTTGTAAGCTGTACAGGGCTTACCCAACCCCCTTGCTCAATAAACAGACCGCCATATGGCGTGTCGATACTTGAGAGCGACTGCGCCTCTGCACTATCGACTTGGCGTATCAACTGTTCTGGAAAAACTTTGCTAGCCGCCAATTTTTCGTGTTGTGCTTTTTTGCTATCGTTAACGCTTTGCAGTAAAACACCGCACCATTGATGGTCAAATGAATGGCCGGCTTTGTTCAGCTGTTCATAGAAGCGTCTGGCATACAAAAAGCTATGGGCATAAAACTCAGATGGAATACCAAATTCGCTTTGTAAGTTTGGATAAACAGCGCCTTGTAGATTGTGAGAAGCGCCTTTTGCGAGGGCATCATCTTCGCAAAATAAGTGTGTTTTAATGCCACGCTTTGCAAGGTGATATTTAAGACAGCTACTCGCTATGCCGCCACCTATAACGGCAACATGTGAAAGTGCTGCTGCGTCTTGTTGATAGTATCGTGGCGTAGTTGCATGCTCTGTAGTGGCGATAAGTGTACCGACGACCATTTCTCGTTTACGGCCATAGCCTTTCACTTTTTTGCACTCAAACCCTGCACTTTGCAAGCCTCTTCGGACAAAGCCAGCTGCGGTAAAGGTGGCAAAAGTTGCATTTTGTTGGCTCAAATGAGCCATGGCATCAAATAGAGATTGCTGCCACATATCAGGATTTTTACTAGGCGCGAAACCATCTAGATACCACGCATCGACAATGCCTTTGCTCTGATATGCTATTTGCGGCAATGAGCTTTGCACATCGCCGAACCACAAGTCGAGTACTACACGGCCCTGTTCAAATTCTAATCGATGACATCCCTGTAATGCCATTGGGTACTGATCGCATAATTGTTTTGAAAGTGGCGCCAATGCAGGCCAGGCGTCTAGTGCTTGTTTGAGGTCACTCAACTTGATAGGAAATTTTTCGAACGACATAAAATAAAGGCGTTCAACACCATCTATGTGTGCGTTTTGCTTAAAACGAGCCCAAGTATTTAGAAAGTTCAGGCCTGTGCCAAAGCCTGTCTCAGCGACAACAAAGTGTTTTCTTGGGTGGCTCTTAAATCGTTCATGTAGCCCATTTTGTTCAAAGAAAACATAATTTGACTCGGCTAAGCCATCGTCGTTGGAGAAATAAACGTCATCAAAATTATCGGCGACAGGTGTGCCAGAATCGTTAAAATGAATTTGTGCGTTACTTATCATAGAAATACGTTGGTATAATGCTCATTGATGACAAGTATTTTACTGGTTTTATTTGCATTAGTCCGTTGCATTTTTGCAAATATCAGTTCAGAGTACGTGTGTACGCTGGAAAGCTGACCACTTGATCAGTCTTTTACGCGTAGAATACACCTAAATTTTTTAAGTCCTAAGGGAATTACCCATGAGAAGAGCCGTAATTACGGGGATCGGTGTTGTTTCAAGCATCGGTAACAACAAGCAAGAAGTATTAGAATCTTTGAAAGCGGGTAAAAGTGGTATTGCTTTTAACCAAGAGTTTGCTGACATGAATTTGCGCAGCAATGTGTCAGGTAAAATTGATATTGATGTTAAGGCACTAGTTGACCGTAAAGCGCACCGCTTTATGGGTGACGCAGCTGCATACTCTTATATCGCGATGGCACAAGCTATCGAAGACTCTGGTTTATCAGAAGATCAAGTTTCGAATGAACGTACTGGCCTTGTAGTTGGTTCTGGTGGTGGTTCTTCTAAATACCAAGTAGAAGCTGCTGATATTTTGCGTGAGCGTGGCGTTAAGCGTGTAGGTCCTTACATGGTGCCGCGTACTATGGCAAGTACAACATCTGCGTGTCTAGCAACACCATTTAAAATCAAAGGCGTTAACTACTCAATTAGCTCAGCATGCGCTACATCTGCACACTGTGTTGGTCACGCTGTAGAGCAAATTCAACTAGGTAAACAAGACGTAATTTTTGCAGGTGGTGGTGAAGAACTTCACTGGACGCTGGCAATGGAATTTGACGCCATGGGTGCATTGTCAACTAAGTACAACGAAGAGCCAGAAAAAGCATCTCGTACTTATGATGCAAACCGAGACGGTTTTGTTATCTCTGGTGGTGGCGGTATCATGGTAATCGAAGAGCTTGAGCACGCATTGGCTCGTGGCGCACACATTTACGGTGAAATCGTAGGTTATGGTGCAACTTCAGATGGTTACGACATGGTTGCACCATCAGGTGAAGGCGCTGTGCGTTGTATGAAACAAGCAATGGCTACTGTAGATGGTGAAATTGATTACCTAAATACTCACGGTACTTCAACACCTGTTGGTGACGTGAAAGAACTGGGTGCTATCCAAGAACTATTTGGTGAGAAGTCGCCGGCGATCAGCGCAACAAAAGCGATGACAGGTCACGCTCTGGGTGCAGCGGGTGTTCACGAAGCGATTTACTCGGTACTAATGCTTGAAAATAACTTCATCACACCATCTATCAACATTGATGAATTAGATGAAGAAGCTAAAGGCTTAGACATTGTAACTGAGCGTCGTGACGTTGAACTAAATACTGTTATGTCAAACAGCTTTGGTTTTGGTGGAACTAACGCCACACTCGTAGTTCAGAAATACAAAAGCTAAATCACAAGTAGCTTCTTTATAAAAAGCCCTGCGGGGCTTTTTTGCGTTTTATGCGTCAAAATCTACCTTTCTATCAATCTAACCTCTTATTTATAAATAAATTTATTACTATTTTTTGAACTGTTGAATAATAAATTTGGCTATGCTAGAAAATGCTTTGTGCATATAAAATGCACACTATTGTGAAAGGGATAATTATGGAAGATATATACGAAGTAGATGTTGATGGAGATGGTATCAGTGATGGAGTTGTCGCCGATGTAGATGGTGACGGCTATATTGATACCGTAGGAATTGATCAAGATGGTGATGGTATTGTTGACACTGTGGCGATAGATTCCGATGGAGACGGTTATGTTGACACCGTGATGATTGATGAAGATGGTGATGGTGTTGTTGACGCCGTGGCGATAGATTCCGATGGCGATGGATATGTAGATACCGTCGGTGTTGATACAGATGGAGATGGCATCATAGATACTGTCGCAATGGATACCGATGGCGATGGTGTAATAGACGCGGTTGCAATGGACCTTGATGGTGACGGAGATGTTGACGCCATTATTGCTGACACTGACTTTGACGGTGAAGCAGATACCATGATTATTGAAGACGACGGATTTGACGATTATTAAGCTTAAGGGAATAAGATATGTTCAATAAATTAAAAGAAACAGCGACAAAAAACTTTACGGATGAGGAAGGGAATAGCCAAGTGGGCGTTAATATAAAGGAAAAAGGTGAGGGGCTAACGGCTTCTATAAAACAAAAAGCGACGGATGCAAAAGACAACCTTAAAGATATCTCGGTCATGAATAAGGTAAAGGATTTTACCAAGGCATCAGTAAAAACCGTTGAAGATATAGATAACGATTTACTGTCGAGTAACTCTCAGTATGAAATTAATAACTTTAGAGTTTCGGCTACAGCTGGTGTAACAGCGGGAATGACACTAGATATCCACTTTGTCAAAAACCAAGGTGCAAAAGAAATCGCGCAAAAAGCCTCTCGATTTTTAATCGTAGTAAACCCTGATACAGGCAGTAAAATCCAAGTGCCCCGCAGCGCACTAGTTAATAAAGAAACGGCAAAAATTAAAGATCCAAAAACAGAAGCTGTTTTAACAATAGATGCTAAAACTGGGGCAATCTTACCCTAAAAGACTGCAACGCAAACTCACATACAGCCTAAGATAATTAGGCTGTAAATTAGTGAGCATTTTAAACCTTGTGCTTCATTAATCGCTCTTTGTCTCGCGACCAATCTCTGTCTTTAATATCAGCACGTTTATCGTGCATCTTTTTACCTTTGGCTAAATGAAACTCGAGTTTTACCCAGCACTTTTTCCAGTACATTGCTGTTGCAACTAAAGAGAAACCATCTCGCTCGGTTGCACCAATCAGCCTATCAATTTCTCTTTTGTTGAGTAACAGTTTACGATAGCGAAGTGGATCACAGATAACGTGGGTAGAGGCGCTATTTAATGGCTGAATCTGACTGCCTAGCAAAAATGCCTCACCGTCTTTAAGATGAATATAAGTCTCTGAGATATTAACCTTACCAGCGCGGATGCTTTTAACTTCCCAGCCTTGTAGTTCCATACCTGCTTCGAACTTATCGTGTAAAAAATACTCATGGCGTGCTTTTTTGTTCAGCGCTATGGTATTGCTCGTTGATTTATTTGATTTTTTCTTTGCCATAATGGCTTAGTCTACCTACAAATCGAATGGGAAAACAGTGTTATTTAATTTTTATGGCATATTTTCGCTCACAGTGGAGCTGCAAACAAGATAAATCTTTAAAAGCTTGGTAAAATTGGGCCAGTAAAGTTTGGAGAACGTATGCCACAAGTAGAAAAAAGTGCATTGGTGATGTACAGCACACAAGAGATGTTTGATCTGGTCAATGATGTAAACGCTTATCCTGATTTCTTACCTAACTGTTCTGGCGCGAAAGTGCTAAGCAGTTCACATGATGAAATGACGGCGAGTTTAGAAATATCGAAGGCAGGTCTGACTAAGTGGTTCACAACTAAAAATCAATTTGAAGGCAATCGAGTGAAAATGCAGCTTGTTGATGGTCCTTTTAAATCTTTGCAAGGCTACTGGGAGTTTGTTGAATTAGATGAACATGCCTGTAAGGTAAATTTAAAGTTAGAATTCGAATTTGCCAGCAAATTGATAGAGCTTGCTTTTGGCAAGGTTTTTAATGAAGTCGCTAAAAATATGGTGGCTGCGTTTACTAAGCGCGCAAAGTCTGTCTACGGAGCTAGGTAAATGATTAAGATTGAAGTTGTATTTGCGTTACCTGATAAAGCGACTTGCCTAACAGTAGATGTAGCTGAAGGTACCTCTGCTGAGCACGTTGTGATGCAGTCAGGGATATTAGAGCAATGCCCAGAAATCGATCCAACCAACTTAAGCTTGGGGATTTGGAATAGAACTGTCAAGTTACATCAGGTGGTTAAAGAAGGTGATCGCATTGAGATATATAGACCGCTAATCGCTGATCCAAAAGAAGCAAGGCGTCGAAGAGCAGACAAAGCCAAAGAAGAGGGCAGGGCAAATAAAATAACCGGTGGTCGAGCTTAACCTACCAAATGATTTAAATGAAAAAGCCACTGTAAAGAGTGGCTTTATGTTTTTAAAATAATAAGCGAGTTATTTTTCTTGGTGCTCGTGCGCTGCTTTTTCGTCGGCTAAATCGTCTTTAAGTTTGCGGATCTTTAGGCCGAGTTCTTGGCCTCTTAGCTTTGCGTAATAAGTACATCCCACAAACATGGCAGAGGCGAATATCAATTCTAGAATAACCCACAATAGCTCATCGGTGGCAATCCACAATAGGGTAAAGCCATGTATAAAGTATATGAGCACGACAAAATTTGCCCACGCAAATGTATAAGGTTTGTCTTGCAGTATGCCTCTCAAAGGTAACAGCAGAGGAAGAATATACACAACAAACATAAATCCAACGCTATGTCCCTCTCTTGGAGAAACCAAAAATAGCCAAATAGGCATGAGCAACAATAAACCAAAATAGCCAAATAGAGCGAGTTGGTGAAATTGTTTTGTTTTAGGTTGTTTTGGAGTCTGATTCATAATAACTTTTTTGCAACCGTGTATAGGCGAGTAGCGACGGCTCGACATATTTTTATTTCAGTTTCTGTTAGCTGGTCGCTGTTGTCCAGCCCTGCAACATGAGTTGCACCATATGGTGTCCCTCCGCTTTCGGTAGACAATAACTCAGGTACATCGTAGGGGACGCCCATCAGCATCATACCGTGATGCAACAAAGGCAGAGACAAGTTCAATAATGTCGCTTCGTTACCGCCGTGCATGCTACTTGATGACGAGAACACACATGCTGGTTTATCTATAAGCTGCCCTTTTAACCAAACATCACTGGTTGTTTCCCAAAACGTTTTTGCTTGAGCCGCCATCATGCCAAATCGTGTTGGTGTACCAAATGCAAGTCCATCACATTCAATAAGGTCTTGTTTCGTTACTACGATATCGTGAGGCTGCCTTTGTACAAAGGTGCGTAAACGGACCGTTGCACCTTGGGCACTTAGTGTTTCGGCTATTTCGTTAGCCATGGCTTCGACTGAGCCATGGCTAGAATGGTATAAAACGAGTATTGTCGCCATATTTAAATAATATCTAATACTGACTCAGGTGGGCGGCCCAGTGCTGCTTTTTCACCCTTTACCACAATTGGTCGCTCTATCAACTTTGGGTTTTCAAGCATGGCGTTTCTTAGCGTCTGCTCGTCACTGTCCTTGCTTAGGCCTAGTTCTTTATAGATGGTTTCTTTATTGCGCACCAATTGATGTGCAGAATCAAACCCTAATTTTGATATTAATGTGTCAAGGGTGCTTTCATCAATGGGGGTTTTTAAATACTCTACGATCTCTGGCTGAATATCATTTTCTTCAAGCAATGCAAGAGTTTGACGAGACTTCGAACAACGAGGATTGTGGTAAATAGTTACTGACATAATGGACCTTTTGAAACTGTAACTTATAGTTGTATTGTTTGATTGTAACTGATTGAAAAAGGTGTGCCTATCTTTATATATGGACAAAATATTGTCCATAAGTAAGTGGATAGGCAACATGTAGGGTTACAATTTAGCAAGCTCTTTTTGCATGCCTCGATATTTTGTGAGCAAAGCTTTTAAGCGCAATTTTTTAATTTCATCTTCTTTTTCAATGAAGTTAAGTGCTTTTTGTACTTCATCTGCCGCTTTCATGAATGCACCGTAGTGAGATAGTAAACTAGCGCGCGATTCATGATAAGCCGCTTTATTTTCACTCAGTTCATAAGTTTCTGTGAGCAATTGTTTGGCGAGTACATGATTTGGCTTTTCTAATAAAAACACTTTAAGCAGTTGTTCTGCCTTTTCGTACATTTTTGCTTTGATGGCTGTGTTAGCTAAATTTAAAGTGATGACCTGATTGTTCGGGCGAAGCTGGTGCTTCTGTTCTAACAGTGACAGAGCTTGGTCATATTTTTTTTGACCGAGTTTAATATCTGTATAAACATCTAAGAAAAACAAGTTATTAGGCTTTAATTTTAAGAGCTTATTTATAATTTTCTCAGCTTGGTCATACTTTTTTTGATCAAGCAATGAAATTGCCAGTCCGTACTCATAATGACTCTTGTCGAGCTCTGTACTGGTTCTCAAAGTGTTTTCAAAATAGGCCTGAGCATCTTCTTTGCTTAGCTGGTAGCGAGCCATTACCCGATTTTGTGCGTAGTGAAAATCTTCGCTGCTTGGCACATAGCGTTTTGGGTATTGCTGGGCTCGCAGTCTGACATCAGATACACGAGAATCTGGTAAGGGGTGAGTAAGCAAAAATGCAGGGGGCTTGTTTTTAAATCGAACTTGGGATGCAAGCTTAGTTAAAAACTCACTAGCGGCATATGGATCATAGCCAGCTTTTTGCAGCGTTTGCATACCGAATCTATCTGCTTCTTGTTCTGCTTTTCGGCTGTGGGTTAACTGGCTCAAAGCGGCTTGCGTGCTATTGGCTGCAAGGATTGCCATACCGGCGTCAGGTGCTACAACGGTGGCCAAAATCCCTGTGATCATGCCAGCGATAGTTAGCGCACTGTTGTCTTTGGCCTGTTGGATTCTTCTTGCCAAGTGCCTTTGCGTAACGTGGGCTATTTCATGGCCCAGTACTGATGCAAGTTGACTCTCATTATCAGACTGCGCTATCAGGCCCGTATGGACTCCTACATGTCCACCATAAAATGCAAAAGCGTTAATCGCTTTGTTGTTCAGCCAAAAGAACTTAAATGGAAATCTAACGTCATTAGCACTGGCGACGAGTTTATTGCCTAGTGCAGACAGGTACTCATTGAGAACAGGGTCTTGAACTAAGGGCGAGCTAGAGCGGATCTGCATCATCATCACTTCACCGATGGCTTGCTCTTTTTCAATTGGTAAAACTTGCACTGCCGACGTACCAAGGTCTGGGAGCCTAAACTCGGATGCATTATTGGCTGTAGAGTAACTTAGTGCGAGTGCGCATAAAGTCGTTGCAAGTGCTTTTTTAAATCGCATTCTAATCCTTCTTGTAGTCGTCACCGAGCATGATTTTAGCTAAGTTTATTTCGTCTTCACAGGCTCGGGCGTCTTTTTCGCATAACAGGTAAAAATCTTTTATTGAGACACCGTCAACGCTCACAACGTTCAATTCTCTTTTCAAAAGGGAGATAGTTTGATGTACAACCTTGTGTGCGTGCAAGATCAACGCTTTATCCGCGATGTCACCGCGCTCAAAATAAAATCGAATGAATTTATGCATTTGACTAAATCTAATGAGTGTCTTCATGGTATGGGGGTCCCACACATTAAACTCAAGATATTTATTGTCTTTTAGATATGTGTCGACTTTTACATTGCGAGCAATTGGAAAAGCCCAAAGCTCGTATCCGCGATCTGTAAATGCCTGGTGTAGAGTAATTTTTGGTGCACTATTACAATGGACGATGCCGTTATCGTCCTCATAACCGTCCAAAAGCTGTAAATTCCAATTACGCTTGTCTAATAACCGTTTGATAGCATTATCAAATCCGTGCTGAAAAATCCCTTCACTCTCACTGACTGAAGAAGCGACAAGATGATAAAACGGCGGGAGCTCCCCCCAATTGATTTGCTTTTTGTACCAATTGATTTCTTTAAGTGTGGGGTTCGCCGGCAAACGTGCCTTGTTGTGTGCTTTTGGCATATTGTTTCCCGTAAAGCTTGTTGTTGTTATAAGAATAAACCATTGCCCTAGTTCAAGCTACAGAAAGACGCTGGAATATGAGTAAAATACAGGATTATTCGCTTGCTATTTACTATAGAGGTATCTTATAAAGCGGTATCATGATATTGAATCAAAATTAAAAGTATATATTGCGTTTCCAATGTATTTAAAATGTATTTATAGCGTTTTATAAGTGTTGGTTTTTAACCTAAAGTTAACGGGTGGGGCTTTTCGTAGCCTATGAAGGTGCAAAACATAGAACTAACAACAATTGATTTAAGGCATTACAATTGTCCTCAATTGTTTGTCCAATTTAAATGGCAGTTGAAGAACCTGAATATTGGAAAAATCAGATTTATTTGCAGTCGAACTCAAGATCTTTCCGATATAAAGCGTTACTTATCTCGCCAAGCGTATCGCCATGTCTTAACAGAAGAAGGCAACTTTAACTTTATTGAGGTACACATCACGGATGTTTGAGTTAATAAAATCTTGGTATCAAGAAAAATTTTCGGATCCAGACTCGGTCACTTTATTGTTGATGCTCGTCTTTACAGCGACCATGTTGTACTTTTTTGGCTCTTTTGTCATTCCTGTTCTTGTGGCTTTGGTCATCGCATATTTGCTCGATTGGCCAGTGACACGGTTGCAGCGAGTTATGCCTAGTCGTTTGATGGCGACAAATATAGTTATGTTGGGTTTTGTTGGTGTCGTTTTAGCGCTGCTATTAGTCATCGTTCCTGTTTTATGGTCTCAAGCAAGTAATCTCGTCCAGGAAGCGCCAAGTATGGTGGAAAAAGGTCGAGATTATCTGCTCCACTTACCAGAAGACTACCCCAATTTAATTTCAGTACAACAAGTACAAAACATTGTTACAGGTGTTGAAAGCAAAGTTCTCGCGTTAGGAGAGTTAATTGTCTCGGTATCACTGACTTCGATTAAAGACTTAGTCGCATGGCTCATTTATCTTATTTTGGTGCCTTTGTTGGTGTTTTTCATGCTGAAAGATAAAGGAACCTTGACGTCGGGGATTAAGCAATTGATCCCCAAAGACCGAAAGCTAATAACCCAGGTTTGGGAAGAAATGGATCATCAAATAATGAACTACATTCGCGGAAAAGTGATAGAGATAGTGATTGTAGGTGGAACTAGTTTTATTGCATTTGCGGTACTTGATCTACGTTATGCTGCTTTGCTTGGTACTTTGGTTGGACTGTCTGTACTTATTCCTTTTATTGGTGCTGCGCTAGTTACTATTCCAGTAGCAGCAGTGGCACTATTTCAATTTGGCATGGCACCTGAATTTTGGACCATATTAATTGTATACGGCATTATTCAAGCTTTAGATGGCAATTTATTGGTGCCACTATTATTTTCAGAAGCGGTAGATCTTAACCCTGTATACATTATTGTTGCAGTCCTATTTTTTGGCGGGCTATGGGGGTTTTGGGGAGTGTTTTTTGCAATTCCTTTGGCATCCTTGGTCAAAGCATTGGGTAATGCATGGTCATCAAGTCAACGACACATGCAGGTCGGTTAATCTAATCGATAAGAGTTGATAAAAGGAGCGCACAGCGCTCCTTTTTAGTTTGTATTAGTTCGACTTCAATATGAATACATTATTGAACTTAACGAAGTAGATGTTTTTGTGTAAAATGGAATAACTTAGTACATATAGTTATAAGCGGTACACGTGAACACTTCTCCTTCTGCCCAGATTTACCTTGATGCCAATGCAACGACACCTGTTCTGACTTCAATATCAGATAGTGTGATGCAAAGTATGACAATAAACTTTGGTAACCCCTCTAGCTCACATATTGCAGGCTTAACAGCAAAAAACTTGCTTGAACAAACAAGGCAACTCGGCAAACGGTTGATTGGCAGCAAAGATGGTGAGTTGCTGTTTACTTCTGGAGCAACAGAAGGGATCCAAACCGCCATTGTTTCTGCGCTGAATCAATATCTGCAAACGGTGCACAAAAGTATATCGAAGCCGGTCCTTTTATATGGCGCGACAGAGCACAAAGCGGTACCAAACACGTTAAAGCATTGGAATGCCATACTTGGCCTCAATGCAGATGTTTTGGAGATCCCGGTAAATGGTGAGGGCATATTGGATTATCAATTTATTGCACAGCATGTATCACAGGCTGTGGTGATATGTACGATGGCTGTTAATAATGAGACTGGGGTTACGCAAGATTTAACAGCACTTGAGAAGGTGATTCGGGATCATAATCCAGAGGTGGCTTGGCTTGTCGATTGTGTTCAGGCATTGGGAAAAGTACCGTTGCAAATGGATTCGATTTCAATCGACTATGCTGCGTTCTCAGGCCATAAGCTGTATACGCCAAAAGGCATTGGGTTTTTGTATATTCGCGATGGGCGACCATATATCCCTTTTATCGCAGGTGGTGGGCAGGAGTCAGGGATGCGTTCGGGCACGGAGAATTTACCAGGGATTGCAGGTCTACATACTCTATTTTCACTGTTAAATGGTCAAAATGAAGTCTTTCAGCCCCACAACAAATTGCAGTTGCACCGAGATATGCTTGTAATGGCTCTAAAAGACACTTTTACTAATATCTGTTTTCATCACGCTTTTGACTTGTCTGTACCGACTACGTTGAATTTTTCAATTGACTATCTCACAGGCAAAGAACTGATAGATTTGTTTGACGCGGCAGGTATTCGAGTCAGCGGCGGATCTGCTTGTAGTTCAGGTGTCTCCCGCAGTTTTGTATTGGAAGCAATGGGGTTGAGCGATTGGCAGTGTTCAAATGCAATTCGTATGTCATTTGGTCCTGCGGACAGCACTGAGTTTATTGAAAAAGCATGCAAAGCTATCCGTAAAATGAAGTCTTTGTTGATCTCTGAAGACGCTTGGGTAAAAGAAAATGGCTTAAACTATTCGCAATGGGGCGGCTTTACTTGGCTAAATTACCAATCTACAGGGTGCTGGTTATTTATATCTAAAGAAAAGGAAATGATTGTAATAAACCCAATTGACCCTTTATTGGCGAAATTGAAATATTACGTCGATGCAATCGACACTGAGCGATTGGTTTTTCTGCTGACCAATGATACCTGCAAAGACGAACATATTAAAAGAAACATAGAGCGTGTTTTTGGTAATAGTGCAGATACCTTGAAACTCGAAAACTCGAGATCAGAAGAAATTTCAGTGTCGGGTAAAAGCTGGCAGATAACATCAAAATTTGAGACTGAAAGGCAGGGCGTTATTTTTAAGTGGACCTGCTATGAGGGAGAGAAAGGCGTAATCCTAGCAGATTTGTCACCTGAACAATTTAAATCCAAAAAGCTTGCAGATGGCGAGGTAGTGATTTCTCAGGGAAATATATATTTAAGCAAACAAGAAATAGAACGAAATCAAGGCAGTTTGAAACAAGAAGAAATTGAGCCCGTCGCGTTAATAACGCGAAAGGACGTGACAAGCTGGATAGATAAATATGACGCTCAGATCCTCGATATAAGAGAGAGAGGGGAACATCAAGCTTCTACGACTGAATTAACCAAAAAGCTCAGTCCAAACGATAAAGGGCGTATTATGAATGTGCCTGCAGGCCGTGTAGTTAATGCTTATATTGACGGTACACTTGACCCACGAAAGTCTTATGTCATTGTTTGCAGAAGTGGCCGACGTTCACAGAAGGTGGCTGAGGCATTAAAATCTTTAGGGTTTACCAGCGTAGCAAATGTCACAAGAGGGTTGGCGCTACTGTGAGCGCCAACTAATTCTGTTGTGTTAATTAGGTGCTGGCCCTGTACTTTCTCGGATCACGACACTTGGTGTGAAGGTCGTAATGATATCTTTATCTTGTTTTCTACTGCCTCGTGTTTTTGAAAACAGCAACCTCGCAGCATGTTCAGATATGACACTATTTGCTTGATGAGCCGTTGTTAATTTAGGCCAAGTTTGCCTCGAGAAAGGCGAGTCTTCGAACCCTGAAATCGATAGTTGTTCGGGTATCGCAATATTCATCAATCGGGCGGCAAATAATGCTCCAGCCGCTATTTCATCGTTACCGCCCAAAATCGCGGTTATATTGGACTCATTATTATTTTTCAATAGCGCTTTTGCGCCTTCTACACCTGATTCGAAAGAATAGTTACCTTCATATATTAGGTTCTCATCTACTGTCAGGTTATGGTCCTTAAGTGCGTTTTGATAACCGGCTAAGCGCTCAGTTGTTGATTTGTGTTCTGCGTCCCCACATGCAAATGCAATGGTTTTGTGGCCTAAATTAATTAAGTGGACTGTGATTTCATATGCAGCAGCATAATCGTCTACGTAAATGCAGTTATTAGCTTTTGGGCTTGTTGGGGTTTCTGTTTGGTTTTTGGGCGTTTTATCTTGTCCTGATAGTAAGCGCACATACGCTATACCTAGTTCATCAAGCATTTCAATAATATCTTGTTGCTCAGAAAGAGGAGGTGTTAATACTAATCCAGCCAGCCTAGAGCGTTGGATCATTGTTGCAATCTCTTTGTGCATCTCGGGATCTTGAGCGCAACAAGGATGAATGACAAGTTCATAGCCTTCATCTTTGCATCGAGAGAGCACACCATTTTGCATATCAATAACGTAGTAGGCATTTGGGTTGTCATAAACTAGGCCAATTGCAAATGAAGAGGTGCCTGCTAAGTTACGCGCTGCGGTATTGGGCTGATAGTTAAGTTCTGTAACAGCTTGCATAACCAGATCATAAGTTTTTTTTCTTACAGAGGGTTCTTTATTGATAACCCTTGATACAGTTTTCATTGACACGCCCGCATGTTTTGCGACGTCGTTGATGGTTACTTTCATTTTTTTTCTTCTATAGGAAATAGGCTTAAATTGTGGCCGAATTTTGAGTCATTTATTTGTAATCACTCTTTTTTGCTGGCTTTTGATACTAAATTACAACGCCAATTAGTAGTTATAAGGCAATATAGTATATTTCAGCTTTTCATGAAACGATCAAATTTAGACCCCGCTGCATTTTAACAGTTACTGAATAACTTTAATAAATTTAATGATACCGGTGTCAAAAAATAAAAAATCAGTTATTATATGCAAAGTAAAATGAGGAACATGCAGTTTGACAGCGTTGTCATTTTAACTTATGGTTAACGCTCGAATATGTTTATGTGTGTATTTTATGTATTTGGCACACTATCATCGCTAGGGGAAAAATTATGAATTGCCGTACAACGTTAGCAAGTTGGCAAGCATTATCAGCAGCATCAGAACAACTAAAAGAACAGCATTTAAAGACTCTTTTTGAGGCTGATAGTGGGCGCTTCGATAAATTTTCTCGCCAAATACCTGGCGTACTTTTTGATTTCTCTAAACAGCTCATCAATGACTCTGCGTTCGAACAATTAATTCAGCTGGCGAAAGAGGCTGATATAGCATCTTGGCGTGACAAGATGTTTTCTGGGGAAAAAATTAATTTCACAGAAGACCGAGCCGTCTTACACGTGGCACTTAGAAATAGAGATGCGTCTCCAATTTATGTTGATGGCGTGAATGTGACAGAGCAAGTCCAAGCTGAACTTGAAAAGATGAAAGTCTTCACTGACCGGGTTCGAAGTGGTGAATGGACAGGGTATACGGGTCAAGCTGTAAAAGATATTGTCGCTATTGGTGTGGGTGGTTCAAACTTAGGCCCGCAGATGGTAACGGAAGCTTTAAATGCATATAGTGACGGTAAGCTAAACGTTCATTACGTATCAAATGTGGATGGCGTGCAGCTGGCACAGGTATTGAAAAAAATTCAGCCAGAAACGACTTTATTTGTGATTTCTTCTAAGACGTTCACTACTTCAGAGACCATGAATAATGCGCGCTCTGCGGTTGACTGGTTCTTAGAAAGCGCCGAAGACAAAGGCGCCGTAGCAAAACACTTTGTTGCGGTAAGTACCAACTTAGAAAAAACGCGTGCATTTGGTATTGCCGACGAAAATGTATTTACCATGTGGGATTGGGTAGGTGGACGATTCTCCCTGTGGAGTGCAATTGGTCTACCGATCGCATTGTACCTTGGTTATGAAACCTTTGTTGAGGTTTTAGAAGGTGCTTTTGAGATAGATACTCACTTTAAAACGGCTGAGTTTGAGCAAAATATTCCTCTTATAATGGCGTTATTAAGTGTTTGGAATACAAGCTTTTTAGGTCATACATCGCAAGCGATTTTGCCGTACGATCAGGCTCTACATATGTTGCCAGCTTACCTTCAACAAGGCGAAATGGAAAGCAATGGTAAACATGTAACATTTAACGGGCAAACTGTTCCGTATACAACTGTGCCAATTATTTGGGGCATGACAGGAATTAATGGACAGCATGCGTTTTATCAATGTTTACACCAAGGCAATGTCATTGTACCTGCGGACTTTATTGCTTCGGTAGAGCCTCAAATCGCGCTTGGAAAGCATCATGATGTATTGCTGTCTAACTTTTTCGCGCAAACTGAAGCGATGATGGCTGGAGTAGATGAAAATCAAGTTCGAGCAGAGCTAAAAGAAAAGGGCAAGTCTGAGAGTGAAATTGAGCAATTAGTCGCTCATAAAATTCACAAAGGTAATCGTCCTACTACGTCAATCATTTTAGATAAAGTAGATGCGAAAGCCGTTGGTCGTTTAATTGCAATGTATGAACATAAGATCTTCTGCCAAGGCATTATTTTAAGTGTTTGTTCATTTGACCAATGGGGCGTAGAGCTTGGCAAGGGCTTGGCAAGTAACATCGAAACAGAATTAACGAATGAAAATATCAGTCACGAACATGATAGTTCGACGTCTGGGTTAATTGCTTACTACAAGCAAAAGAGAAACAAGTAATTACGTTGCTTGATAGCAACAAAAGTAAAGAATACCTTTGAACGGGTAGCGCTGGAGTACTTAGGGCCTGTATTTTTGTGAGAGGAATTACAGAGCCCCTAAGACTCATTTTTATAAAGATATCTAAAGCGTTTAAATATACTGAATGAGTGCTTGGCAATTTTCACCTTCAACCCAAGCAAAATAGTGGTCTGAGAACGAATTCAATCCTATAAGTGAAGTTGTGTTTGGCATGTTTACGAAAACACCAAACGGTTTTGATTGTAGCGCGTGTTCTCTTTGGAGTAATGACTGCGCGCCTAACCTTGTGAGAAATAATTATGCTTAATCCATTTGATATCGTAATTTTTGGTGGGGGCGGCGACTTAGCGTTGAGAAAATTGTTGCCAGCTATGTATCGTGCATATCAAGAAGGCAACTTGCCCGAAGGTAGCCGTATTCTACCGACTGTTCGAGAAGAAAATAAAAGAAACGAATATGTAGAAACCGCAGGGAAAGCACTTCAACAGCATTTAGGTCAGGGAGAATACAACCAAGCTGACTGGAATGCCTTTTCTAAGTTCATCGTGCCAGTTGTTGTCAATGTTACAGAAGCCGATGACAACTGGGATGTATTAAGAAATATTTTAGAGCAAGATGACAAAGATAAATCTCGTGTATTTTATCTGTCATTACCACCTGCCGTTTACGGTACCTGCTGTGAGCTTCTGTCTAAAAAGTTATTGATCAGCGAAAATTCACGCGTTGTAGTTGAGAAGCCAATTGGTTATTGTGGTGAATCAGCAGAAGAAATAAACGCAAAAATTGCTGAGTTTTTTGACGAAGACCAGATCTTCCGAATTGACCACTACCTAGGAAAAGAAACAGTTCAAAACCTAATGGCACTTAGATTTTCGAATGTGCTTTTTGAAAATCTATGGGATGCTAAAACCATCGATAATATCCAAATTAGTATCTCAGAAACTGTTGGTCTAGAGAGCCGAGCTGGCTTCTATGACAAGGCTGGTGCGTTAAGAGATATGGTTCAGAATCACCTCCTTCAACTGCTTTGCCTTGTTGCAATGGAATCGCCTCATAAGCTAAATGCCAACCGTATTCGAAATGAAAAGTTGAAAGTTTTGGAAGCGTTACGACCACTTACAGACGAGTTGGTAGATTCAAACGTGGTTCGAGGCCAATACGTTCCTGGAGAGTTAAACGGTAATCTAGTTCCTGGTTATTTGGAAGAGTTAGGGGAAGGGTCAAGCACGACAGAGACATTTGTCGCAATTCGTGCCCATATTGATAACTGGCGTTGGTCTGGTGTGCCTTTCTACTTAAGAACGGGCAAACGGATGAAGCAACGTTGTGCTGAAATTGTTGTCGAGTATAAGCCGGTTTCTCACAATGTATATGACGACACAGTTGGGCCAATCTTACCAAACAGATTAATCATAAGGCTACAACCTGAGGAAAGCATTCAGTTGACACTGATGTCGAAAAGGTTAGATAACTTAGAAATGCAGCTAGAGCCAGTTAATCTTAATATCGAATTGAGTGAAAAATACAGCAATGGATTCCACTCAGATGCATACAAACGCTTGATGTTAGATGCCGCGGCGAATAACCCGTCGTTGTTTATTCACAGAGATGAAGTAAGACAAGCGTGGAAGTGGATAGATCCGATTATCGCAAGGTGGCAGGAAAAAGGGACTCCAGCACTTTATCGTGCGGGCTCTTGGGGACCTGAATCAGCCGATGAATTGTTAGCAGAAAAGGACCACGCTTGGTTTAACGTTGGAGAAAATAGCTAATGGCTATCATAAACGAACAGTTTTTTGATTCAAAAGATGCGATGACTGAGCATTTGGCATCTATTTTAGAAAGTACTTTGAACTCTGCGCTTGAAGGTGACTCTGGGGCTAGCATGTTAGTGTCTGGCGGGTCATCACCTGCACCAGCATACAAGCGTCTATCAAGTTTGGATCTTGATTGGAGCAAAGTTACGGTAGCTATGGTTGACGAGCGCTGGGTTTCTCCGAGTCATGAAAAGTCTAATGAGGCTTTTATCCAAAATACGCTATTACAAGAAAAAGCATCTAGAGCCCAATTTGTAACCATGAAAAATAGCGCAAGTACGGCTGTTCTTGGTCAAGATGAAGTGGAAGCGCGCTATCAAACATTAAAGGCACCATTTGATGTTACTATATTAGGCATGGGTCCTGATGGTCATACTGCATCATTGTTTCCTCATGCCGAAGGTTTAGATGCGGCATTGGAAACAGAGCAACTTGTTTGTGCAATTAACGCTAATGAGAGTGAAGTAACAGGTAGTATCACTGAACGTATGAGCTTAACGTTGGCTGGTATCGCAAATACACAACATGCGATTTTGTTAATTAGCGGCGAAGAAAAGCGCGCTATGTATGAACAAGCTAAACAGCAGGGCTCAGAATTGGATATACCCCTAAGAGCTGTTTTGGGGTTGCCTGATTTAAAGCTAAGTGTTTTTTGGTGCCCTTAAGTCTTTTAATTAGGAAAATTGCACCTCGAGTGCATTTTTCCTAATTTCTTTGTCTTTATTTCCTTTTAGGCCTCCTTATCTAATTTACTCTGATACATGTTTATATTGAAAAAACTGACTGTATCAACACCGCTTTGACCTTAAATACAATTCCATACAACTCTTTGACAACAGTAATAATCAATTAATCTAAATAGCAGCTTGGCAAAGAAGCTCGTTTGGAATTTGTTGAGAGTGCAATCAGCATGCACCTTTGGTGAACCGAAATACCCTCAATGGCATAAGGTTTATCTTTAAAAAATACATACTTTATTAGTATTCGTTATAATAAAAGGAGCGTGTTTCACTGAGATCTTTAATGGGTTTATTGCGATTAATGACATTCTAACGCTGAGATGGAAAATTAATTTCTTAATTTTCAAACTGATCCATTATTTTTTGTTTGTAGTCCCGCAAGGGTAGCTGTTTTTTAGCTTTTACTGGACACGCAGTGCAAAATACTCTAAAATGACAGCGTTGTCATTGAGAATGGTTATCACCTTGAACAGCTTCTGCCCAGGCTATTATATTGACCAACTCTTCCGATATTGCATTAATATTATGCAGTCACTTATTTAGATACAGAATTTTTGTATCAATCACCTCATAAACTACAGATTTATGCATATCATGTGTTATATTAGTACGCGTTTGTAACAAAGTATAACCAAAGAACACATAATCCTATATTAATCAATGCGTTATAAATTTAAGTGAAAAATTTTAACGTTTTTGTTTAAAAAACATGTAGCGATTATGTAATTTTGGGTGTATGGTTTGTTATTAGATGACAGCGTTGTCATCATCACTGGGCAGAAGTGATTTAAAAACCAACAAAATGATTCAAGGGGAATCCTGTGTTAGCTAATAATTTTAAGAAAAGTTTACTAGCTGCAAACATTGGTCTTGCGTTTACCGCAGGTGTATCTGGTGTAGCAGTTGCTGATAGCGGTACTCAAGCCAAAGAAGACGTAGAAGTAATTGAAGTACGTGGTATCCGTCGTTCTTTAGAAGCATCTCTAAATACTAAGCGTTTCGCTGAAGGTGTTGTAGATGCAATTACTGCAGAAGACATTGGTAAGTTTCCAGATAAAAACATTGCAGAGTCACTTAAGCGTGTACCTGGTATTACAATTCAAGGCCAGTTTGGTGAAGGCGACGCGGTTTCTATCCGTGGTGCAGGTGCTGATTTCACTAAAACAACTTTAAATGGTCAGAATGTAGCTTCAACAGGTTGGTTCGTACTAGAGCCGGCTAAGCGTTCATTCAACTACACACTTTTACCATCAGAGCTAGTTGGTGGCTTGGAAGTATATAAGTCTTCTCAAGCAGATATCATTGAAGGTGGTGTAGGTGGTACAGTAATCGTTAAGACTCGTACTCCACTTGAGCTAGATGCAAACACAGTATATGGTTCATTAGAGTTTGCACACTCTGATGATTCAGGCGAAACTGATCCACAATATTCAGGCATGTATAGCTGGAAAAACGATGATGAGAACTTAGGTTTCTTATTCTCGGCTGTACAGCAAACTCGTCAACTACAACGTCAAGGTAACGAGGCGTTTTGGGCTTGGGGTGCAGGCCCAGTAGGTTTTGAGCAAGAGCGTGAGCGTAGTGCTTTCACAACTTCCGTTGAGTACGCACCAACAGATTCGTTAAGTTTTGTTGTTAACTATCTTGACATGAAGATGGACGCGAACAACACAAACTATGCGATGTGGTTAACTCGTGGTGCGGATGATGCGACAACGGCGTATATTCACGGTAATGGTTCAGAAGCGACTCCTGGCGTGCCTATGGCTGGTGCACTTGGCGTAGGCTTCGCTCAAATGCGTCCTCGTGAAGCGACGATGAACTCAGATTACCTAGATCTGAAAGTAGAGTATGCAGGTGACAATTATAAACTAGAGTTTGTGATCGGTGAGACTACCTCATCTGGTGGTACTGACTTTGAAATGGTTATGAACCCGAATTCAAACTTTGACCTTTCTAATGGTAGTTATGACTTTACGTCAGGACACCACAAATGGGCTTTCCCATCAGACTTTGACCTAGCTACTTACACACCAGGTGTAACAGCAGATACACCTAATGGTGCATTTGCAATGGGAACTGGTAGTAACTTCAATGCTACACCTAAGACTGACGAAGAGCAGTTTATCCAAGCAGATTTTGAATATATGCTTGACCATGACTTCATCAACTCTGTTAAGGTTGGTTTTAGATATGCAGAGCATGAAGCGACAAGCCGACGTTTTGAGTTTAACCAAAATCTATGTACTGAAGACGTAACGACAGGTTGTTTCAACCCAGTATACGAGCTTGACGGTACAAACCACGGTACATTCGATGTTGGTGCTGACAACCTTAAGATCCGTCGTTATGACATCGATGCAATGAAGAGCTGGGCTAAAGCAAGCATTCAGGGTAGAACTGAAGACTTTGGTGCTTACAGCCACATTGAAGAAGAAAATACGTCAATCTACGTAATGGCTAAGTACAGCGGCGAGAATTACCGTGGTAACTTTGGTATCCGTTATGCGCAAACTGACGCTTCATCAATTTATTACAGAGAAGGTCTAGCAAATCAGCGTACAGTTGAAGCAGCAGACTACAGTGAAGTACTACCAAGTGTTAACTTTGCTTATGACTTAGCGGACGATAAGATTTTACGTATCGCGGCATCAAAAGTAATGACGCGTCCACAGTACAATGACATGTATTTCAACCCATCACTATCGGGTGTTGCGAACGAACAAGACAATGACCAAAGAGTTGCTCTTGGTAACCCAGGTCTGGTTCCTTTCACAGCGAACCAAGCAGAAGTTGGTGTTGAATGGTACTTCAACTCAAGCTCACTATTAGCGCTAACAGCTTTCATCAAAGACGTAGACAACTTTATCGTTATCAACCGTCGTAGCGCGACTGCGGACGATATCACTAGACTTGGCTTACCAGCGCTATCTCCTGAAGAAGCTGCAAATGGTTGGACAATTGAAGAAAACTTCAACGGTCCAGGTGGTAAAGTACAAGGTATCGAATTCCAGTACCAGCAAGATTTTGGTAATGGTTTCGGTTCGATGGTTAACTACACCTATACAAAAGGTGAAGCTGACGCTACTGAGTTTACTAATGGTAACGGCGAGGTGACTCGCGTATTCACTGATGGTAACATTGAATTAAGCGATAGCTCAAAGTACGCTTATAACGTATCTGGTTATTATGAAAATGACTTGTTCTATGCGCGTCTTTCATATAACTACCGTAGTGACTACATGATCCGTGAAACAGGAAGTTACGGTAACCGTTTACACCATGGTTTTGGTTCAGTTGACCTAAGTGCAGTTTATCACTTCAACGAAAACATTGATTTCAAATTTGATGTTGTGAACTTAACTGGTGAATCAGCAGAGCAGTATGGTAACAATACGTTTGTTGACCATGTAGCTAGAAATGGTTTCCACGATGGCTTCCCTCTATACGAATATGAGCAAGCTACTCGTTACAGCGTAGGCGTTTCTGTACGTTACTAATAACTAGTAATTATTAGAAAATAAGGAGCTTCGGCTCCTTTTTTGGTATTTATTATGATTAAAAAAATCGTTATTGTTGGTGGTGGCACCGCAGGCTGGTTAGCAGCCAACCATCTGGGGAAGCGTTTTTTAGGTTCTGAAACCGTTGTTAAATTAATTGAGTCGGCAAATATTCCTACCATAGGTGTTGGAGAAGGTACGGTCCCAATGATGAGACAGACGCTCGAATATTTTGGTATTGATGAAGGCGAATTTATCAAAGAGTGTAATGTTGCTTTCAAGCAGGGGATCTCATTTGAGAATTGGATGGCCCCGCAAGCTGGTAAGACTCACCGATATTATCACCCATTTGATTTTTTTAGTTCTGAATTAGGCCTGGTGACGGCATGGCTTAATGACAATTCTGGTATCCACTTTGCCGATTTTGTCGGGTTTCAATCGACACTTTGCGATCATAATTTAGCACCAAAGTTAATCACTCAACCGCAATTTGATGGTGCCGCAAGCTATGCTTATCATCTCGATGCAGGCGCATTTTCAGAATTGCTAAAAAAGAATGCAATCAATAATTTGGGGGTTGTTCATCACTACAATGAACTAGATGAAGTCGCTTTGGACAATGATGGTGCGATTTCCCATTTGGTGACGGACGCCGGTGTTGAAACCGCCGATTTGTATATTGACTGCACCGGATTTAAGTCACTACTGCTTGGCACTGCTATGAAAACGCCTTTTGTGGCAAAAGGCGATGTGTTGTTTGCAGATAAAGCGCTCGCAGTCCAAGTTCCATACGCAGACAATGAGCAAATCCCTTCTTATACTCGTTCAACAGCACAGACCGCTGGCTGGATTTGGGATATTGGCTTATACAGCCGCAAAGGTATTGGTCATGTGTACTCGTCGAGCCATACGACTGAAACACAAGCATATGCCGAACTAGAAAGCTATATTGGCACTAATTTAGACAGTCTAAATGTACGCAATATTGATATGAAAGTGGGGTATAGAAGTAAGGCTTGGAGCAAAAACTGTGTAGCACTAGGGCTTTCTCAAGGTTTTGTAGAGCCTTTGGAGGCAACTGGGTTATTGGTATTTGACGTGACAGCTAAAATGTTGGCAGATACGTTACCAACTAGCACTTTGGCTTTTGAAACTGTAGCAAAACACTTTAACAATACAGTGACCAATATGTGGAGCAAGGTCATTGATTTTATTAAGCTTCATTATTGCATTTCTGATAGGTGTGATAGTCAGTTTTGGCTTGACAATAGATCGCCTGAATCTATCCCTGACTCACTGCGGGAAAAATTGGAACTTTGGAAATATAAAGTGCCCACAAATTATGACTTTGGTGGTAAATTTGACGTTTTTGATATAGATAACTATCTGTATGTATTATATGGCATGTCTTATCCAACTTGTGTCTATTCAAATCTCATTTCACCAGCTGAAATTAGAAGAATGTCTGACGTAATTGGCACAATCAAATATCAACAAAAACAGGCAAGAGAGTTAGCAATTGACAATAAGTCTTTGCTTGAAAAAATCCATCAATTTGGGTTGGCCAAACAATAAAGCAAACCGCCTGAGGCCCATGCGGCCTCTCAGGACATATGGTTTTATTAGGCGTTTTTGCAACTTTTTTATAGCTTACGCCATTATCAGTATTTTTCATGTCTCCTTGCCAAAGCTTTACAAGGCCCTATGATAGCCTGTTAATCACTCAAAGTTAGCATGTTTTTCACACACTCTCTTTAATACCCAGACACTGCTTTACACAACCTGAAATGTTGAACAAAAATTTTTTGTTAATAAATCAAAATTAAAGCTTTAATACTCTTTTCTTTTGTTTCTAAAACCTATAGCCTTAGGGCCACTAAAAGTAATAAATACGAATTTGAATGGAGTAGTATTATGGCGGAGCAACAAGTGCAGCCTTTACACAACGAGAAGCATGCCAACCTAAAAGTTAAAAATGGCATCAACGTTGAATTTCTAAAATCACAGCACCTAATCCCAGTTGTTGCGCATGAGTTTGCGCGTGTAGCGACTGAGTTCCCAATGGCGTTTGTTAAAAACACTGAGTCGGGTAAGTTTCAAGCTGTTGCGCTATTTGGCTTAGAGCCAGGCGAAAACCTTTACGTTAAAGATGACCAATGGCAAGCTGGTTTCGCACCTCTTGCAGCAGCACGTTACCCATTTGGTCTAGTAAAGCACCCTGAAGAAGATCAGTTTGGTATCGTTATTGACGAAGCAAGCCCGCTTGTAAGCGAAGAAGAAGGCAATGCGCTATTCGCTGATGGCAAAGAAACTGAGTACCTAGCGCGCCGTAAAGAAGCACTAGTAAACTACGTTGAGTTTGCACGTGTTACTGAAGTATTCACTCAGTACCTTGCTGAAAAAGAACTACTGGTTCAACAAACTTTGACAGTTGAAATCGCTGGTGAAAAGAAAGACATCAACGGTATCTACCTTGTAGATGAGCGTAAGCTAAATGAACTAAGCGACGAAGATTTCCTAGAGCTACGTAAGCGTGGCTACCTAGCACCAATTTTTGCTTTCCTAACGTCAACTCACCAAGTTGCACGTTTAGCTCGTTTAAAAGCTCAAGCACAAGAAGCTTAATTTTAAATGTTTTGATTCTAAAAAGCGCCTTATGGCGCTTTTTTGTTTTAAAGTGCAGCGCACACTAAATCAACCTATCAATATAATGTACATTTCCAACGCATAATGTTGCAGTCTTCCTTCCTTGTGTTTATCTTGCAAAATAAAGTGATGTGTAAATACGAAAAACAATAAGGAACACAGAATGCGCACGTTAACCGTTCTAGCCGCCGCCCTATCATTAATGACCTCTATACATGCTAAAGCACAAACGCAATCAGCTAGTCCAATTGCCATTGCTATCCATGGCGGGGCAGGCACAATTGAGAGAAGTCGCTTTACGACAGAACAAGAACAGGCTTATCGAGCAAAATTAAAAGAAGCTGTTGAGGCGGGGTATCAGGTGCTTAATCAGGGGGGCGATAGTTTGGATGCCATTACTCGAGCTATCAATATTTTAGAAGACTCTCCCTTTTTTAATGCTGGTAAAGGCGCTGTTTATACCTATGACGGTCATCACGAACTCGATGCATCCATTATGGATGGAAAGAATCGCCAAGCAGGCGCTGTTTCCGGTGTAAAGCACGTTAAAAACCCAATCAACTTGGCGCGTGAGATCATGGATAACTCCGTGCATGTTATGCTCAGTGGCGAGGGAGCTGAAACTTTTGCAAAACAGCAAGGCCTAGAACTGGTTAACTCACAATACTTTAATACGCCTCACCGACGTGAAGCGTTACAGCGTGCCAAAGAAAAGCTCAAGCAGCAAGAAAGCGGCACCAAGGATTATCAAGCCTTGCACAATGCATTGCCGCAAGCCTTTAAAATGGGTACTGTGGGCGCGGTCGCCCTAGATAAAAACGGCAACTTAGCTGCGGGAACCTCAACCGGCGGTATGACTGCAAAGCGCTACGGTCGCATTGGCGATTCACCCATCATAGGAGCTGGTACATTTGCTGATAACGCTTCTTGTGCTGTTTCCGCAACCGGCCATGGTGAGTATTTTATTCGATACAATGTCGCGGCGGATATCTGCGCACGGGTTTCATATCAAAATAAATCAATAGACAAAGCTGGCAAAGAGGTGATTTTCGGGCCCATGTATAAAGCAGGTGGTACTGGCGGTGTCATCATTGTTGATAAAAAAGGTAATGTCAGTATGCCGTTTAACACTAAAGGGATGTATAGAGCAAGTAAGTCTAGCCACTCGCCAACTTATGTGGGAATTTTTAAATAATGTTAGCAATTGTTGATTCTTAGGCAAATTTTTCAGTGCCAGCTACTATTATAATAATGGCTGGCATTTTATTTGGGGGAATAAACAATGCAATCAGTTAAAGTAGCAGATTATCTAAATCACAGACCCGTAACCTTTAGTTCAGATATGCGTGTAGAAATGGCGGTTGAAAAGCTTTTACAAAGCGGGCAGTCTGGCGGTCCAGTGTTAGATGAGCATCATAAAGTAATTGGCTTTTTGTCTGAGCAAGACTGTATTAAAAAAATGTTGGAAGCGACCTATCAAAATGAGTCCCATAGCATTGTGTCAGACGTTATGAATACCGCGCCAGTGTGTGTGAGTCCAGATGATAGTATCTTGCAAATTGCGGATAAAATGTCGAACGATAAACCTAAGTTATACCCAGTTTGTGACGAAGATGGCAGGTTAATGGGCGTGATAACCCGTGCTCATGTTTTACTCGCATTCGATAAACATTTACACGATACCTATGAATCTGGGAACAGATTTGTCTAAAAGTCTGTTTTTATTTGGGTAGAACCCTTAGGGTTTGATAGACTACGCGGCGATTTTGGAATTTTCAAGGTGTCGTGTAGTGGACTTAAAGTCGTTATATTCAGATATTCCTTTCTGTTTAAAGAAGGATCAGTTTCTATTTAAAAAACGTCTGCAAGGTGTTAAAAAAATAGCCGATGAAAAAAAGCAGCAAAAAGTAGTTGCTCAGATCGGCGAATCCATTGCACGTAGCCAACAATTAAAAATACAACGCCAAGAAGGGTTGCCGGAGGTAACCTACCCAGAGTCATTACCTGTAAGCCAGAAAAAAGAAGACATTAAGAAAGCGATTGCTGAAAATCAAGTGGTGATCGTCGCTGGTGAAACAGGATCAGGCAAAACGACTCAGCTCCCCAAAATTTGTTTAGAGCTAGGTCGTGGTATTGATGGGTATATTGGACATACTCAACCGCGCCGTCTTGCAGCTCGAAGCGTTGCTAACCGCATAGCCGAAGAGGTTGGCTGTGAGCTCGGTGAGGAAGTTGGTTTTAAAATCAGGTTTAGCGACCAAGTATCCGATAAAAGTTACGTAAAGTTGATGACTGACGGTATTTTGCTTGCTGAAATTCAGCAAGATAGATTCCTAAACCAATATGACACCATCATCATTGACGAAGCGCACGAACGTAGTTTAAATATTGATTTCATTCTTGGTTATTTGAAAAACCTATTGCCAAAAAGGCCCGATCTTAAAGTCATAATTACTTCAGCAACCATAGATCCAGAACGTTTTTCTAAGCACTTTAATAATGCCCCAATCATTGAAGTATCGGGGAGGACTTTCCCTGTTGAAGTACGTTATCGTCCCGTAATTGATGTTTCAGGCGATCAAAGCGAAGCAGAAAACGATCAACTTCAAGGCATTTTCGATGCAGTTGATGAACTGTGCGAAGCTGGATCGGGTGATATATTAATATTTATGAATGGCGAGCGAGAGATCCGAGATACAGCCGATGCGCTGGCAAAACGCAATTTAAAAGGGGTTGAAATTTTACCTTTGTTTGCACGTTTATCTAATGCTGAACAAAACCGTATATTTGCCCCTCATAGCCATCGCCGAATTGTGCTTGCAACCAACGTTGCGGAAACGTCGTTAACAGTGCCTGGGATCCGGTATGTAATTGACCCAGGTACCGCACGAATAAGTCGCTACAGCTATCGCACCAAAGTGCAGCGACTGCCGATTGAAGCGGTTTCCCAAGCAAGTGCAAACCAAAGAATGGGGCGCTGTGGACGTGTCGCCGCAGGTATTTGTATACGACTGTACTCTGAGGAGGATTTTGTATCTCGACCAGAGTTTACCGATCCAGAAATTCTGAGAACGAATCTCGCTTCCGTTATTCTTCAGATGTTGGCTCTGGGGTTAGGTGACATTGCAAAGTTTCCTTTTGTTCAAGCGCCCGATAGCCGAAATATCAAAGACGGTATGGCATTACTTGAAGAGCTTGGCGCTGTGCAGGCGGCTTCGCGCCGTGAGAACGCAAAGTTAACACAATCGGGTCGCAAGCTCAGCCGTTTACCAATTGATCCTCGCTTGGCAAAAATGGTGATGGCATCAGTCGATCAAGGTGCGCTAAATGAAGTGATTGTTATAGCAGCGGCTTTGTCTATCCAAGATCCACGAGAGAGGCCGCAGGAAAAACGGGGGGCTGCCGATGAAAAACACGGTAGATTTGAAGATCCAAATTCAGACTTTATGGCATTTTTGAATCTTTGGCAGTACCTAGAGGAGCAGCAAGAGGCGCTTTCTCGAAGTCAGTTTAGAAAGCAATGTCAGAAAGATTTTTTAGCCTACATGCGTATTCGAGAGTGGCAAGACATTGTTTATCAGCTCAAAACAGTCTGTGATGAAATGGACTATAAAGGGTCGGGAAATGAAGCGAGTTTTGAGGCTATTCATCAATCTTTGCTAAGTGGCATGCTCAGTCATATTGGCATGAAAGACGAGAAACAGCATTATAAAGGGGCACGAAATAGCTTATTTCATATTTTCCCAGGCTCTGCTTTATTCAAAAAGAGTCCAAAATGGTTGATGTCTGCAGAACTCGTTGAAACCAGCAAGCTGTATGCCCGGATCAATGCCAAGATTGATTTGGCTTGGGTTGCGCCACTCGCGCAACATTTGGTAAAGCGCAGCTATAGTGAACCACACTGGGAAAAGAAACAGGGTGCGGTTATCGCGTTTGAACAGCAAACTTTATATGGCTTAACCATTATTTCGAGAAAGCGCACGGTCTATAGCCAAATTGATCCAGTGATGAGCCGAGAGCTTTTCATTAAAGAGGCCTTAATAGGCCAACAGCTTGGTCAAAAAGCGCAGTTTTTGGAATATAATCAATCTCTTGTAGAAGAGATCCAATCATTAGAAAACAAAGCTAGGCGTCGAGATATCTTGGTTGATGAGCAAACCATGTTTGAGTTTTACGACGAGCGTATTCCTAGTGATGTAAACAACCGCGCTGCATTTAATCATTGGTTCAAAAAGCAAAGTGACAAACGAGTTTTGCACATGAACCGAGAGTCTCTAATGCAGCATGGTGCTGATAAAGTAACAGCTTTTGATTACCCAGATATGTGGCAGCAAGGCAATTTGATCCTTCCTCTGAGCTATCATTTTGAGCCAGGTAAATCGGTAGATGGTGTGACTGTCAATGTCCCTTTAGCTCTATTGAATCAAGTACAAAACGAAGGCTTTGATTGGCATATTCCGGCATTGAGACATGACTTAATTTGCGCGCTGATTAAAAGCTTACCAAAAACGCTGAGAAGAAACTTCGTACCGGCGCCAAATTATGCAGATGCTGTATTGGCCTCTATAGAGCCGTTGCAAGGCTCTCTATTAGAGTCGCTCGCGACGCGACTATTGCGAATGACTGGTGTTAAAGTTTCACAAGATGATTGGGATACAGCGTCACTTGAAACACACCTGAAAATGCAATTTGAAGTGGTTGATGACAGTGGAAAAGTGATTGCCCATGGATTTGATCTCGACGCATTGAAAGAGCAATTACAAGGCAAAGTGTCACAAACTCTCTCTAAAGTTGCAGAAAAGGGAATTGAGCAAGAAAATTTAACAGAGTGGGTTTTTGGTAAGCTACCCCAAGAGTATACCAAAACACAAGGTGGATATGAGATTAAGGCTTTCCCTGCTTTAGTTGATAAAAAAGACAGCACAGCCATCACACTGTTTGACCACCCAGAAAAAGCAGCGCAAGCGCATCAACTGGGCTTGCGACGGTTAGTATTGTTAAATATTCCATCTCCGGTGAAGTATTTACAACAGCACTTGCCAAATAAAGCGAAGCTAGGCTTATATTTCAATCCTTTTGGTAAGATCCATGATCTTATTGCTGATTGCACAGCTGCAGGTGTAGACAGTCTATTGAGACAGTTTGAAGCCATCCGAGATGAGGCTGAGTTTGAAACCGCAAAAGAGTTTATTCGCGGTGAGCTGGGTGACAAAGTCGTTGAAATAGCATCACAGGTTGAACAGGTATTAAGTATTGCACATAGTGTCAACAAGCGAATGAAAGGCAGGGTAGATTTAACCATGATCACAGCTCATGGCGATATCAAATCTCAATTAGAATCGCTCATATTTAAGGGATTTGTCAGTGGGCATGGTGCAGACAAAATGCCAGATTTATTGCGTTATCTCAGGGCAATAGAAAAACGATTAGAAAAATTACCTGTAGACCCTAACCGAGATCGCTTATGCGTACTAGAGTTAGATAAGGTATCTGAGTTGTATGCTCAAAAGTGTAAGAAAGTTGCCAAGGGAATGCCAACACCAGATGGTTTGACACATATTTTTTGGATGATACAGGAACTAAGAGTGTCATTGTTCGCTCAAACCTTAGGTACACCTTATCCAATTTCAGCTAAGCGTGTTATGAATGCGTTAAATGAGTTGGATTTATAGGAATTGACTTGCATTTTGCTTTCAGCCAATTACCTTAATAAGAGGATTTAAATTTTTGGATTGTGATAAGGAAGCGACATTGACTATGTCCACGCAGCAAAGACGGAGTAGAACACCGCATGTGTTAGTTGTTGATGATGAGTACTTTAACTACGAAATGTTGTCGATGGCTTTGTCAGATGCGTTTAAATTCAGTTATGCGGAATCTGGGATCAGTTGTTTATCTAATGCGATAGCTGATCCACCTGATGTCATTTTGTTAGACGTCTGTATGCCCGGGTTGGACGGGTATGACACTTGCCGCATGTTGAAAAATACACCCGAAACCAAAGATATTCCGGTCATGATGGTATCAGGTCTAGAATCTGAACAAGAAAAACAAGCAGGATATGAAGCAGGTTGTGATGAATATGTGGTAAAACCATTCGCTATGCAATCGCTTTTGGAAAAAATAAAAAATATGGTCTAGGAGCTCACTATGATCCATGAAGATAAGCGTCGCTTTATGCGTATGATGGTCAATGCGCAAGCAGAGTTGACTGTTAACCAGTCAGGTGAAAAATTACTTGGAACTTGTCAAGACCTAAGTGCTACGGGGCTGTCAATCGAAATTGAACACCCATTGGAAATTGGAGAGATGGTTGCGGTGTTCATCAACAGCAAAAGCACAACGATTCCTCCGTTTAATGCCAGTGCTAAAGTTGTTCGTTGCAGCAGTAATGAATCCGCAGAAGACAGTTACGTTGTCGGCCTAGAAATCGTTCAGTTTAACTAAGGCGTTTTAACCCATTGCGAAGGTAAATTCATCGCCTTCGCTTACCTAACTTCCACTATTTTTGCACAATCTTATTTGATAATTTCTGCAGTAGACTACAAACCAGCCTTGTATATGCGACTTACGCCACCTGCATTGATCCATATAACAGTAATCGTGAGGCTAGGTGCTAAGTTACTGCTTGTATCTTTGATTTTTATGGAGTGTCGATGAGGTTAACCCTAAGACGAAAGCTGCTAGCTATATTGCTGTTAGTTAACGCAGTGCTTATATCGGCAGTGTACTATGCAAATCAGCTGGCATTTGAAAAGAGCTTTAAAGAATACTTGCAAGACAGTAGCCGTGCTAAATTAACCGCAATTTTGCCAACTATCAGAGAGAACTTTGAAATGTACGGTGAAGGGTGGATGACAAGAAGAAACCCCCATTGGACAAGATTGGTTGGAGAGTTTCACGGTCGCTCACAAGATGAGATAGACGACATGGTAAGGCGCCCACGAAGAGGGCCGCCCAGACATCATCGACCGGCTGAGCCTGAAAGACGTGAGGGAAGAGAAGATCGCCCTCCTAGGCACATGCGAGGGGCACAAGCTAGGTTGGTATTTAAGTCAGCTACTGGTGAGCTATTGAAAGGAAAAAAGGACAGTAAAAATAAAACACTTTGGCTCGAAGTGTATGAAAATGAAGACAACTCAGGCAAGCTTCTCGGGTATATCGGGCTTGAAAATGGCCTCGAAATAAGCAATTCATTAGATTCAGTTTTCGCCAACAGGCAGCAGCATTGGTTTTTAGGTATTGCGATTATAGCGATGCTGGTTAGTAGCCTATTAGCTATTCCATTTAGCCGCTTTTTAGTCGCGCCAGTTCTATCGTTAAGAGCTGCGGCAAAAAAAATAGCGTCAGGCAATTACGAAGCACCTTTTAAATCATATAGTAAAGATGAGCTCGGGCTGCTTGCTAGAGATTTAAACACATTGGCAATTACACTGGCGGAAAACCAGCACTCTAGACAGCAGTGGATCGCTGATATTTCTCATGAGTTGAGAACGCCGATCGCGGTATTTAAGGCTGAGCTTGAAGGGATGATTGATGGCATTATCGAGTCAGACGAAGCTCAGCTTCATTCACTCTATGATGAGATTAATCGGCTAACAAAGTTGGTTGATGATTTACACCAGCTTTCTATGTCAGATAGAGGATCGCTCAGTTACCACATGTCAGAGTGTGATATTTCAGAGATAATTGGCCATACTTTTGATGCGCACTTAGCCACACTGAAGAGCAAGCACTTTGAGTGGGCGATCGATGTGCAATCAAAGACAGTGCTGTATTGTGACGAAGCGCGGCTTTCTCAGTTGTTTGGTAATTTTATGCAAAATACGCTGCGTTATACTGACTCTAGCGATGCCTTAGCCGGCAAAATTAAGGTTGTGATCTCTCAAGAAGAAAACCATCTGTTGATCCGATGGCAAGACAGTGGCCCGGGTGTAGATCCTGAATTGCTGCCAAAACTATTTGATAGACTCTACCGAGTGGATAAGGCTAGAGATAGGGCTTCAGGAGGTTCTGGGTTGGGGCTCGCTATTTGTGCCAGTATTGTTCAAGCACATAATGGCTCTATCAAAGCGAGTGAAAGCGAGTTGGGCGGTGTTAGCGTCGATGTCTTGCTTCCTCTTGAGCAATAAATGGCAGTTTGGTTAACCTGGATTTTGTAAATATTGCTGATATATTCAAAACTAACAGCAGAAAAGTACCACCAAGGCATTGAAATGAATAAACAAAAAGTACTAATTGTCGAAGACGAAGAAAAACTAGCAATTGTATTAGGTAAATATCTTGAGCAAGCTGGATATGAGTTCGATATTGTTATGGATGGTGCTGAAGCATTAAAAAAAGTACGAACTTTTACACCCGACATTATTTTATTGGACTTAATGCTGCCTTCTGTTGATGGCATTGAGATCTGTACACAGGTACGCAAAGATTCAGATGTACCAATTGTTATGACAACCGCGAAAGTCGAAGAAATCGATAGACTACTTGGTTTAGAGGTCGGCGCTGATGATTACGTATGCAAGCCTTACAGTCCAAAAGAAGTCGTTGCGCGTGTTAAAGCTATTCTTAGGCGTACCAGTAGTTCAACGCCGATACAAACAGGTTTAGTGTTGGATGAAGAGACATTGTTTGTTAATTATAACGGTCAACGGACCGATTTAACGCATGTCGAGTTCATGTTGCTAAAGACTATGTTTAAGCACCCAGGACGTGTCTACAACCGTGCACGATTAATGGATTCAATCTATGATGATGACCGTGTGGTCAGTGATAGGACTATCGATAGCCACATAAAAAAAATACGCAAAAAGCTACAAGACATTGCCCCTGATAGCGAGTTTATCCACTCTATCTATGGTGTTGGATACAAATTTGAAGTGATGTAAATGTCTGCTTTGGCATCGTGGCAAAGGCTGTTTTGTGAAACACACAAAGTCCCCACTCAATATATACAGCAAACTGAAAAAGCGCTCGCTTGGTTTAAAAGTACAGTTAATAGCCAAGTTGAGCCTCAATGTATAGCCATAAGTGGCTGCCAAGGGAGTGGCAAGTCCACTTTGGCTGCATATTATGTTGCATACTTACGTGCACATGGCTATCTGGCCGAGTTTGTATCAATTGATGACTTTTATTACGGTAAATCTGAACGTCAAAACCTTGCGAAACGTCTGAGTGCTCCTTTCGCGACTCGTGGTGCACCCGGCACTCATGATGTGCAAGCTGCAATATCAGCCATCACACAGTTTAAACAGTGTCAACCTTTTATATTACCTCAGTTTGATAAATCGACAGATAACCCTTATCCAGTTTCAGCATGGAAACGGGTGTCTTCCAAGCTTGATGTACTTATCATTGAAGGGTGGTGCCTTGGTCTACCTGTGCAACCAGCAGATTTGATACAAGGTGCTTGTAACGTATTTGAACAGAAAAACGATGCTATGGGCCAGTATCGTACGCAGGTAAACCACTTTTTAGCGGCGGACTATCAGATATTGTTCAAGCTCTTCGATAAATTGGTTTTTTTGAATGGTCAGAGTTTTGAACGAGTTTTTAAGTGGCGTCTAGAGCAAGAAAAAAAGCTGATTGCGGCTAAAGGAGTTGGCATGACAAATCGTCAAGTTTTCGATTTCATCCAGTCTTATCAGAGGTTAACTGAGTGGGGGTTTGCCACCTTACCAGCAATATGCGACCTAGAGCTAAAGCTTGATGAGGAAAGGGGAATAAGTTAATACAGGATTAAATATGAATGTGGTGAACAGCTCTGCTTGAGCCTGGGCGTTGGCCTAGTTTGTTTATTGTTGAAATAGCCCGTATGTGTACGTAAAAGTCGTGAGATACCGAGTGTTTTTGTATATGTGGTCTATGTGCTGATAGTTTAAAAATAGTTTTACAAAACAGACAGATAAAAAATGGGCTCCTTTAGAGCCCATTTTTAACGCTTATAATTAGCTTTCAATTAGGTCTTCAACACCTACGATAAGCCAAGGCGCGTCGCCTTGTGTTTTGCGCTCTAAGTGCCAAACTTCGTGAATTGGCTCTTCTTGCATATCACCTAAGTCACGGTATTTGCCTCGGAACATCACGCTGATCTCCCACTTGTCAGCATTTACATCAGCACGAGCAAGTTCTGCATCAACAAACATAACTTCCGTTGCCACGTCGCCTTGCTGCTCACGCTCTTGACGGAACTCTTCAACAAGCTCTGGGCTCAAGTATTCAGCCATTGTTGCGTAGTCTTTCTTGTTCCAAGCGGTTTGAATTGTTTGGTAGTGCGAACGAGCACCTTGTAGGAAGCCGTTTACGTCGAAATCACGTGGCAAGTTAAATGGTACTTCTTGTTGTGCTCCAAATCCTCCGCCAGTCTGGTTTGCTTGAAATTGCTGAGGTTGCGAGAAGCTTTGGTTTTGCTGCTGTTGTTGCTGACCAAAGTTAGGAGCTCCTGCCATTTGTGGCTGTTGCTTTTTGCGCATAAAGCCCATTATGACTTTGAAAAGAACAAATGCTGCGATGGCGAATAGGATCATCTCAAGGAATTGGAAACCCTCAAAATCATCACCCATCATTGCAGCGATCAGGCCACCTGCTAGCAGACCACCTAAAACACCAGCCATAATGCCTTTTTTACTCGATTTCTTTTTAGTGCCTTGCTGTGCAGCAAGAGATTTAGTATCAACTTGCTTTTTTTGTTGTACAGTGGATGTCTGATGTGTTTTGCCTTTTTTCTTGCCGCCAAACTTCTTACGAGCCTCAGCGTCAAAAGCTGTTGCAAATAACATCGAAACGATAGTCAATAAAACAAAAAATTGTTTCATGGTTTTCCTCTAAGTTTAAATACTGTTTGTCATTCTAATGAAATTAGACAAGAAATTGAACTGAAATAGGATTGATTCGGGAACAAAAAGGGCGCTTTACACGCCCTGTTTTACAGCCAACGTAAGGAGTCGTTGACTTCTCCTTGATATTTATCGAGAGGAGCGCCCAATTTTGCAACTAAAATGGTGTCTGCATTTGCTCCTTTATTGATTGAGCCACTGTAACGATCATCGTTAAATTGAGTATCACCTTGACGGTAATCATTACTTTCACTTGGTACAATAAATACCGTCATCGGCCCGTGATCTGATTGAAAGATTAAGTGCAAGCTGCGCTGACCTTTAAAATTACAAAAAGTAGCATATGTTACTTTACCGGGAAGTGACTCAAGTTTACCACCGAGCATAGCAAGCTTTTCGTTAACCACTTGCAAAGTGACTTCTTTACTCAGCTTTAAAGCGCTTTCTTCATAATAAACGTGTTCTAGAGCATGCTCGCCAGCGTATAAAGGCGTTGGCACAACTGTACTGAAATACACCATTACAGCTAAAGCGACCGATGCAGCTGAGGCAATTGGCACAGTAAAACGCTTATACCAAGATAGCTGTACAACGTTTTCCGATGACTGTGTGTCAGACTCAGATTCCATGTTTTTCAGCAGCTTTGCCTGCAAATCATCGGGTACAGGCACATTTAACGCATTACCTAGCAAGGCGTCGAAATCTTGCGCCTCGTCAAGCAAACGCTTTTTAGCTGGATCTTGTTCCGCTTCGTCTATAAGTTGCTCATCGCTTGGATCGGCGAACAGGCGACGGCGAAATTCTAAATCATCCATCAGTTTGATGCCCCCTTTGCTGATTCATTCACGTTAGTTAGTGCCTCTTTTAGCTGATTTCTTGCTCTATACAGTCTTGTCATTACTGTATTTTTGTTTAATTCTAAAATGTCCGCGATCTCGTCTCCTGAGCACCCCATCACAACTTGCAGTAAAAGTGGCTCTCTATATTCTGGAGCTAATCGACTAATTTGCCTTTGTACGACAGTTTGTTCCATTTCATCATCTAACGCTGTACTTTTGGTGTCGACCAATGTGTCGTTCTCGACATCAGCGTAATCAAATTGTTTTCTCTCAAAACGACGTGCATTTTCTCGTCGTAAAATAGTTAATAACCAGGATTTGGCTGCTTTTTCATCTTGCAGTGCGTCTAATGAGCGCCATGCACGTAAAAATGTTTCCTGAACCAAATCCTCTGCAATGGTTGGATCTTGGCATAACCAATAAGCAAAGCGGTATAACTCCGTATGGTAAACCTGAACCAAAGATTCGTAACGTTTTTGTTTTTGGGTCATGCTAACTAGACCTTGCCTTTAGCAATATTATTTCATTTTTTGCCATATTTTTTAGTACAACTTCTCTAAGCTATTCTTAGTATCTGATTTTGAACGCTTTTTAATTTTACACACTTGATTGTATAGCGCCACTAGATCGACTTGTTGCTTATTTGCACTATAAAGGCAAGCCTGCAATTTTGCAATTTGTTCCCGAATTTCGGGGCTTTGCTGGTCTAACCATGATTTGAGTGTCTGGTCAAACGCAAGTTCGACATATTGGCGTAGCAAAGTATAAAACTGACTGTTGTCGCCTTGTTTGGCCGCTTTACCCAATTGTTTTAGTCTCACTGTCACATCTGTATTAGCGGCAACCTCTGATCCGCTTGAGGGAACAGCTACTGGTTTGGCTGGTTTTTTCAAAAGCCACAAGGCCAAGGTTACAAACCATAAAAGGTAGCCTAACCCCATTAGTCCCCAGTCTAACCAAGATTTTTCTGCTTCCTTGTACACTATTTGGGGGTCAGTGATGGATTGTTGCGCAGGCGTTTGGGAAACCATACTGGGTTGTGATTGAGCGATAGGTTGTTGTGGTTGATTGGGATCAGCGACAACTTCAATGGTTCTGGCTGGTAAAGTGGCATATTGCACGCGATTTATTACTGTGTTGAACCAAGGGAGTTTTAGTTCTGGCAGTGTATATGTCCCCGGTTTTTGCGGGAGTAGGGCATAAGATGCAACCATTTGCGAAATGACTCGCCCATCACGTGCCATTTGATTACGGTCTGTTTCGTCTGGATAAATTCTAAAACCATCTACACTGGGTACTTCAATATCGGGCAATTGTTCTTTGGTTATACCTAAGGCTGTCAATGTAAATGTTCTAGTAATCGGAGAACCAACAACTACTTGGTTATCCTCGGGTTGCCATTCTTCTGCAAGATTAACTAATTCGCTTGGCAGCCATGCGCCGCGATAGTTATCAGGAATGGGCTTTATTTCCACATCTATTGAATCACCGACGGCACTTACGGCCATTCTGCGATATTCTTCCCGTACTTGGCCGTTGAAAATGGGCCCTTCGATTGTATAACTACCACTTTTTTGTGGTTGTATTAAATACTCTCTGGTGATAACTCGATAACGGCGACCATCTAGCACTTCGTAGTTTTCTTCTTGTTGACCCATTGCAGTGATAGAGCCATCTTCCATTGATGGTGGGGTCATTTGTGCTTCAAGTAAATCCTTACCAATGAATAGTTTTACTGTATAGAGTGCTGCTTGTTGCACATATAACGATTGAGGGTTGAGCTCTGTGGTGACAAATACGTCTTTTTGCTGGCTGTCATCCGCCTCTCTGGCTACAACGCGCAGGTTGATTGGTTGGCTCTTGGCACCTGATATTTCAAATGCAGGAATAGTGAACTCACCTGCACTTCGAGACATAACCTGCATTTGCCAGCTTGTTGCACTACTCATACTACCGTTGATGATCTGAGTACGTGAGCTGGTACTAACAGGGCCCGTAATAAAGTTTTGTGCGATGGCTGAAGTGTCAGGCATTTGCCCTGAGACTTTACCATTGGCTTCAATTGTCAACGTAAAGTATTCACCAACCAACACAGGGTTTTTGTCAACACTGGCCGTCAATCTGTCAATGGCCAAAGCGGGCAGTGCGACAGCGAAAATAATAAAACAGATTGCAAATCGCATTACCATGATTTTTCAGCTCCTACTGGTTGTCTCTGTTGTTGTCTTTGTCGTGATTCTAAAAGCATTTTGTTCTTTAACAAAATAGCCGGATCATCCGGCACTCTGCGCAGAAGCTGGTCCAACTGTTGCGCCTTTTCCTTTTCTTCAGGGGTGAGCTCCCTCATTTGTGAAGGTGTCAAACTTTGTGTTTGTTCACCTTCTTGCGGCTCAGCTTGCTGAGGTTGAGCTTGTTGTTGCGCAGCTTTTTGCTCAGCTTGCTCTTGTGATTGTTCCTCTTCTTTACCTGACTGTTTGTCAGCTAATTCTGGGTTATTTTGATTTTGTTGCTCAGACCGTTCACTGCTATTTGTTTGATCTGACTGCTCATTTTGCTCTTGTTCAGACTCATTTTCTTGGCCGTCTTGAGATTCGCTATTTTGACCATTTTGCTGGTCTGATTGCTGCTGTTCCTGTCCTTCACCTTGCTGATTGTCTTGCTGTTGCTCGGAGGACTGCTGGTTCTGGTCTTGGTTGCTTTGATCTTGATTTTGTTGCGATTGTTGCTCTTTGATCTGCTCAAGCAGTTCTTTATTTTCTTGCGCTTGATTCAAGTTGGGGTTCAAATTTAGCGCTTGTTCATAAGCTTCAACTGCTTCATCTAACTTTCCTAAGTGAGCTAGCGCATTCCCTAAGTTATATTGGCCGATTGCGGTATTGGCATGTTGAAGTGCCTGTGCAGCTTGCTCATACTGGCCTTGTTTGTACAGTGCAGCACCTTTGAGAGCTGCGTTTTGAGCGTTAGTTGCCTGTTCGAAATCTTCAGCTTGGTATGCTGAAAGGGCTTTTTGGTCCGTATTTTTAAACCATGATTGCCAATCCGCCGCGTAAGTTGGTTGACTGGGTAGAAAAGCTAAGGCACATATACTCAAAGCAACAGCGCTATTTCTGAATGCGATCAATGCCAAAGGTACGATGACGAATAAAAGGTATTTACCGGCATCGACACGCCATAGCGTTTCATTTGGCTCTTTGGGTGTTTCAATATCTTGAGTATTGTTGGAGGCAAAAGTTTCAATGTCCGAGCTGTCTGGCGAATAAGTTGCATATTTTCCACCTAAACGTTGTGCTAGCGAACGAAGCCTATCTACGTATAGTTTGGGTACTACAATTTGCCCATATCTGTCTTTCAAAAATCCACCCTCTGGTACGCTGATCGGAGCGCCTTGGGCTGTGCCAACACCGTAAACATGGAGTGTGTATCCTGTTCCACTCAACATGCTATGGATATCTTGGGCATCTTCCAATTCAACTTCGTCAGTGATAAGAACGATTTCACCCGATGGGTATCCTGCTTGCTCAAGTAGATTCTTTGCCTGATCTATACCTGCCAAAACGTTAGCGCCTTTGCCTGGCATAATGGCTGGACTAATACTCGGCACTAGGTTTTCTAAAGTATTAACATCACTGGTTAATGGTGACACAATAAAAGCGTCTTGCGCATAAGCGACTAACGCGGTATCACCCTCATTAAATTGCTTTAACATATCCAGAGTTTTAAAACGGGCCTGTGTAAGCCTGTTAGGCGCAATGTCGGTTGAGTACATGGAGTAAGACATATCCATCACTAAAACGCGAGCTTGCTTTGTGGTAAATACAGGGACGCTTTGTTTCTCAATACTTGGTCCCGCTGCAGCAAGTATGCCCAGCAACAGGATTAAACTGGTTAGCCATGAGGAATGGCTCGATTTAGTCTGCTCTCCTTCGGTAAGTACTACTTTCGCCAGATGTGGGGCAATAATTTGAGACTGTTTGTTGCTTGTTCTTTTATACCACTGCAGTAGGCTTATCACCAACCACGGGAGCAGCAGCCAAAGCAGGTCAGGTCGAATAAATTGAAATTCGGTCATATTAATTACCTCGCCTCCACTGTTTTGCAAAACGAATCAATAGGGCGATGGCCCATATTGCTAATGCAGCCATTAAAGGCAAATAGAATAGTGCGAGCTTGGGTCGAAAGGTTTCGTCTTCAGCAGAAATAGGCTCTAAGTTGTCTAGCTCAGAATAAATTTGTTGTAAACCTTGCACGTCTTTAGCTCGAAAGTAGCGACCACCAGTTTCATCGGCAATATGGGTGAGTGTTTGCTCATCTATACTTGCTCCTGACATGCTGCCCAAAGAAAAGAACCCCATATTCCTGCGCCCGTCTGAGCCAACGCCAATGGTGTACACTTTAATACCTTCTTCACGCGCTAAGATGAGTGCCTCTTCCGGTTGTAAGTTTCCAGCGGTATTTTGACCATCAGTGAGTAAGATTAAAATGCGATTGCTTTCTTCTTTTTGGTTGAATCGTTTTACTGCAAGGCCTAGCGCATCACCAATGGCGGTTGCTCTACCGACCAAGCCAATTTGTGACTCTTGAAGCATTTGACTAACTGTATTTATGTCTTTGGTTAAGGGGGTTTGTAAAAATGCGGTATCAGCAAATAAGATAAGGCCAAGTCTGTCGCCTTGGCGCTGCTCTATGAAGTCACCCAGTACAGCTTTTACAACTGATAAGCGGTCTATGTAACGGCCGTTATACTCCATGTCCTCTTCCGCCATTGAGTGAGATAAGTCGACCGCGAGCATAATATCTCTGCCTTCGCTTGGTAACGTAATAGGGTCGTCTAACCAAGTGGGATTGCTCAGTGCAGTAACTAGTAACAGCCAGATGAGCATTTCAAGCCAGTTTTTATTCCGGGAAAACGATTGTTCTTGCGTACCCATGCCGCCCAGACTTGCATAACTGGGCATACGGATTTTCTGCTGGGTTCTAGCCGGAATGGGTTTTAATTTGGCTATGAGCCAAGGTAGTGGCAGCAGTAAAAATGCCAGTGGCCACTCAAATTCAAACATCTAAGCGCTCCTTGGTTTTAAACGTCTTTATTGCCATCATTAGTTTTTCAACCTGATCGTTTTTGTTATCTGATTTATATAATGAAGCAATATCTTGTTCACTAAACTGTGCTTTTGACAACAAGTTCAAGGTTTGGCACCAATTGGACGTTGATTGAGCCGCCACCGTGGCACCATAGTAGTGTTTTGTTAGCCTTTTTAGTAAACCGTGTAATGCCAGTGCATCTTTTATTTCTAATTGACTGAGCTTGATAGCTTCTCGCTTAGCTGCGCCGTATTGCCAGCTGCGATACAAGTAGAAGCTGCATAGCAAAAGTATCAGCGTTGAGGTGATAATAAGTGCCCATGTTGGCAGTGATAGGGGCCACCAATTTACCTGCTCAGGTGGCAAGACATCATGTAAGGCATCTAATGGAGATGGATTCATTGTAGTTACCTAGAAAGCTGAGATTCTAATGGCGTATCGGCCGAGAAGTTGAGCATCGTCATGCCTGCGCGTTGCAAACGTTTTAACCGAGCACTAAAGACATCTTGCGCACGTTTGGCAAATTTGTCTCTGAATTGTTTGTCGCTTAAGGGTAAGGTCCATGCGCTATTGGTGCCTTGGACTTCGATTGCTTCACTGTATGCAGGAAGAGCATGCTCAAAAGGATCACTTACTTGGCAGCCTATTAACTCACAATGGCGACTCAAGCCTTCGAGTAATGAAAAGCTCTCATCATTTAACTCGGAAAAATCAGAAATGAGGTAAATTAAACTTCCCGGCTTTGCCAAATGCTTAAGGCGTTTCAGGTTATCATTAAAACGACTGGTGTTTTTATTGTCGCGGTTAACTAAGCTTGTTTCATGAACGTCACACAATTGGTGACAAAACGCGAGTACACCTTTGTCTCTGGCTGTTGGTTTGAGCTCATGGTGGCTGTGTTCAGAGAAGACCACGCCGCCTAACCTGTCGCCTCGTTGAGACGCCGACCAAGCGACGAGGGCACTCAAATGTGCTGCTTGTACGGACTTGAGCAGTAGTTGACTGCCAAATAGCATGCTATTTGATAAGTCTGTAAAGATAAAAACAGGGCGCTCTTTTTCTTCTTGATAGAGCTTGGTATGTGCTTCTCCTGTTCGCGCCGTGACGCGCCAGTCTATGGCGCGAATATCATCGCCATATTGGTATTGACGCACTTCGGCAAATTCCATACCTCGACCCTTATGCGGTGCGAGATATTGTCCCGCTTGCGCACTGCGAATATGACCTTTAGGTTTTAAGTCGAGAAGTCGAGATTTACTCTTGTAGTAGAGTAACTCTTTGAGCCCAAGTTCAACACCATTGCTATGGCAATTTGCAAACCAGCTTTGTATATCAATATTTGCTTTCATAGGTGGTGTTTAAACCTTAAGGTACGGGCACTAGCTCGAGAATGCGGCTGATCACTTGATCTTTGGTAATACCATCCGCTTGGGCTTCGTAGCTCAGAATAATACGGTGTCTCAGAACATCATGTAAAACGGCCTGGATGTCGTCTGGCGTGACAAAGTCACGTTGTTGCAACCAAGCGTGGGCACGGGCACATTTATCTAAAGCAATTGTCGCCCTTGGACTTGCACCTAGTTCAATCCAAGCGCCAAGTTGTGCGTCCAATTTGGCTGCTTCACGGGTTGCAATTATAAGTTGTACCAAATATTGCTCAAGCGGCTCGGCCAAATGTAGTTCTAGCACCTTCTTTCTTGCCTCGAATAACGTTTGTTGACTAATCGGGCTAAACTTCACCACTTCTGTACTTAGCGCTTCACCGCGTGTCAAACGGAGGATCTCTAACTCTGTTTGCGCTTGTGGGTAGTCAATATTGAGGTGTAATAAAAAGCGGTCTAGTTGTGCTTCTGGTAACGGATAGGTACCTTCTTGCTCTAACGGGTTTTGAGTCGCCATAACCATAAAGAGTTCAGGAAGTGGATAAGTTGTCTTCCCCACAGTGACCTGACGCTCTGCCATGGCTTCAAGTAAAGCTGATTGAACTTTAGCTGGTGCGCGGTTAATTTCGTCTGCAAGTACAAGGTTATGGAAAAGCGGGCCTTTCTCAAATACAAACTCACTGGTTTGTTGTCTGTAAATATCAGTGCCTGTTATATCTGCCGGTAACAAGTCAGGTGTAAACTGAACGCGTTGAAAGCTGCCTTCTATGCCTTTGGCGAGTGCATTCACCGCACGAGTTTTTGCAAGCCCTGGTGGGCCTTCAACTAATAGGTGGCCGTCTGCCAAAATTGCGATTAAAAGTGCTTCGGTTAAGTCAGGTTGACCTAAAATTTGGGTGTCTAAGTATTTTTTTAATTCAGTAAACTCATTAACTGCCATGCTTGTTTGTCCTTGTTATGACAAATTTGTTGCTTATTTATATGGATTGAAACGGAAAACTCAAGCTTTTGAGGTGGATTTTCACATTTTTCTTAGACCGTATTATTTGGTTTAGTTCCATATTTTTAATATATTTTTCAGACGCTTTTTGATTTGTTCAAAATTCACGCTAAGTTTAATTTGCGCTGTGATTTTACAGACAATTTCCATTTTTCTATTGGCAGAATGGATTCGGTTGTTTAGAATCGGATTAAAATAACAGGTCAGACCTGTCAGCGGGAGAGCAAAATTCATGTCTGAACAAAACATTCTAAAAACAATAAACGGAGACCGTATCGCTATTGTGAGTGGCCTACGTACTCCTTTTGCAAAACAAGCCACGGCTTACCACCACGTACCTGCACTAGACCTAGGTAAAACTGTGGTCAATGAAATGCTGGAACGCCTAAACATAGATAAAAAAGAAATCGACCAGTTAGTTTTTGGGCAAGTTGTACAGATGCCTGAAGCACCGAATATTGCACGGGAAATAGTACTTGGCACGGGTATGCCTGTATCCGTTGATGCGTATTCGGTTTCTCGAGCGTGTGCGACAAGCTTTCAAGCGGTTGCTAATGTTGCTGAGTCTATCATTGCAGGTCATACCGCTGTCGGTATTGCTGGTGGCGCGGACTCTTCTTCAGTATTGCCGATCGGTGTAAGCAAAAAACTAGCAGGTAGCCTAGTTGATTTAAACAAAGCCAGAACATTAGGCCAGCGTTTGAAGATTTTCTCTCAATTGCGCTTAAAAGATTTATTACCTGTTCCCCCAGCAGTTGCTGAATATTCAACGGGGTTGTCAATGGGTGACACAGCTGAGCAAATGGCAAAAACACACGGTATTAGCCGTGAAGAGCAAGATGCATTGGCGCACCGCTCTCACTCTTTAGCTGCAAAAGCTTGGGATGCAGGGCTATTGTCGCAAGAAGTTATGACCGCGCACGTAGAACCATATAAAGGTTTTATCGACAAAGATAATAACATTCGTGCTAACTCGTCACTTGAAGGGTATGCAAAACTTCGCCCTGTGTTTGACAGAAAACATGGCTCTGTGACCGCGGCTAATGCGACGCCTCTTACTGATGGTGCAGCAGCTGTATTGATGATGAGTGAAAGTAAGGCAAAAGCCCTAGGATATGAAATTTTAGGCTATGTGCGTTCATATGCGTTTTCTGCGATTGGCGTACATGAAGACATGCTCATGGGTCCAGCTCATTCAACGCCGTTGGCCCTAGATAGAGCTGGTATCGAATTAAAAGACCTTGACTTAATTGAGATGCATGAAGCGTTTGCAGCCCAAGCGTTGGCTAACGTCAAAATGTTTGCTTCAGATAAGTTTGCTCAAGAGAAACTTGGACGCAGTAAAGCAATAGGTGAGATTGATATGGACAAGTTTAATGTCAATGGTGGCTCTTTAGCTTATGGTCACCCATTTGCGGCAACAGGCGCGAGGCTTATCACTCAAAGCTTAAATGAATTAAAACGCCGAGGTGGTGGGCTCGCATTGACAACAGCTTGTGCGGCTGGTGGATTGGGTGCAGCATTTGTATTGGAGAGTGCATAAATGTCAGTATTTAGTTATGAATTAAACAGCCATAAAGTTGCATTGGTAACAATTGATGTGCCGGGCGAAAAAATGAATACATTACGTGATTCCTTCGCCGATGAGTTGCTCGAAATTCTTGAAAAAGGAAAAAAAGATGACGTAACTGGTATGGTGTTTGTCAGTGGTAAATCTGACAACTTCATTGCAGGTGCAGACATCAAGATGCTTGACAATGCGCATACACGAGAAGATGCATTGCGCCTATCAGAAATGTGTCAGCAGGCATTTTTTAAAATGAAGGCACTGCCTTTCCCAACAGTCGCGGCCATCCATGGAGCAGCTTTAGGCGGCGGGTTGGAGTTTGCATTAGCGTGTGACTATCGCGTGTGTACAAATGATGACAAAACAAAGTTGGGCTTACCAGAAGTGCAACTTGGTTTGTTACCCGGTGGTGGCGGTACACAACGCTTGCCTAAGTTGGTGGGTATCCAAAAAGCGCTGGAATGGATGCTAACGGGTAAACAAGTGCGCGCAAAACAAGCTGCAAAAGCTGGTCTGGTCAATGAAAGTGTTCCGCACAGCATTTTGATGGATGTCGCGGTCAAACTTGCTCGAAAAGGTAAGCCAAAGGCTCGCAAGCCAAAGCTAGATAAACTCAGTCAATTGCTTGAATCCAATCCATTTGGCCGAAATATTATCTTCAAAAAAGCACAAGATAATGTCGAGAAGAAGACTGGGGGTCACTATCCGGCTCCACTTGCAATCATTAAGGCAGTAAGGGCGTCTGTCGAATTAGATGAATTAAAAGCATACAAAACTGAAGCGGAAGGCTTTGCAGATCTTGTAATGACAGATGTGTCACGCTCTTTGCGTGGAATTTTCTTTGCTACCACAGAGATGAAAAAAGAGTGGCAAAGTGACGACAAGACAAGCATCGCACGTGCTGCAGTTTTAGGTGGCGGTTTGATGGGGGCGGGGATCACCCATGTTAGTGCTGCAAAAGCAGGCGTACGAGTACGTATTAAAGATGTAGCGCATCAAGGGATCAGCAATGCCCTAAACTACAGCTACAAGATTTTATCTAAAAAGCAAAAACGCCGTATTTTATCTAAAGCCGAAATGCAATCGACCATGAACAGCATCACTGGCACGACAGATTACAGTGGTTTTGAGCATGTTGATATTGTCATTGAAGCTGTTTTCGAAGATCTTGCATTGAAGCAGGGTATGGTTGCAGATATTGAGCGTGAGTGTTCAGAGTCAACGATATTCGCCAGTAATACTTCATCGCTGCCAATTGCACAAATTGCAGAAAAAGCTGAGCGCCCTGAGAATGTGATTGGATTACATTACTTCTCCCCAGTAGAGAAAATGCCGTTGGTTGAGATTATCCCTCATATGAGTACGTCTCAAGAAACCATAACAAAGACAGTGAACTTTGCACGAAAGCAGGGTAAAACACCGATTGTAGTGAAAGATAAAGCAGGCTTTTATGTGAATCGTATTTTGGCACCGTATGTAAATGAAGCTGCTAATCTACTGCTTGCCGGTGAACCAATTGAGAAAATCGATCAAGCACTTGTAGAGTTTGGCTTTCCGGTTGGGCCTCTTGCACTACTCGATGAAGTCGGCATTGATATTGGGTCTAAAATAGCGCCAATTCTTGAAAAAGAGCTTGGTGATCGTTTCAAAGCGCCAAATGCATTTGAACGTATGATAGACAATAAACGCCTAGGTAGGAAAACTGGACGCGGTTTTTATTCTTATGAAGGGAAAAAAGGCAAGACTGTCGACGAATCGGTTTATGCTTTGTTAGGGATCACGCAGGCTCCACGTTTGAATAAGCAAGAAATTGCTAACCGCTGTGTTGCGCAGATGCTAAATGAAGCATCTCGATGTTTAGATGAAGGGATTATCGCCTCTGCTCGAGATGGCGATATTGGTGCAATTTTTGGTATTGGCTTCCCACCATTCTTAGGCGGTCCATTTAGCTACATGGATAAACGCGGTATCAATAAAGTGTGTTCAGAGTTGTCTACTTATGCAACTGAAAACGATGTATTCACGCCATCAGAGCCGCTGAAAGCGAAAGCGGAAGCAGGCGAAGCATACTATAGTTAATCCTCTTAATTAGGAAATACCAACTGAGTTTGGTATTTCCTCACGTCTTATACTTATTTTTCATCTGAAAATATTAATATTTTCTTATATGGGAAGAAGTCTTCACAGTAACTTTATATTTTCTTAAGTAGCTCCTTAACTTATTAAGTTATTACTAATTTTTTCATTGTGGCTTCTATAAGTTGGTGAACCAATCAAATTAACCTTGAATATAAATCAATAGGATGGCGTTTGTTTTTGTATTATTTTTGAATGGCTCTTTTGGCTTTTTAATCAGAATTTCAAGGGCGTGTTTTTAATTAATGATTTCAAAAGTTGCAATGAGTTGTTGCCAATTTAAGTAGTGTTTTACAGATTTCTATTCGCATTATTGGTTAATAATCGCTGCTAATATACTCTACTCAAATAAATGCAATTACATACAAGAGTTTGGCTAATATTTTAAGTCAAACCATAGTTGCTCTTAATGAAATTGCTCCATATTCATCAAAAAGGATTTAACACTATGAAGTTACTTGCAAAAATAGCTTTTGCGGTATTACTATGCGGATCTGCTAATGCTTCTGCTGCAGAGTTTGTCACAACCTTTACTTTTGGGCCATATAAATCAACGACAACCACTGCTGTGATTGCACAGTGGAGGAAGTTAGCTAATTCAACTAATAGTCCTTCTGTGCGTTGTTTTCAGATGGATATAGGACCTGGTTGGAAATGCTATGCATCTGGTTATGCTTGATTAAGGTTTTTACGCTGTTCTTAAATAGAAAATCTGTGAATTAAAAGCAGTAAGGTTAACTAAAGTTATAAGCGAAGAAGTTATAAATTCGAAGTGTTTAACCTATACTATACTTTTATCAGGTAAGAATTTAAACTGGAACGCAAAAAGGGCTATCGTAATAGCCCTTTTTGAGTCAATGATTAATGACCGTAGAACGTAATGCTCCAGCCAGTTAACTGACCTGGTTTAGTATTGTTAGGTTGTACTTTATCGCCACGTTGTGGAATAACCGTTTTTGAACCTTCAACAAATTTACCTGTGCCTAGGTCGTATACTCTTTCAGACCATGAGTCTTTTGCATTTGTATCGATGATACGTAGTTTCCAATCACCTTTTGCTGACTCACCATAGAAATGGTTCGAAAGGATCACATTGTCATTGAACTGATTGCCTTCGATGTCTGTACCAGCGGTTAAAATGACACTGCGCGTGTTACTAGGTGAAATAAGCTCAACAGATAAGTCCCCAAGACGCTCATGATCTAAGCTTAAGTGTACACGAACGGCTTCAACTGTTAGGTCATCAGTTTGTGTGTGAACTGATTCAGTACCAGTGAAATCGCCATCGTAAATAAACGCGTCTGCTTTTACCGGCACGTCATATGACTTGATTTGTAGGTCACCTAGGATAGGACCTGTTTGTAGTGCTTTTTCAACTGCCGCATCTACATTAACCAAACCAAAACCATAGTCATAATGGAACGCGTGACCTGCACCATTCACTTGCCAGCTTGGGATAGCTTCGTAATCACCAATCATGCGAGGTTGTGCATCAGCATCTACTTTTGTTGCAGTAGTGATCATTAGGTGTCTTACATCACGCCAAGATAGCTGGTGGTTTGCCGACATGATAAGTGCAACCGCGCCAGATAGAGCAGGTGCTGCAGCTGAAGTACCATTCATGTTAAATGCGTACATTGGCTCTTCACATTGTGTTTCCGTTGCATCTGTGCACCACTTAGGTAGAGCTGTGGTCACTGTCGCAGGGCTATAACGTCCCCATTCACCAGCTGGCGCTGTTAATAACACCGCTGAACCACCTGTAGAATAAGCCGCTAAATTACCTTTTGCATTCAGTGCAGAAACCGTTAAGTTCCAGAAATTGGCATTTGTCGGATCTGCAATTGACGCGTCATATGCTGGTAGTGCATAGCCATTAGGGTAAATTAGTGTCAAAAGACCATTGTCTCTGTCTAGCCAACGACCACCAATGTAGTGGCTATTACCTGCTGATTTAACAGCCATTGCACCACGACCACCGTGACTCTCCGTTACTGCTCTTTTAGTTACAGCGTCAATATCATCAAAGAATGCACGGTAATCACCATAGATGCTAGCGTCAGAAAATGAATAACCGATACTTTGGTTGATAACGCGCGCGTCTGTGAGTTTATTCATAGGTTGAACAGCACCATCCATATCCATAACAGAGCGGATGGCAAGCGTGCGGCTGTTAATATTGCTTTCTTTACCTATGTAGTTTACACCTGTCAGCGTGGCATTCGGTGCTACTCCTCGGCCACCTTGGCCGTTGTATGCAGCAGCTGCCGCGATCCCAGCAACTTTTGTACCGTGGTCGTCAATACTCAGACGGCCTCTTGATTCGTACTGATAGATGTAAGGGTTAGGATTAGGCGTGTTGCCTTGTACCACGTTTGGCGCAAGGTCTGGGTGGTAGGTAGCAAGGCCATCATCAATAACAGCAATATTGATCCCTTGACCCAAAATACCACGGCGATGTGTAAAGTCTAAGTTCAAATCAATACCTGCCACTCCAGGAGTAATTGCACCAGCAGATTGGCCCGTGTTTTGAAGGTGCCATTGATGAACAACAAGAGGGTCGCCATCAGCCAGTTTATAAGTGTATTCCCAGACATGTTTTGTCGGGTCATATTCTTGCACACTATTATCAAATGTTTGTGCGCTTGCTTGCCCAAGTGCTAATAGTAAACCGGCGGTAACAATATTTAATTTATTATTCATTATATATTTCCAATCTGTTGAATCGTTCACGTTAATAAACAAGCAGATTGATCAAGAAATAACAGTTCGAATGAAAAAAATATTTCGATTATCTATATTCCAAGAGGTTATATTTAATAATTAAAATACTTTATAAGTTGATTTTTATTTTCTCCGATAAAAGTTTCCACACCTAAGCTTGAATTCCTGAACAGCATACTGTTGCCATCTAAAAACGATTAAAACTGATCTATAAGAGGCTCACAATGGTATGAATGCTGTGCTTTTACGCTCATGGAGTTGGTGTAATGTAAGTCTATGTAAAGTTCATTGAGGACGTGCAATTTCACACAGTACACTAAAATAGAATAGTAGAGTTGAGCCTATAGGAATTGTAATAATGTGGCTAAAAACCTCGTTGGCGATAGCATTGTCGAGCTTACTACTCGGTTGCCAATCGACGCATCAAATTGACGAAGAGTATCGTTCAAAATTAAAAATACCCGCGTCGTGGAAGTATCAACATACAAGCGGCCCTGTAAAACCAAGTTGGCTGGAGCAAATTACCGAACCTCAAGTACATCAATTGGTAACAACTGCATTGAGCAGTAACTTGGTTTTGTTGCAGCAGGCCATAGACATAGACGTTGCGAAGCAGCAGTTGGTTGTCAGTGGCAGTGCGCTGTGGCCAACACTCGATATATCACTTGATAGCGTGAGGCGTAAATCGTCGTCTAACACCTTTTCAACTGAACATGCACTTGATCTTAAAGTTGGCTATGAGCTTGATCTTTGGGGCAAACTGAGTGAAGAAGAACGGCAAGCCAATCTTACAGTGATGGCGAGTTTGGCAAATTATGAGCAGCAAACACATAATTTGGTCGCAGATGTCGTAATTAGCTGGTTTGCTGTCATAGAAGGGCAAACTCAACAGCAATTGTTAAATGATCGTTTGGCTGTGGTTGAGCAAAACTTGGACATCATTGAGTCTGGGTATAGGCAAGGTCTTAACAGTGCACTCGATGTTTATCTCGCTCGCACAGAGCTCAACAATGAGCAAGCAAAATTAGCGCAACAGAAATCAGTGGTAGAGACTCGGGTTCGAAAGTTGGAGCGTTTGGTAGGAGAGTATCCAAGTGGAATGTTAGCTGTTAACGCGCCACTGCCGCTGTTAGATTCAACGCTTTCAACGGGCGTACCATCTACATTGGTTAGCCGCAAGCCCGCGCTATTGGCTAGCTGGTATCAGCTATTAGCACAAGATGCTGCGCTAGCTTTTGCTCACAAACAGCGTTTCCCAAGTCTAAAATTGAGCGCCGGTTATGGACCCAGTGGCGAGCAACTTGACGATGTATTGTCTTTTTCTGCGGCTGGTTGGTCACTGTTATCGAGTATTTCTGCGCCGCTATTTAATGCGGGCAAACTGGCTGCGAGGGAAGAAATCGCCAGAGCCCAGCTTAAGTCGCTGGAGCTTCAATACTTGAACAACCTGCAAGAAGCGTTTAGTGATGTTGAAAATGGTATCAGCGCGGAAGTTGCGCTGAAAAAGCGCTATCAAGAAACCTTAATCGCAGAAAAAAACGCTCAGTTAGCTGAGCAACTTTCATTTGAACAATATCAAAAAGGCTTGGTGAGTTACACCACGGTATTAGATGCGCAAAAACGTGCATTTGATGCAAAGAGCAGCCTCATTTCTATCAAAAACGAGTTAATTAAAAATCGAGTTGAACTGCACCTTGCATTGGGTGGTGATTTTCAGCAAACAGAGCCTAAGGATGTAAACAATGACATTGGCTAAACGAATAATCTTACCTGTAGCTATACTGACAATGTCTGTTCTACTGGTTGTATTTATTACTTCTAATCCGCCTCAAGCAAAAAGAGGTAAGAGTAAAGCGCAGGCGCAAATGGTGGTGGATTTTGAAGTGATACAAGCAAAACCGTTTGCTATGGCACTTGATAGTTATGGGGTTGTTAAGCCGCGTACACAAAGTGTATTGGTTGCACAGGTTTCAGGTGAAATCAGCTTTATTAGCAATAGCTTCAGAGATGGTGGTTTTTTTGAAAAAGGGGAACTGTTATTACAAATTGATGATAGAGATTATCAAGCAGAAGTTCAGGTTGCCAAAGCCGCATTACTCGGCGCTAAACAAAGTTTATTAGAAGAGCAAGCAAGGGGGAAGCAAGCACAAATTGACTGGCAACGCTTAGGTGATGGTGGGCAGGCCGGTGAGCTTGTGCTCAGAAAGCCGCAGTTAGAAGCGCAAAAAGCAAATGTATTGTCCGCTCAAGCCAAATTGACTAAGGCCGAGTTAGCGTTAGAACGCACACGTATCCTAGCCCCATTCGCGGGTCGCATTTTAAATAAGAAGGTTGATTTAGGACAGGTTGTTTCTAGTAATAGCCAACTAGCTGAAATCTATGCGACGGATTATGTAGAAATAAGGCTACCCATAAACAATCGAGACTTGGCATTTATGCGTTTGCCTGAGCATTACAGAGACAGTGACGACCACATAAACAGCCTGTCTGTTACTTTGTATTCGGATTTGGTCAAAGCCCAGCAATGGCAAGGTAAAATCGTCCGTACAGAAGGCGCAATTAGTGAGTTGTCACAGCAGTTGTACGTGGTCGCACAAATAGACGATCCATTTTCTGTTAATCAACAAGGTGACTTTGCGATTAAGATTGGCCAATACGTTAATGCAAAAATTGAAGGAAAAACCCTAGAAAATGCCATTACCATACCAAGCAGCGCCATTTATCAAGGCAGCTACGTGTATGTACTAGATGAGCAGAACTTACTTATGCGTAGAGATATTTCGTTGGCGTGGCAAAACGATGAGTTTGCGATTGTGCGCTCCGGAATTAGTGAGGGAATGCGTTTAGTAACGACGTCTTTGGGGCAAGTAAGTTCGGGTACACCTGTTGCACTGCGCAATGATCAAGGTGAGCAAGGGTCGGCTTTTGAATCCCCAAAGTGGCAGCAACTTACAGACAAACAAAAGCGTAGATTGAAAAAAATAGCAGCGGAGCGCGGCGTAAGCATTAAGCAACTGCTTGCAGAGCGAGAGCGCCAAGCTCGGGAGACTGGGATATGATAGCCTGGTTTACACGCAACCCCGTCGCAGCAAACTTATTGATGCTATCAATATTGTTTGGTGGTTTGTTTGCTATGTCGACCAAGATCCCGCTGGAAGTATTCCCTTCTTTTGAAACAGATAGAATTAGCATCAGCATGTCATTGCGCGGTGCAACCCCTGAAGATGTAGAGCAGGGAGTGTCTATTCGTATTGAAGAGGCTGTACAAGACTTAGAGGGCATAAAACAAATTTCTAGCCGCTCTTCAGAAGGCGGCGCCAATGTAAATATTGAAGTTGACAACGGCTATGACCCAAGAGAAATGTTGGCGGATGTAAAAAGTCGGGTTGATGCCATAAATACCTTTCCAGCAGATGCGGAAAAGCCAGTAATATCACTTGCTGAGCGCAAGCGTGATGTCATCACAGTCACGGTCGCTGGGAGTTATTCTGAAAAGGAAACGCGAGAGTTCGCCGAGCAGGTTCGAGATGACTTGTTGCGTATTGAAGGGGTGACGCAAGTTGATTTAGACGGTGTGCGTGATTATGAAATTGCCATTGAACTTAGCCAAGACAAACTGAGGCAATACAATTTAACGATAAAGCAGGTGGCGAATTTAATTGGCCAATCTAGCGCAGATATTTCTGCGGGTAACCTAAAATCCTCTGGTGGCGATATTTTACTTCGCTCAAAAGGGCAGGCTTATCGTAAAGATGAGTTTGCGAGCATTCCAATTAAGACAAATACAGACGGTTCCGTTTTATACTTGTCTGATATTGCAAATATTATTGATGGCTTTGAAGAAACACCAGTGCGCACGCGATTTAATGGTAAGCAAGCTGCGTTTATAGAGGTCTATCGCATTGGCCAACAAAGTGCTATTGAGGTTGCGGATAAAGTTAAAGCGTATATCGAACAACGCCAAGAGACCTTGCCAAAAGGTTATGAGTTAAGCTATTGGGATGATGATTCAGTCATAGTAAAAAACCGTATTTCGACCTTAACTTCTAATGCACTGCAAGGTGGCATATTGGTGTTGGCACTGTTGACACTATTTCTGCGCCCAGCCATTGCGTTTTGGGTCTTTATTGGTATTCCCGTGTCTTTCATGGGGGCATTTTTAGCAATGCCATTTTTTGGCATAAGTCTCAATATTATGAGTCTGTTCGGTTTTATTCTCGTGCTTGGGATAGTGGTTGATGATGCAATTGTCACAGGAGAGAATATTTATACACATCTTAATAGCTCAGAGTCGGGAGAAGAGGCGGCGATAAGGGGCACGCAAGAAGTTGCGACTCCTGTAACTTTTGGTATTTTGACTACTGTTGCTGCATTTTTACCGTTGGCATTTATCGATGGTGCAAGGGGCGCTATTTTTGCGCAGATCCCAGCTGTTGTGATCCCTGTTTTGTTAATGTCCTTGGTTGAGTCAAAATTTGTCTTACCTGCTCATTTAAAAAACCTAAAACCACGTAAAAATGCTCAGCAACCAAGCCGCTTTAGTGCTTTTCAGCAACGGTTTGCAGATGGTTTTGAGCGCGGGATCCTCAAGTATTATCAACCAATATTAAAAGTGGCAATATCACACAAAATGGCCACCTTAAGTGGATTTATTGGCGTATTTTTGGTGATTTTAGCGCTCATCATGAGTGGTTGGACTAAGTTTATTTTCTTTCCTCGTATTCCCAGTGAGACAGTGCGCGCTAACTTGACACTACCAACAGGTACGCCATTTGAGGTAACCGCCAAATATATCGATTTAATGTCTGATAAAGCTCAGGTTTTAAAAGAAAAATATGTTGACCCTGACACCGGGGAAAGTGTTATCACGCATATTTTAGCAACAACAGGTGGACGCGGTGGGGCGTCTAATTCAGGCCGAGTTCGGTTTGAGATAACACCGCCTGAAACTCGTTCATTGCGTGTTGACTCTCGTCAATTGGTGAGAGAGTGGCGGGTATTGATTGGTACGATCCCGGGTGCAGAAAGTTTGACGTTTAGGGCTGAAATTGGCCGCTCGAGTGATCCAATTGATGTGCAGTTGACTGGTACTTCCTTGGCTGTGTTGAAAGAAGCCGCTGAGCAAGTCAAAGCGAATTTGGCGACTTTCCCAACTGTGTTTGATATTACAGATAGCCTGAGTGATGGCAAAGAAGAGTTGCAAATTGAACTCACAGCGCAAGGGAAGGCACTTGGTTTGACTCGTACGGAAGTGTCAAATCAGATCCGCAGTGCATTTTTTGGTGCTCAAGTGCAACGGATCCAGCGAGGCCGTGATGATGTGCGTGTGATGGTGAGGCTGCCACTATCTGAGCGCAGCAATCTAGCAACGCTTAATACGTTATTGATCAATATCGAAAATCAAGGTGCTGTTCCGTTAAATCATGTGGCAACGTTAACTCCCGGACAAAGTCCTTCGAGTATCTATCGAATAGATAGATATAGAACCGTGAATATTACCGCTGATATTGAAAAGGAAAACACCAATATGACTGTGTTACAGGAGGAGTTAAAGGTCTTTTTAGATCAGCTAGTTGCACAATATCCTGGCGTAACACACTCCCTGGAGGGGGAGGCCAAAGAGCAAAGGGAGTCATTTGGCTCACTGGGTTGGGCGCTGCTTTTTGTCTTTTTCATCATTTATACGCTGCTCGCTATCCCATTTAAATCCTATGTTCAGCCGTTAATTGTAATGAGTGTGATCCCTTTTGGTTTGATTGGCTCTGTGATTGGTCATTGGATCATGTCAATGGAGCTGACCATTATGAGTTTACTGGGTATGCTGGCCTTAATTGGTGTTGTGGTAAATGACTCCTTGGTACTTGTTGACTACATCAACAAACAAAGAGCGAAAGGTGCTGAACTAATGAACGCTGTGCTTAGAGCGGGGGCTGCGAGATTTAGGCCTGTAATGCTTACAAGTATCACAACCTTTTTTGGCTTAATGCCACTGTTGTTTGAGCAGCAAACTCAAGCTCAGTTTTTAATTCCAATGGCGGTGTCTTTGGGCTTTGGCATCATATTCGCTACGCTAATTACCCTTATCTTAGTGCCGGTGAACTATTTACTGGTAGAGCGCATAAAAGCATTCGGAAGCCGATTGAGCTACAGAACAGCGTAATTCTATGTTGTGTCGCATGGTCACATATTTATTTTTCGGTAAAGCTGTGACCATGCGACTATGTGACGAGCCAAAGTGAGCTCGTACGAACTCGCAATTCCTTGTTTTTCTCATCATTTCCCTTTTCGACATTTTTTATCTCTAGGTTGCAGTGTCATTTCGCTATGCGCATCTGGACTTTTATACAGAGAAAATTAAAAGTTCATATTGAAATCTAATAGTTTGAGGGCATGATATTTTTGGTGTTTTTGGGTACAAAAAATAAAGATGTGAAACAATCAGTATCACATTTGAAAATATTCAATGTAAATTAAAAACAATAAAAACAGATGTTTATGGTTATGTTTATTGATTTTTTGTTCTTTGTGAAGATTCCATTAACTTGCCGTGTGAGAAATTTCATATTGTTATAATAGTTAGAGCTCTATATAATTTATATTAATTGAACGTTCAATTAAAAATATTATGCCTAAAGTTGGAATGGAACCGATACGTCGTCAACAACTAATTGAGGCGACGTTAGAGTCAGTTGCGGAGCTTGGTTTACACGCGACTACGATTAACAGTATTAGTAAACGAGCAGGGTTATCTTCTGGGATAATTAGTCACTATTTTGGTGGTAAGCAGGGCCTAATCGAGGCCACTGTTCGATATTTACTTACTAGCTTAAAAACCAGTTTGATATCTAAAGCACATTCAAATTGCGATGCAAAAGCGCGACTGATGTTCATCGTTGAGGCGAATTTTTCTGTCGTACAGCAGCAAACAAGTGCGACAAAAACTTGGCTGAGTTTTTGGGCGCAGTCGATGCATGATGAACAGTTGCATCGGCTACAAAGGATCAATTCTAAGAGACTTTACAGTAACTTATCTTATTCTTTCTTTGCCCTTCTCGACAAAGAGGATGCACGAAGAGCTGCGAAGCTGAGCGCAGCAATGATCGATGGCTTGTGGCTTCGAGCAGTGCTTAGTAAAGCAAATGAAACAGCGTTCGCAGAAGCTGAACAGTTGGCAAAGCAATATATCTTATCTCTAATTTCGTCTCGTGGAGTCTAAAATGACCGCAGTGGTTTATCAAAATTTTATTCATGGCGCTTTTGTCGCTAACCAATCAAAAGAAACATTTCCGGTTGTAAATCCTGCGACTGATGAAGTGATGTATCACGTTGAGGTTGCCGATGAATATATTCAAAAACAAGCAATTGGCAGTGCTCAGCAAGGTTTTGCAAAGTGGTCGGCAATGACGCCAGTTGAACGCAGTAGGATACTCAATAAAGCTGTATATTTACTGAGAGAACGAAATGATGAGCTGGCGAAAGTTGAGGTGTTAGACACCGGTAAGCCCATTCAAGAAGCTGACTGTGTAGATATTCAAACCGGTGCGGATGTTATCGAATACTTCGCAGGTCTTGCTCCTACGCAAATGGGCGCACAGCAACCTGTAGGGGAAGATTTTTTTTATACTCGTCAAGAACCGCTGGGTATATGTGCAGGAATTGGAGCTTGGAACTATCCATTGCAAATTGCTTGCTGGAAGTCTGGTCCAGCTCTTGCTGCAGGTAACTCACTGATTTTCAAACCATCAGAAGAAACCCCTTTAGGGGCGATTAAACTAGCAGAAATTTTTATTGAAGCGGGTATGCCTGCAGGTGTGTTCAATGTTGTACAGGGCGCAGCCAAAGTAGGTGAATGGCTATCAACACACCCTGATATAGAAAAGGTATCTTTTACCGGCGAAGTTGGGACCGGGAAAAAAGTAATGCAAAGTGCAGCATCAAATTTGAAAGATGTCACAATGGAACTTGGTGGTAAATCACCTCTAATTGTATTTGATGATGCCGATATATCTGAAGCGGTTAGTGCAGCAATGCTTGGCAATTTTTACACACAAGGTGAAATTTGCACAAACTGTACACGTGTTTATGTACATAAAAACATATATCAGGAGTTTTTGACTGAACTTAAAACACGTACAGAGCAAAATATTGTTGCAGGAGATCCCCTTGATCCTAATGTAAACCTTGGAGCGCTTATTTCGAAAAAGCACCAACAGTTGGTGCTAGATTACATTGAACAGGGAAAACAAGAAGGTGCGACGTTGTTAACCGGTGGTCATGCACTTAAACCTGAGTCAGCACCGAACGGATACTTTGTTGCTCCGACCGTGTTTATTGATTGCTCAGATGAAATGACTATTGTCAAAGAAGAGATTTTTGGCCCAGTTATGAGTGTGCTTGTTTTTGAGGATGAAGATGAAGTTATTGCCAGAGCCAATGATACCGAGCTAGGTTTAGGTGCTGGTGTTTTTAGTCTTAATATCCAACGTGCACATCGTGTCATCCATCAGCTTAAAGCTGGTATTTGTTGGATCAATAGCTACGGTAATTCACCTGCCGAAATGCCTGTAGGAGGCTATCAGCAATCGGGAATAGGCAGAGAAAATGGAGTTGAAACGCTTAATAACTATACTCAGACAAAGTCTGTTTATGTAGGTATGAGCAAAATCGACAGCCCATTTTAAGGGGGCCTCATGTCAACGTTTGATTATATTATTGTTGGTGCAGGTTCTGCGGGCTGTGTGTTGGCCAATCGTTTATCTGAAAACCCCAAAAACAAAGTTTTGCTATTAGAAACTGGTGGTTCAGATAAAAGTATTTTCATCCAAATGCCAACGGCATTGTCAATTCCGATGAATACCGATAAGTATGCGTGGCAGTTTCATACTGAAGCTGAGCCATATTTAAACAATCGAAAGATGCATTGCCCTAGAGGCAAAGTACTCGGCGGGTCATCCTCCATCAATGGCATGGTTTATGTCCGTGGTCATGCCAAAGATTTTGATGAATGGGAAGCTCATGGGGCAAAGGGGTGGAATTATCAAGCTTGCCTACCTTACTTCAAAAAGGCTGAGACTTGGCTTAAAGGAGAAGATGATTACCGTGGTGGCAATGGAGAACTGGGCGTAAACAATGGAAATGAAATGGCCAACCCTTTATACGGCGCTTTTATAAAGGCGGGTGAGCAAGCGGGTTACCCCGTCACCGCTGATTACAATGGAGAGCAGCAAGAAGGTTTTGGGCCAATGCACATGACTGTAAAAGGCGGCTATCGCAGTTCTACTAGTCGAGCTTATTTGGACCCTGTTAAAAGTCGGAAGAATCTTACGGTATTAACAGGCGCATTGGTGAATAAGGTACTGCTGGAAGACAAAAAAGTAACTGGTGTTAGATATACGTATAAAAGTCAAAATGTGACCGTACAGGCTAGCAAAGAGGTTATCTTAAGTGCCGGGCCAATAGGATCTCCGCATATTTTGCAACTGTCGGGTATTGGTGATACCAAAACGCTCGAAAGTGCAGGGGTGGAGGTGAAACATCACTTGCCAGGTGTAGGCTTAAATTTACAAGATCATTTAGAGTTCTACTTTCAATACAAATGCAAGCAGCCCATTACACTCAATGGTAAGTTGGGCTTGTTTTCAAAAGGTTTAATCGGGGCACAGTGGTTGTTGAACAAGTCTGGTTTGGGCGCAACCAATCATTTTGAGTCTTGTGCGTTTATTCGTTCTAAGGCGAGTGTTGAATGGCCCGATATTCAGTATCACTTTTTGCCAGCTGCGATCCGTTATGATGGAAGGTCAGCATTTGAAGGTCATGGTTTTCAGGTCCATGTCGGACATAACAAACCAAAAAGCCGAGGCTCCGTGCTAATACAGTCAAAAGACCCAAAAGTCTCTCCTAAGATCCAATTTAACTATTTACAGCATCAAGATGATATTGAAGGGTTTCGCGCATGTGTACGTTTGACTCGTGAGATCATTTCACAGCCCGCTTTTGACGCATATCGTGATGGAGAAATTCAGCCGGGAGAGCATGTTCAAAGCGATCAAGAGATCGATGAATTTGTGCGTCAAGCAGCAGAGAGTGCATACCACCCATCTTGCTCATGTAAGATGGGTGATGATGACATGGCAGTTGTCGACTCACAAACTCGTGTACACGGTTTAAAGGGTCTAAGAGTCGTCGACTCATCTATTTATCCAACCATACCAAATGGCAACTTGAATGCACCAACAATCATGGTTGCAGAGAAAGCGGCCGATTTAATCTTAGGTAACAAGCCTTTACCAATTGCCAATGCTAGTGCGCATATTCATCCCAATTGGCAAGAACAACAGCGCTAGTTTGTTCATTCTCACCTGATGCTTGGCCACCAAGGCCGGGCACCTGTTTGCTTAGGTGAGTGCATCACTAACATTGCAAAAGTTAGGTTGTGTCAGTCAGGCAAACAAAACAATAACAACCTTATACGGGAAAAAAAAATGAGTTATTTTTATTTATTTTGGGAGGGCGACAATGACCATTTGGCTTAGTGCAGGTGTTCTTTTTACCCTACTTTCTATCGCTTTTATCCTATACAAATGGGGCAGTGTTCAAGTTGTTGGTGTCACACCCGTAAAAACATTTACTTTTATTGCAATATTGTTCACCTCGGGGCTTGATGTTGGTTTGATCATGTTCCCACTAACCGAGTTTGCTGGTTACGCAGACATAAACACAAGCCCAGAATATGGATTTACCAACCCATTGGCTATTGAATTTGGCTACTGGGGCTTTTTGATCTGGGGGTTTTATTTCCTTACCTGTTTTTATTTCTGCGTAATTGAACCTAAAGTTCAGTTTTTTGAAATTCCATTGGTGAAGCTAGTTAACAATGTTGTCATTGTGGGTACGTGTGCATTCACAGCCTATTTGTTACTGTCTAATTTGCCATGGTACTTACCAAGTGTGGGAGATGGTGAGTCCATAGTAACTTCATTCTATTTTATTGTCTTTGTTGCTATTTCGTTGGCAGTGTATTCAAGCACTGACATTAAATACGTAAAGTTGCTCAGTGTTTCGACAGCGTGGGTTTTTATTGGACTTATCGTCTTACTTTGGTTAAATGCATTTGTATTTGGAGATAGCACTGTTAGTAATTACTTCAGTAATTTAGCGCTAATGAGTGACTATTTTGCAAATATGCATCAGTTTGTATTACCTCTCAATGATTATCACGAATTCTACTTATTTTGGTGGTTTGCATGGAGCATTATGATAGGTCAATTTACGGCACGCTTTGTAGGCGGATTAAAAACTTATCAAGTACTCGCGGCCATGCTTGTGTTTCCATCTATCCCGATTGCAGCATGGTTTGCCGTATTGTACCACTACCATGAAGCCGGAATCGCAACCGATGGATTAATTAACTTTGCAATGGTGTTTGTGGGTGTGGTGTTTGTTATCAATTCCTTGGATTCACTTGTCAGACTGTACACCGATAACTTAAACCTAACAGTTAAACGGTTAGGAAAGCGTAACTATATATTGCTCAATATTATCTCGTTGTCATTATTGACGCTTTTATTTCAGTTGAATTTTCTACAAATCCAATGGGTTGGGGCGATAGTTATTGCTATATTTTTTGCGTGTTTTGGGTTTATCCTCAGCAAAAAGATGCAAATGGTCCGTAAGATTCAGAGCTCGCCTGAAGATAACAAAATCGATTTTAATAAGATAAAAACAGTTAGTTAATTATGAATATTTCAAAAAAAGCGCATCTACTTCCACTACTTTTATGTTCTAACTTGGCGATGGCAGACTGGAGTACAACTGTGACAGCTGCGTCCGATTATACCTTCAATGGTGTAAGTCAGACGCAAAACGACCCGGCTATTCAAGGGAGTTTGGACAAGGCATTTGATAACGGCGTATATGCTGGCTCTTGGGCATCTAATGTCGACTTTGGTGATACAGATATTGAGTGGGACTTTTATGTTGGTAAGTTTATAGAGCTCAACACACTGTGGAGTGCTGACTTTGGTATTGCTTATTACACATATCATGGCGCGAGCGAGTCAAATGACGGAAACTATCCAGAAGCTTATGCTAAATTTGGCTATGACAATGCTTTGGGCAATACTGAATTTAACTTTTGGTACAGCTGGGACTACTTCGGTTCAGGCGCGGGCCATACAATAGCTATGATAGCTCATACAGTTGAAGTTGCTCCTAACCATGCTATAAAAGCGAGCTTTGATGTATCCAATTCTCTAGATGGAGAAAAATGGTTGTGGAAGGAAAATGATAAATCATATCATCACTATCGATTAGCCTATCAAACAAGTATTGATGAGTTTAATCTTGAAGTAGCGGCAGAAAATACGAGTTTAGATATTGATACAGCAGATGAAAGGGTCGTTGTTTCTGTATCTCGTTCATTTTCCATGTAACCAGCTAAGTAAATTTAACACCAAGGAAGGTGTTTAAAGGTAGCAAAAGACGTGTTTAAATTAGGGTTTTACAGCCGCATCTTTTTACTTTCATGCCAAAAGTACGTACAATCTCCCGCCATTGAATGACCGCGCTCTAATTGCGTTTATGCACCAAATATCTGATCTCAAAAATATATTCGACACACAGTTTGCGGCCACGCACAATACGCGTTTGGTCAAAGGTGACGATGAGCCAATTTATCTACCCGCCGACGAGCAGTGCTCATTTCATCAAGTGGTTTTTGCCCATGGTTTTTATGCCAGCGCATTACATGAAATTGCCCACTGGCTTGTCGCTGGTGAAGCGAGACGTTTACTAGAAGATTATGGATATTGGTACTGCCCAGATGGTCGAGACAAGGCCAAACAAGCAGAATTTGAAAAGGTTGAGGTTAAACCGCAAGCCATCGAGTGGGCGCTTAGCGTCGCAGCTGGTTTCGATTTTAATGTATCGGTAGACAACTTAAACGGCGAACAAACATGTCGATTTAGCTTTCAAAAGCGAGTGCATGAACAGGTATTACTGCTGCTAGAGCACGGTTTTAATGCGCGTACCGAGCAACTGCTTAGCGCTTTGTCGAGGTTTTATAACACGCCTTGGCCTTTGCAGCAGGCACAGTTTTCATGGGATTGTCCACAGGAGTTAGAAAATGTCATTTAAACTCGGATTAATTGTAAATCCAGTTGCAGGATTAGGGGGCTCCGTTGCCTTAAAGGGCAGCGATGGCGCAGACACAGCGCAAAAAGCATTAGCTTTGGGGGCTGAACCGAAATCCAATAACCGCACAAAACTTGCTTTGGAGCAATTGATACCATTTAAAGACAATATTGCTATTTTCACTGTTTCAGGAGAAATGGGCGAGCGCATCGCGGGCGAGTTGGGCTTTGAAACGCACGTTGTATATCATGCTGATGATGAAACGACACCACAAGATACTGAAATAGCGGCCCAAAAGCTTATAGAGCAGGGCGTTGATCTTATTTTGTTTGCTGGTGGTGATGGCACGGCAAGAAATATTTGTGCTGTGGTTGAAGACAAAGCCCCAGTGCTAGGTGTTCCTGCGGGATGTAAAATTCACAGTGGTGTTTATGCCATTACACCTAAAGCGGCTGGTCGAGTTGTCGAAATGCTGATTAAAGGCGAGTTGGTCACTTTGGCTGAAGCCGATGTGATGGACATAGATGAAACCGCTTTTAGACAAGGCACTGTCAAGGCTAAGCGCTACGGTGAAATGCAAGTACCCAGTGAAGTTCGTTTTGTCCAAAGTGTTAAAAATGGCGGTAAAGAAAGCGACGAACTGGTCCTTGCCGACATTGCGGCTTATGTGATCTCTGAGATGGATGAAGATCAGAGGTACATTATGGGCTCCGGCTCTACAGTAGAAGCTGTCATGGAGGAATTGGGCCTAGAAAACACTTTATTAGGTGTCGATCTGGTTCAAGATCATGAACTGCTGGGTCAAGATTTGACCGCAGCGCAATTACTTGAGCTTACCCAAGGTCATCAGACTAAACTCGTGATCACATTAATCGGTGGCCAAGGCCACATTTTTGGGCGAGGTAACCAGCAGCTGAGTCCTGAGTTAATCAGGCAAATTGGCAAAGAGAATATTATTGTGGTTGCGACAAAACGCAAGCTACAAGCATTAAATGGCCGTCCGCTCATTGCAGATACGGGCGATCAAGCACTTGATGATGAGTTAAGTGGATATATTAAAGTCGTCACAGGGTACAATGACCATGTGATGTATGCCGTTGGGCATCAAGAATAAGTGAGGAGACGGAATGTCATTTGAAACCTATGTAGAGGCTGCACAGCAGTTTTTTGATGAATTAGTTGACCGTGCAGATGATGATGAGCTGTTTGCTGGTGGTTATTTACGTGGTCATTTTGACTTAGCAGTCGGGTACGCACAAGTTGAGGAGCTTGATCTTCAACCTCAAGAATTAAACAGCAAAATTGAAGAGAGCCTGGTTAAAGCGTATCGAAATGGCGAATTAACAGATGAAGACAAAGAGCATGTTGTCAGCATTTGGGAGCAAGTAAAAGCGCTTGCCGCTTAATCTTTTAACACTCATGACTTAAAAGTCATGAGTGTTACCCCTTGCGGCATTCTCTTCCAATTACAATACCCAGCGCCAAACTACAAACAGCATTGAAAATGACACCAAATAGAATAAACCTAGTGTAGCTAGTACTTTAACTGCTTTTGGTTGTGAGTCATAAATCTCTCCTTTGATCAAAGACAAATTGAGCCAAGCAAAAAATGGGGTGGTCAAAAATGCCATAGTCATGGCAAACATCAGCATATCTTTTAGGTTGCCTTTGAAGAATAAGACAACCACCATACCAAGGGCTGATTGCAAGCCAATTATCAGAGACAAGCTATATTTCTTCTCGTGTGGTTTTATGACTTTTATAGCTTCATCCAATGTTCGTGCGTAGCCATCTAATACGGCAAGTGTCGTACCAAACATACATAAAAAAGCCACCACAGCGATAAGCCAACGAGACCATTCTCCGATAGTCAGAGCATACATATCAATAAGTTGTTTTGAAAATGCGACACCTGCCAATTCAATTTTCTGTTCTTGGCCATATTGCAGCATCACGCCGAGTATGAAAAACATCAACGCGAGCCCTAACGTTAAAGCGTAGCCGAGGTTGAAATCAAATAGGCTTTGTTTTTTGGTGAGATTGCTTGTTCTCAATTTACTTTTCAACCACAGAGAGTTGATGGCTGATATTTCAATAGGTGCAGGCATCCAACCCATCAATGCCACCATAAATCCCAGTAATGCAAGTTCATAGGGAGAAGGCGCAATTTGCGGAGTCGGATGTGCAGGCCCGTTTGCCAGCGCCACTACCAGCGCAGCTGTTGTTGCTATACATAGAAATGCCATAATTACTTTGCTAGCACTGTCTAGTAGCTTGTAATGGCCAAAAATGAGTATGCCTAAACAGACAAACAAAAGCCCAAAACTCAAGGTGGTTAATGCCAAGTCACCGGGCAAGATATATTGTAAGAGCGCTGCTGTTAACAGCAATACACCGGCTGTGTTTACCACCGCAGCGAGTAAATTGATGATAAAAAACAGATAGAAAAGAGAGGGGTTCTTGTCTTTGTAACCACGTACTAAGCTCTGTTTGCTATGTATTGTATATTCAACACCAAAACGAAAAAATGGATACTTGAGCACATTGACGATGATGATAAGCCACAACAGCTGCCAACCAAATAATGCGCCAGCCTGTGTTGCTGCGACGAGATGAGAGCCACCTACGGCCGCCGTCGCCATTAAAATACCGGGACCTAACGACTTACTTTTAGAAATAATGCCTGATAACACGTTGTTTCCTTGTTTTTGTTTGCTATGTTAGCGCGTGAAAAAAATTATCCAAGTGAAAACTTTATGATACAGCTTGTTAATTTTTATTATCACAGTTGGTTTGTTCGAAATATGCTCTAACAAATTGAATAAAAGTTCTGAGTTTATGCGCAGGTTGTGCTGTTTGTGGGTAAAACAAATACATGCCGTTACTGCGTTTTTCTATAAATTCATCTAACACGGATATTAGCTTTCCTGCTTTAAGCTCTTGTTTCACAAAGTAGTCAGCGATGCGGATAAGTCCTACATTTTGCAGCGCGTATTGTTTCACCAAGTTATTATCATTTGTTGAAAGCCATCCCGTAACGGAAATAGACTGTTCCTTAAAAGGCCATTGCTTTTGTTGATTGACCACAATACATGTGTGGTGGGCTAAATCTAATGGTGTAGTTAAGCAGTCTGCCTCACTTAAATAGTTAGGCGAGGCTGCGATAATATGTTGATAGTCAAAAAGTTTTATGGCAACCATATCTTGAGGAGGAGATACAGTGGCTCTAAAGGCTACGTCATAGTCTTTGACGTTTAAATTGTGTGTGCGGTAACTTGCATCAATTTCAAATTCTATCTCACGGTAGCGCTTTTTAAATTCACAGCAGATCTCGCTCAGGTAAACTTGTGCAAACATGCGCGGAGCGGTGATACGAATGACCCCTGATATTTCGTCATTATTTACACTTCTTTCGAGTTCAAATAACTGGGCTCGGATCAATTTACCTTGCTCATATACTTGCACACCATATTGAGTCAGTTTCACATTTCGAGTCGTTCTTACTAACAGAGGCGTGTTTAATACCTGCTCAAATCGCTTTATTTTTTCAGATAATTGTCCTTTAGAGATCCCAAGAGCGAGTGCTGCCTTGGTATAACTAAGCTCCTCTGCCAATTTGACAAAAAGCAGCAGCAATTCAATGCGCTTATGCTCATTCACTTTTACTATCCTAAAATTCATTGTTTACTATTTTGAACAAAGAGTTCTTTTTTTATCTCTTTTATTCAATTTAAAGAACAATATCATATAGGCACATAAACTTTTCTACCAGTAAGAGTAACGTATGAATACAGGTATTCCCTTACACAAACACTTTCCTCTAGCAAGCCCCATAGCATACGGATGTATGGGCCTTGGCGGCAACGGGCCGCACATAGGAGATAGTGATGTCAAACAAGCACGTGAGGTCATTGAGTTTGCGCTGGCCTCTGGCATCAACTTTTTTGACCATGCTGATATTTATCGCGACGGCAGAGCTGAGCAGGTATTTGAAAAAGTAGTGACTGAAAACCCTTTGTATAGAGAAAGTATGATCATTCAGTCTAAATGTGGCATTCGGAAAAAAGATGGTGCACAAGTTGGTCGGTATGATTTTTCAAGTAGTTGGGTAAGGGAATCTGTAGATGGCATTTTATCGCGTTTAAACTTGGGATATATAGATGTATTGATGCTGCATAGGCCCGACCCACTGATGGTCCTAGACGAGCTAGCGGAGCAGGTTTTACGCCTTAAAAAGCAAGGGAAAATCAATCATATCGCTGTATCTAATATGAACTTACACCAAATTTCATTTTTGCAAAGCGCGTTAGACATGCCCATTGTCAGCAACCAGATTGAAATGAGTTTGCAAAGATTAGACTGGCTTGATGATGGGGTATCTGTCGGTAGTGAGCGCAATAGCCAAGTTGACTTTGTCAGTGGGACGTTGGAGTACTGCCAACGACATCAGATCCAGCTGCAAGCGTGGGGGAGCTTGGCAAGAGGGCTGTATTCTGAGCAAGGTATTGATTCTAACGACCCAAAGGTAAGAGCAACAGCCGAGCTGGTCAAAACTCTAGCGAATAAATATCAGGTTGGTTCGGAAGCTATTTTGCTTGCTTTTTTGTTACGGCATCCAGCTAAGATCCAACCTGTGATTGGCACAACTCACGTAACACGGATCAAAAGTGCAATACAGGCGCTAACAATTCATCTTGAAAGAAGTGATTGGTACAATCTGTATGTAACTTCGAGAGGAAGGCCACTGCCTTAGAAAAGTAACTTAGGTACAAGATAGAGCACTGTGGCTATGACAACATAGCCATTTGCAAAACAGCTCTTTTACCCTCTTTAAACCCTTCTATGCAAATATACTGACTGCGTAAAACGTTTTAACAGATGATTGTCATAGTGTGAAACCTCTTCGTCGAGGTTTTTGAAGTAAGTTATCCGTCTTGAGTATTAGTCTTGTCATAAAAATCTAATACTCTTTTTAACTGGAATTATCTGTCGTCATTGGCGTTGAAATCTTTGGTAATTAGTTAAGTTATTGATATTTAATACTATTGTTTTGGTTTTTTAAGCGTTTTCGCCTTGCCGTGTTTATGTAAAAAGTACTAGTGGTCGTATCAGTGCTTTAAGATCTTGAATGAGTTAAATTTTTCCGCCTTTTGCTCACTGTTTGTTCCTTTTTTGATGTAATACCAAAAGCTCATTTTTCACAGTTTAGCTAGAGCTTTTGTTTAGATATTGGTAATAATAATTGCAACTTTTGACATGGTCACTAGCTGAATTTTGGTACTTTGGTACTGGTTGTCCAGGGATGTTTGCTTTATACAGCTTGTTACACACCACTGGAGTGTTATATGCAACTATTTGAAACCCATACATCTCGCTTAGCCAATGGCTCTCGGCCTTTGGCCATATACGTACTTTTTACGTTACTATTATTATTGTTGACTGTTTTGAGCTTTCCAAGCAAAGCCTTGGTGATTATGTCAGGTGAATTAGACAAGCATCTCAAGTCTTACAATTATGGTACAAAAGCGGATAATAAGTGGGTTCAGCCAAGCCATGAATTTCAAGAGGGGTTTGGGCTATTGTTTGCTGCCTTTCATCAGCAAAACTGGCCGCTAGCCAGTGAGTTGGCCGCTGGGTTAGATTACCAAGTGATCCAGTTTAACGATGTCGATACCGATAAAACATACTATTTGCTTCAAGAAAAGTATCAGCTACCCAGCGACAAGTTTATCGGTGGTGGTACGTATGTACTTAACACACAAGGCACAAATGCCGTTTTGCAAGCGCCACACCCAAAAAGAGACTCATTTACTGGTACACAAGCCATAGATGCGTTTTTATATACACAAACTAAGTTACTTATGCTGGCAGGCACACGGCGAGATAGCAGCCATGATGTGAGCGAATGTACTGGTACAAACTACTCGGCCAGTGATGTAGCACATCAAACAGAGTCATTGTTCCAAGTAGTGCACGAATATATGAGTGATTTTGATTTGAGCACCATATTTATCCAATACCATGGGTTTGGAAAAACGACTCGCGCTAAGCTTCAGGCGCAGTGCGGTACTGATAATGATTTAATGCTGAATTTAAGCGAAACAGTTCGTTACTCTACAAACCCACAAGAGCATAGTATTTTGCATTCAATTCGCCGCAGTGTAGAAAGTGAAGGCGTTATTAAAGCGTGTGTTTACGGGAATGATACCAAAAGCTTAGGTGGCACATGGAATGTCCAAGGTCGTCATAGCAACGATTCGGTTGATAGCTGTCACAAAAGCGCAGATGCATCTTCAAAACGATTTATTCACCTTGAACAAAGTTATGGTGTTAGAAAGTACCACCGTGATGCAATGCAGAGACACCTTAAAGCTGCATTGGACGAGTATTTTCAGTAACGTCTCCCCCTCAGTAAACCGAGTGGTTAAAGGGAATATATGCCCTTTAGCCACTTTTTTATTTTCTAACCCTTTGCTTTGAATAAAATATTGTATAAAGTGATGAAGTCTGGAATTTAGGTACTACAGAGGACATGTATACCTTTCCAGCATTTTCTTTATTTATTTGGAGTAAACAATGAAGTTCCCAATTCTCTTCTCAGGGCTTGCAGTTGCAGCTTTTTCAGTCAATGCCCAACTTAATATTCAACTAACAACTCAGTCAGAAAACCCCTCAATAAGAAAGGAAGGCGGTGTACTTGAGGTTCAAAAAACAGTGACAAACAACGGTGCAGCTGACGCATCGGTCAAAGTATATAGCCATGTTGTATTTCCAGACGGAAAAACCTACGTAGATGCTATTCCAACTGAGTTATACCTAGCACCAGGTGAGAGTTATGCAGATGCCAACATGCTTCTAAATGTGCCTGCCAGCTTCCCTCGTGGTAGTTATAGCTATCATTACAGCGTGTACAATCAGGACAATAGTCAAATTCTGAGTGACAGTGTGACGTTTGAAAAGAAAAGCCGCATCATCGATGTGGATGTTAGTCACAGCATCGCGTGTGGTACAGATATGACTGGTACTTTATGTTGGAAATTAACCGACGGTACTCAATATATGCCAACGCCGGAGCCGTTATTTGATATCAAGGATATCGCAATCAATCATAAATCTGGTTGTGCGATTGTTGGCCAAGAAGTCAAATGTTGGACCAACAGGCATTCAAGATATAGGGTTGATTCCTACTGGAAGTCACTGCCAACAGCTGTGACATTCACCGATCCGCAAAAAATATTTGTAGCCCATACTTCAGAAAATTATTGCGCGATAGACAGTGGCGAGATTGTCTGCTGGAGTTCAGGAAAATGGAATCCAGGTGCGGTAAATACTGCACCGCCTAGATACTCAGAGCTAAGAAATCCAAGTGATATAGAAGTTGGTCGTTCAGCTGCCTGTATTCGCCATGATGACGGTATTGACTGCTGGGGAGCAAAAAGCTTGCCCTTGGTATCTGACGTACCGACTTTCACGAACCCAACTCACCTTGTTGTTGGTTTAAGCTATGCGTGTGCGAAAGGGGATGAAGGTGTGAAATGCTGGGGCCAAGCACCTGCGGCAGATATTAACGCACCTGAGCTTTTACCTCACACTGAGCTAAGGTTTGGCTATCCAGGGGTTAACTCTTACGATGAACGAGGTATGTCTGGTTGGTCAACTCGCCCTGCGCAGATTGGGCCTTATGAGATGCAAGAATTGGTCAACCCAATCGATATAGACTTTGATTATGGCTACGTATGTGCGCTGGATGACACAGGAATTGTATGCGGTGGAAGAAACAACGCTGCTGCCACAGTACCTGCTCGCTTTAAGTACTAACTCCTTAGGAAGGAGATCACCGCACCTCAGCAAATAGGGTGCGGTTTTCGCTCAGGTGAGCGAACCCTGTATTGAGGAGGAAGCTCATCATACGCATGCTCTCCTCGTATTAAGGTTAAAGCGTTGAAAGAATTTCAGGCTGCTTTTGTTGACCGTTTTCACTCCCAACCTCAATGATTTTTTATAGATAATTGCACGAAGCTTTGGACTGACGCTCTTTTGCATGCCGATAAATAAAGCCGCTATTTATCCAGATAAAATACCTTTCTTTTTAACGCGAACACTTTGCTTTTTATCCATTTGTCTGTAGTTTGTTATTTGACCGAATTGCAAAGTGAAAGTATAGGGATATGCGCATGTTGTATAATGATAAAGCGGCACTCATCGACCAATATATCAATAGTTATAATGCATTTAATATTGAACAAATGCTGACATTGTTTGATGACAGCATTGTGTTTGAGAATGAATCAAATGGCGAAGTAAACGTGAGGGCAGAAGGCAAGGTGGAATTTGAAAACCTTGCAAAGGAGTCAGCCAAGCTATTTAGCGCGCGTAATCAGACGATAACGGATCTATATATTGATGAGACTCAAGCGAAAATCAGCATCGACTATTTAGGCGTACTCGATGTAGATCTGCCAAATGGGCTTAAAGCTGGCGACGAACTATCGGTAAAAGGGCAATCTTTTTTCGAGTTTTGCAATGGTAAAATTAGTTACATCAAAGATGTAAGCTGATGGTGATTTATTATTGTCTGAGTATGTTGGATATTAAAGGGAGCGCTAGGGTCTAGGCTGCAATAACCTTAGTCCAAAACTTTTCCGGCTAAGGTTAAGCTACCTAAAACAGACTACACCAGCCTACAACATAATTAATGGCAATAAACTATGCTTTTCATCGGTCCAAGTGATCATGTTATGATCCTCGGTGCCCACGGTAGTGGCACGATTTGATAGCAAGGCAATGATACGCTCGTTACTAGTTAATACTGCCCACTTGGAGCTTAACTGAGCTGGGTTGTTATTTAAGTGTTCAAATAGCAAAAGCGTTTTATCAAATTGCTGACTATGACTGAGTAAAATTGGCATCAAATCGATATGGTTATTGGAAATATGCATGAGCAAAACACCGTTGCGTTTCATTCGTTGCCAATAAATGGTCATTGCTTCTTCAGTCAATAAATGAGTTGGGATGACGTCACTGGAAAAGGCGTCAATGATAATGGCATCTTGAGCAGGGAAGAGCTTAGCTACTTCATCAGCGATAAGCTGGCGTCCATCTCCTATTTTCACTTCCAAATCTGCTCGGCTGCTTCGTAAATAACTAAAGTACCGCTGGGCCATATGATGTACCGCTGGGTTAAGCTCATAAAAAGTCAGTTTGTCTTGATGCTTTGCATATTTTGATAATGTACCAGCCCCTAAACCAATTATGCCTATGTTCAGTGGACCATTCGATTGCAGAGCATTAAGTGTTTTGGCGACTCCAGTTTGCGCGTGATAGTAGCTGTTTTGATTATTTGGATGTCCTTCGAGTACTTCTGTGCCATGAATTGTTGTCCCGTCAATCAAACGTCGTTCTATAGCCGTGTTTAGGGGGACGTCCTTAACCGAAATATAGCCATAGAAGTTTCTTTCGCTAGCGATGTCTAACTTCGTATATGCTTGGTTTAATAGTTTAAAACCACAGACGGTTACAGCGAGAGTTAGGGCGTATATAAATTGAAGTGATTTTGTAGTTGTTGCTTTTTTAAGGCTGGGCAAGTGAATGAAGATCACCAAAAATAATGTAATAGGGTATTCAAGTAATTGATTAAAGATTATGGGGGCAATAATTGAACATAAGAGACTGCCTATAACGCTGCCAACGGCAATGCAAAGGTAAAAAGAGGTCATTGACTGGCTAGCTGGCGCAATTGATTTGAGTGTTCGGTGACAAACAAAGCAGCAAATAAGCTGTATCAAACAGTACATACTGAGTTGTTCAATTGCACTAAATTGTCCACCAAGAAAATACATCATTACGCCTGCAAAAACGGCGAATATGAGTGCGGCTAAAGTATAAAAGCTCTGTTTTGGTGCTGGTAACCAAAAGGCGGCGATGAAAGTAAGTAGATATATGACTAACGGAATAATCCATGTAAGGGGCATTGGCGGGATGTTGACGTTGATCATTTGTGTTGTGGAGATCAAGCTCATTGAACTGCACGCCGCCAGCACAATGCATAGGATCCGTTTATCATTGAAGTTTGTTGAATTGGTCGAGGTTTTTCGATCTGGCATTTGAGATTTATGCTTGAATAAAAGGACTGAGAGCATGAACACCATAATAACAAGTGAGGCTAGGGCGGTTATCCATATTTGCTTTTGCATGGTCAGGTCTAAATAGACTTCAAAAATAAACGGAAAAGAGAGTAAGGCGACAAGGGAGCCTAAGTTTGACCATCCGTACCAATGGTAAGGCACCGATTTGTGGAAAATTGCACTATACCAATGCTGCATTAGAATAGATGTTGCACTCAATATAATGAAAATAGGTCCAACTTGTGTCAGTAAATTAATCAGAACTGACCAGGTTGGAGGTAGCATTGTCAATGTGCTTTTATCCACTTGAGAAAATGTCAGAGCAGTGGCTACGGCCATTAAAATTAGATGCAGCCAAATTTGTGTTTTTACCTTTATTCGGCTCATGTAGTGCGCATAAAGATAACCACAAAGTAAAAAAGACTGATAAAAAAATAAACTTGCGGACCACACAGAAGCTCCCCCTCCGAATAGAGGCAGTTGTTCTTTAGATAAAATTGGTTGAATTTGAAACAGCAAAAATGCGCTGAGTACTATAATCGAAGTAAAAAGGGCTGGTATCATAGTTTATTGTGAATATCGTTAAAGTTACTCGACAGCTTGCTAAGTTCCTAGAGTCAGTAGCAATGTAATATCCCTAGAGTTTGTCTTAAGAAAAGCTTAATATATGAATAATAAGCTTATTTTGGAGTTGTATGTGTCGAAGTTTGAGATAGGGAGTTTTCATGTTGATGTAAAGCGCTGCCAGATCAGGGAGTTTGACTCGGTTCAAACCATCGAGCCAAAAGTGATGGATGTACTTGTGTACTTACATACACACCAAGGCAACGTTGTAAGTCAAGAGGACATATTTTACGCGGTCTGGCCACAGGCAATATTTAACCCAAGCTCAGTACAAAGATGCATTGCAATTCTCAGAAAGGCATTTGGGGATGATGCGAAAAACCCATCGTTAATCATTACACACTCTAAACGAGGGTACAGTTTAGAGCTGCCTAAAGTCGAGTCCAAAAAGCAGCTGCTTATCATAGGAAGCGCCGTAATTGTGGCTTTGCTTTTGGCCTCAATTTATCTCTTTATGCAGAAGCAACCAACCAACAAAACCGAATTTTTGACTTTATTACCGATCAGCACAGGTGAACATAATGAGTTTTCATTTGTTGTTGCACCAAATGCAGAGCATATTGCCTTTTTGCGCGAGCAAGAAGGTGGTAAACATATTTGGGTTAAGCAGCTAAAGACAGGTATTGAAAAGCGTTTGACCAAGTCACCAGCAGACTACACTAGTTTGGGTTGGCGACCAGACAGTAAAGGTCTCGTATTTGCTAAACGAGATGAAAAAACGTCCTCTTTGGTTATTATCAACCTAGACTCAACCGTAAATCCTGAACATAAAACAATTTATACGACATCAGATTTTATGATCTCAAGTCACAAGCTGGATTGGGCCAACGATCATGTCGTTTACTTTACTGAGAAGCGCAGAGAAAATAGTGATACGCAACTTGTTACAGTTAATTTGATCAGTGGAGAAAAAGAAATCCTAAATCAGTCTGTAGGACAAGATTGGCTGCTGATGCAGGCGCTATCACCTAATCGAACACATGTGGCTCTTGGGTTTGAAGCTGGGCAGAATATGTACAGAATCGATTTGCTTGATCTGGTAAAAAATGACATTCAGACTCTAGTAACAATTGAGAACGGGTTGAGTGGGCTAAGTTGGCATCCAGATGGCAAAAGCATTTTGTTGAGTAATCGCGACAAACTACTATCAGTAAATTTGGCGGGGGATACAAAACCTATTGAGTTTAAAAACTACAAAATAGTTCGAGATGCTGTTTATTCTGCTGATGGTAGTGAAATATACATGGAGCTGGTAAATGTAGACGTGGATATACTCAACAGCACGCGAGACAACCCCAATGAGCTAGTGCCCATCATCGATTCATCTTCTGTCGACTACTTACCTGTATTTTCACCAGATTCATCTAAATTTGTGTTCGAATCTCATCGTTTTGGGCTAAAACAATTATTTATATATGAGAGTGGTCAGGCTCGATTATTGTTTGATAACCCGAGCAATCATGAGTTATTTGGAATTGCATGGTCTAAAGATGGCAAAGAGGTGTTCACTGCCAGCAAAAATGCGATTTTTCGTATTGATATTAGCTCTGGTGTTGTAAGCGAAGCTCCTCACACCTATCACTCATTCTATCTTCGAGAGGCATTCAGGAATGAAGATGCGTTACTGGTTTCTTATCGTGCTCAAAATGGTAACGGTTTTCATGTTGCAAAGTTTGAACTAGATACCGGCGAGCTTAGTGCATATCAAGCGTCTGGTGCGCGCCTTTCATGCTACTCGATGAGTCTTGATGACAAAGATACCGTGTATTTTTCAAATGAGTCAGGCGTTTTTAAGTTATCTGAGCGCAACCAAGTAGAGACTGTTTGGGAGTCTCAAAATAAAGGCATAATTGGGGTGACAGCAAAAGAAAATACATTGTTTGTGACAGTAGAAAAAGAAAATGAATATACGCTCTTGGAGCACAACCTATTGTCCGGCGATACTAGAGAATTCCCGCTTGGCAATAAAGAACAGAAAATGTTGATCAACGCAAACCATGATTATTCCCAGCTGTTATTTCTGACTGAACCTAAGCGGAATAAAACACTCGTTAAATTGAAGTAGTGAGTAGTGTAGGGGGCGCAAATTACGAGGTCCCCGAGGTGCTAACGTTTTTCAAATATGGGGTGGGTACTATAACGAAGGACTCTTACGGACAGGCATATCTAAGTGGTTGGTAATATAAAAATATGTCTTGTATAGCTCGTCAAGATAGCTGAAGAGACAAAATTATGGATCAAACTTGGGTTTTCGATAGTTTTTGGTTTGGTAGCTTTGTTCGTGGTTTTGTCGCAGAAATACAATGATGAAACCCAAAAATGGGCATTTAGTACTTTATCTTTACTAGCAGGTGTTTGGATAGGCACAATTAGCTGACGTGCCTAACAAGTCAATTAACTTCGCGCCTTCGGTGCTGGACGCACGTACATTCCGTTGGTTACAGTTATTAAGGCGTTAGGGCTTAAGAGAAGCACCGGTATCGGGGTTGGTTTTAGAAATATGGAAGATTTAAGACAAAGTAGTGTACAAGAATGTTTATCCAGATTGTCGATAGCTGAAAGTCCTAGTGATGCAGTATTAGCGTGGACTTCGCTACAAGGTCGTCACTCTGATTTGGTCGGGTTTGTGTGTTTGGAATCATATAAAAGGAGTGCGCTACCATTAAGTATTAAGAAATATACAAAATCACCTATCGAATACTTGGTGCCCTATTTCGAAACGCACCATATATATTTTCTTGAAGATGAACTACTGTCTGACATGTTTGATTCGAAAGAAATCAAATTTGGTATAGACTACACTCTTATGTTCGATACCAATATTGCTAGTTATATTAACAGACTGGTTAGAGGCGAACCATTAGGAAAATTACAGCCTAAAATAATTACGCTTGTAGATGAAATTCTGAATGATGATTTAAATTTCGATTCATTATTTTACATGGTTGAGAATGTAAAAGATTTACTTCACTTAGTCGAAAGTGGAGGTATGTCAAAGATGAGTTTCTGGAAGTCCTTGAACAAGGATTTTCGGAATAACCTAATAAGCTTACAATTGTTTAGTAGCATTGATTGTAAAGAATATAAAAAAAACTGTAATCCTAAACCCGTTTTTTCTTACCGGGAAGCCGCTAAAAGAGCAATAGACTTCAGTTATGACTTTTATATGTCAAAAGCTGGTAAAGAACACTTAGTTGAGTTTTTAATTATCCAAAGGCTTATCTTACTTCAGCTGATAGGTATGGTTCGAATACAGTTGTCTTCTAACAGAAATGCTAAGAACAAAATGATTGAGTATTTTGACTATATTCATGAGGTGGTTGGAGCATATTTTGACAGGGAATCTATAGTAGCTCATAAGTACTTTCTAGACAGAAAAAATGTTGAAATCTTTCATAAAATTCAAAAAGGAAGAGGAACTATTAGGCTTTTAAAACAGTTGGATAATATAGCTTGGGATATGGCTTCTCCTAGATTTATGGAAAAATTAATTGTAGCTATGAATGGTATTGGAGAGGGTCGTTATTTTATACCTATGTTTATTTCTTTCGATAAAAAGTTGAGGAATCTGTTGTCTTTATACCCAGTAAAAGGTGCGGTATACAGTAAATCAGAAAGTACACTTCTTCCAATTCCGAAGATTAATACAATGGAGTATTTTAGGCACCATGGATGTGACAAAAAGTTAGAGTATCTTTACAGTGAACCAATAAAGTCGGAAAGAATGGCAAGAGGTAAGCCAACAAGAAAAAGTGTTCACAAGCTTATTAAGCAGGAATATTCAATACTTAGAAAATTACTCACCGCTTAAGGAGGCGTTCAGTGCCCATGATGAATCAATTTAGCCGAAACTTCTTACACTTACTTGAATCAACTTATCCTAATTGGCAAGGTTTAGCTCGAGAAGTGAACGGGTATTTTGAGTTAGAGATTGCTAGTCCTGATTATCCCGAACTGGAACTTACTATTGATACCGATGAAGAAGAAGTTATTGTCGGTTTTGGAAAATATCATTGCCATTGGGGTGGAGTAAGGTTTGAAAATATAGAAGAAGAGTGGCGAGATGTGCTGCAATTCATTGATAATTTAATCACTGATAAAATTCAGATTGTTAGCTGGTATAAAGATGGAAATTGGAGCGGTTCAAGTTGGGTGTATAGGGGAGAAGAATACGTACCAAATTCAGCTTTTGATAATATCGAATATACTTCATGGTTAAGCGGCATATAACAAGCCGAACAGTTGGTTGATAGCTCGACCCTCGCTAAAATATAACCAACAGATTTTATTGCCTACTAGCGGGGAGTTAAGGGATCTCCTCATAATAGAGGACTCACAAACCGATTTATCAAGTGCACATATTCGCGTATAGCCCAGTGTATCTGTTTCCCTGTTATAACATAATCGCTTCGTCGTCAATTTGCGTGCTGAGCATACAGGGCGAACCAATAGAGGATAATGGTAGCCAGCAAAGCGAGTAATAACAGTATATAACCCTTTATGTCTATCTCACTTCTCCCTCTCTTATTTTCTCTCATTTTCTTACATCAGAGGTCATTATAATAATTAGTGCTTTGTGGTTGTTAATTGACCGATTTTAGCTTTGCAGTCTCGATGTTTTGTTTTACATTGGTTATTGCAACAATAAAAAAGGAATGATTTTATGTATAAACCATTAATACTTGGCTCTTTGAGCTTAATGCTAATTAAACCAGCCTTGGCTGCGACAGTTAATATGGATCCTTCATGTAGTGTCGCGACCGATGTCAATAATCAATGTCAGGCAGCCTTTATCAGAGCGGTTAATCAGGCTGGACCAAATGGCACGGTACACTTCAAAAAAGGCGTATATAACGATATTGGGTTCTATCGTTGGAATTTCAGTGGGCAAGTGATTTATGAAGGTTTTAAAATTACTGGAGATGGTATGCATCAAGTCAGAATAAATGCTTCAAGTCGTGGCTGGGATTTTAGAGGGATGAAAAACGTCTCTATTGAGAACGTTGAGATTGTTGGTGCCTCAGGTAATCAAGGTAATCTAATAAATGCAGGGGCAGAGGCTAAAGAGGGTAAGTTTAATTTGTATCGTGTATCTCTGCGTAATGCTGGTGTGGATTTAATCAACCTAAATGGTTTCAATGAGGTATCTATTGTTATCGGCAGTTTAATTGAATCTGGGTTAGCTGGGCGTAAAGAAAGCGATGGAGTCAGACCACAAGGGTCTGGGATCACGATTAGCAATATCAATAAAGGTTTAATTAACAACACGTATTTTAGTGCGACCCGAAAGGTCGGCGTGCTAGCTATGCTAAATGTAAATAATCTTACATTGTCTAATAATACTTTCCGCCTCAGAAATTCTGGGGTTGAAACAGCTTACTCACCGATGGGCGGAGCTTGCTTTTACCAATCAAGTGTCAATAACAAGAATATTAAGTTCTTAAATAATCAATGTACGGATTATTATGTGAATGGCATAAGAGTTATGGGTAAGGGGATGGAAGTACTCGGAAACCATTTCAACCATGATAAAACCCTAGACCCTACATGTAGAAATACCCGTATATACCCTGTAGTTGACCAATATTCAACTAAGAAATATGCGGTTAAAAGAGAGTATTCATCAGGTACTGTATTTAGCAAGTCGGGGTATAGAGATAATTGCTTTGGGTATGGCTGGGGCACGCCAGAAACATGGAATACCAATACAATCAGTCATCGTATACACCCACTATAAGTGAATTACTCAAAAGTGCGCGGTTATGTATAAATCCAGAGCTGGCACTTTTATAAATTGCCAAGGGTTTGACCTTATATGGCTTTTTCAATATTGACTGGGTGATTAGCCCAGTCTATAGTTTCAATGCTGAATTCAAGGGAGAGTGAGCGTTAAATTGAATCAATTCATTCAAATGGTGGCGACAAAGAACCAAAAGGGTTACGGCACAATATCCTTCCCCCAGAACTTCAGAATTAATACTTTAAATTTTCATTCTATTCGTAACGTACTAACTAGTGTTCCAAGAAATATAATGCCTCGGCAATAGATTTAAGTTTATATCTGTACGTATACTTTTAATCATCTACTAAAATTAATTTTAGCTACATGCACTTTTTGTAACATCACAAAACTACTTTATAGCCGCTAGCATCGTTGAGATCACTTGCTCATTTTGAAAAATATTGTGATCACCTTTAATAACGTGCAGTGACACATTTTTGCCATACTTTTGAAGTGCTTCATAGTATTCTTTCGTAAGATAAGGCTTGGTAATGTCATCATCTTTACCAACAATGAGATCAACTTTAGTATTTATTGACACTTTCTTAGCTAGTTCTACGGGAGAAGAAATGTTTAAATCACCGCTAAATAGTTCATATTTATTCCGTTTAAGCATATCTTTTCGCCAAGCATTGATGTTGCAAGGGCAAGAAATAACAACAGCATGATTTACCAAATCAGGAAAATCCCCACTAAGCTTAGCTGTGATAGCTGCGCCACCAGAATGACCAATTACCACAACTTTTTTTGCATTATAGTGTTTTTTTAAAGCTCTAATCGACTTTCCTACTTGACTAACACGCTGATCATCGTAGTTATCTCCTACGGTTTCACCTCTTTCACCATCGGACTTTTTATTAAAGTCATCCGTATAGCCTGGCCTTAACATACCAATAGAAATTACATTTTCTTGTTTCTCTGCTAAATACTGAGCCACTCTGTACTGAACACTCGGATTCCAGAATGGGGAGTCACCATGAAGTACTATTGCTAGTGTAGGTGATGCAGTCAGCTTTGTACTTTTATATGTTTCAACCACTGTACACGTGCTATTCACCAAAACTCCGCTCTCTATATCTTTACATTTAGCATGAGTTTGAACACTAAATGTCATTAATATTATATGTAAGCTAATTAAGGTAACTACTGAATTCATAATTTTCTTCCCTTTACTTTTATTTAATTATGTAAAAAAACTTGTATCTAATCCTTCAGCGTATGAGATAAAACAATACACCTTATGTCAATAGCTTTATTGTATTGGAATTTAACACTAAGAAACGATTTGGATATATCTGAGAGGTTTAACGCCTTAATAAATGGAAAAAGAGAGTAGACTAAAGTAAGCGGAGAAGGAGTGAAAGCCAGCTATGTTTCGCTCTTTGTAGCTTAAGGTTTTGTTATACATCGACAACTTCACATTCCCAATTTTCCATATTTGATATGAGTTCAAAAATGAAAACTATAACAAAAGCTAACACGGAAAATACAATGCATAACCAAATAGGAAGGATTCCTTGAGTAATACCCACTCCTGCTAGAGCACCCAAGACTAATGGAGGGATCCAGTAATAAATTGGCTTTTTAGGCGGTTTTATATATTTTAGCTTATAAAGTTTGATAAGTTGGCCTTCTTTAACCAAAGAGCATTCATTGTCACCATTAATCAGGTCTTTACTCTCGAAATTAACCTCATACTTAACACCGTCCACTACAAAGCGATGGCTAGATTTCAATTTGTAGCTCTGGCTTTCAGAAACCAGATTTCCATTAACAGAGACAAGTTCTTTACCTGAAAAAGGGCTACATTTATACACTATTTCGTTCGAGTCAACTTTAAAAATGAAGGTCGCACCTTTTTTGAATGATACTTCCACAAATTCATTTATTTTCATCCAGGTTCCCTTAGATGTATAACGCCGCAAAATGCAAGGTTAAACTTAGCGGCGAAGGAGTACAAGCCCGCTGTTTTACGTTTATTGACTAAAGTGTTTGTTAGGCTACTTAACTTCTTTTATTTTTAATTGAACTTTAGAGTCTACGGCCATTCCTGAGGAATTTTCATCTTGTATCATATCGCAAAACACTTCATAAGTTTTCGAAGCTTCTATTGCAAAAACAGCTGAAGGTGTAGCAATATATCTACGTTTTACACACTCTGCTGCTATTCGGTATACACCTTTTGGTAGTGAAATTTCATTTATTTTTGCACTTAATGAACTTCTATTCGTGATTTCGGAGTGATTAACATCATAGATATATAAAATCCATGCAACATAATTATCCGTTACGAATATCTCCTTGCCTGCTTCGGTTTTAAGAGTAGCTAACTCATGCTTGTCTATATTATTTGGATTATAAAGTTGTGGCGTGCCACAACCTGCTAGAGTCAATATAACTAAAAAACTAGCACTTTTATCACAGATATATTCCTTAATCATAATGCCTCATTAAGAGGGTATTTATAGTTGGCTAAAATGTTGAACGCAGTGAAAACAGCCAGCTGTAAATTTTCCTGCTATTATGGCTTGTTAAGTGGCGCTACCACTCACCTGATTTTGTTTGCTTTTTACAATGGGTGCAATAGCAAAAATTATGAGCCGAACTCTTTAAATGTATATTATTCATAGCTCCACAAGATTCACATACACTCTCTAGTGTTTCATTTTCTTCAGCTTGAAAGCCGCAAAGAGAGCAATTCCAAACTGTATTTAATGAAACCTCCTCGTCAATAGACCAAGTAAGAGATTTTTCTTCACAATTTGGACAGTAATGCTCTGATATTCACGCCTCCTAACACATTAATCTCCGACAAATGTCGCAAAGCTACAGCGTGAGTCATGTCGCATAACAGCGGTTGTCCACTCATGCCATCTAATTACCCATAACAATAACAACACCTTAAAAATATGTCATCTAAAAGAGGCTGTTGAAAAGCAGTAAATGTCGCACAACAGTGACATGAGGCAAAGTCTGAACGGATGATTCCCATCTAAGTGATTGGCTTAAAGGGGCGAGTTCCATATACTGTTATTACTTGCTTGACTGGCTACTATTGTCCTCTGGAGGAATGGCCTGAATGCTCAGCATTCAAATTGGAAACTAAAGTTCTAGGCAAATATAATCACAGAGCGTGCTGTTCTTTTGAGTATAAGACTTGGTAACGAAGCGATTAGGTTATGATATAGAAGCAGTAACCCTGAGCTATACGTAAATACGTGCGCTTGATGGTTTTGTTATGCATTCATCCTACACAATCACTAACGTTTGACATTGTACCAGTACTTATCAAGGTACTTTCGCTCCCCTCCGAGCATAGCTCTTTTCACTTTTAGTGGATTGCCGAATATACGAACAAAATGCCAGTCCCCAAATTCATCAAATTTTCTACAGGATGTTGTAACCGACTCTACTGATATGGTTGTGTGCCGTCTTCCACTCTTGCGCCCGTGTAATTTTAGTCTTCTAAGAAAATCTACGTCCTCTGCGATATGTAGCTTTTCGTCGAAGCCTCCAATAGCATCGAAGTCAGACCTTTTGAACCAATACATTCCAAAAGATAGTCCAAGAAAAAAAGCAGGAACTAGCATCATTCCATACCCAACTGCTATTCCTGGTGACAACCTTTCGGGGACAATTTTTATACCGCCACCAAGAGAGTTTGGAAGTTTAGAGTGCTTATATATTTCGGCCAAAACTCCTTTGGACATCCAGCTATCGGCATCAATAGTTATTACCCACTCTGTTTTTGTATGAGCAACACCCGTATTTCTGATTTCCGACAAATTCTTTGAGTCGTTGCTAACAACGGTAGCCCCGTGGAGTTTAGCAATCTCTTCTGTCTTATCAGTACACCGATTTAAAACAACTATCGTTTCAACTTGCAAGTCATTTGGAGCTATCTGGTCATTTATTGATGTTAAACAACGACCTATATACTTCTCTTCATTGTGGGCTGGAATGACAATGCTAATTTTCATTTATACCACCTGTCGGAGTTTGTTTTTTGATGCATAGTGCGGAACAGTTAAGCTTATCCTATTAATCAGCTTGTAAGCTGGCATTTTAAAAGCTTAAGCTTCTTGCATTACTTGTTCAGGGGTGTGTTTAATACTAGCAAGAATTGAAAAAATGGTCATCATTACCAGTATCCAGGTATTAACCCATGCAGGAATAAAAATTACCGGTAATGACAAAGAAGACAGTGAAATTGCATAAATAGAACTCAATGAATTTGCCAATATACAGGCCCTATTTATAACATTTGATGGTTCAAGAACTCGGCAAACGTTAATCAAGCCAGCCAACAAATAAATAAGGCATATAGTTGGCCATGAAAGCTGTTCGAAAGAAAATGATTTAGGCATATTCAAGAAGTTAATAGAATCTGGAAAAGTGTAAGTTGCCAAAACAATTGTTCCAAACCCAACAGCACCAAACAAAACGAGAAATATAAAAAATTTATCTAATATCTTTGTCATTACTGAAACTCCAAGTTTTCTTAAGGTTAATGGTTATCCATAAATTTCTAGCGACTTTTTGCGTTCACCTACATTCAATGAGTTTGCATGGCGGCTAATGCCGCCTTAAACCCACTGCTATTTATCCGCGTTTACAACCTTGTTATATACCCAACTTCGCAATTGCTCGCAATGCCTTTAATTGATTTTCTAAATCACGAAAATGTCGGGTATTTCGCATACTGCACTGATTAACTTCGCCATTCTTCCCTTCAAACACTAGGTATTCCTCGTTTAAAGTAAAATATAACGAACAACTGCTGTTTCTCTGAACGACTTCTTCTAGATCGAATACTTCCCCACGGTACTTTTCAGCTACCTTCAAAGTTGCAGACATGTGGCTTTTACTCCCAAGCATCTGGGAACTAATAATACGACCAAGGTACACTTTTTCTGCATTTGACAGGTATTGGCCAACATTGAATTCTATACATTTACATGCAGTAGCAAGTGGAGCAGCTAATAATAGCAAGGGAGTAATTAGGTATTTCATAAGTGTATATAACCCCCGTATAAGCGGCTAAGTAATGTTTGGCTTAAATATATAACAAAACGAAACCGAGCCAAACTTTACGTGTCCCATTGCTTAATGTGCTTGTTAGGGTTACTTCGACACTTGATAGCCCATTGATTTTATTATTCAGATTGTGTCAAAAACCACTATATTTTTAGCCGATTTATTAGCCTGTATTATTACAGTAACAGATTTATTATCATCTTGGACGTAAAACTGAAAGTAATCGGCAAATATTTCAAATTCAAAACACTGCATAGTGTACCTAACGCCTAGTTAATGTGTAGACAATGCTGCCGCATACTCTACTCATTTTGACATAAATACTAATGCTAAACTGTGAGCCAAAACTCACAAGCGTTGGTTGTCCTATTGAACGCTTATGCTATCTTTTTGCTATTGGATGGTCTGGGTTTAATTGAAGAAGGTCCCACAAATTTCCATACAAGTCTTCAAACACGGCTACCGTTTCATAGTCTTGTTCAGCAGGCTCGCGGACGAAGTTAATACCTATCGATTTCATACGCTCAAAGTCTCGCCAGAAATCATCTGTATTTAGAAACAGAAATACCCGGTCGCCTGTTTGATTACCAATGAAACCATGTTGTTCGGACTTCGAGGCTTTGGCCAATAACAATGTAACACCATGAGAATTCGGTGGAGCTACAACCACCCAGCGTTTGTCTTGCTCAGGTTGACAGGTATCTTCAATAAGCTCAAATTTGAGTTTGTTCACGTAAAAATTAATGGCTTCATCATAGCCTTTCACGACCAAAGCGATGCGGACAATGTTCTGTTTCATAGTATCCCTTATCGATGAGTTTGACCGTCAGCATAACATTTTAATCTATTACAAATGTCGCAAAGCTAGAGCGCGAATCATGTCGCATAACAGCGGTTGTTCACTCATGCCATTTAATTACCCATAACAATAACAACACCTTAAAAATATGTTATCTAAAAGTGTTCGAGCTTTTAGCAAGGTTTGTTCGGAGCAATTTTCAAGCTTAATTTAAATGGGCGAGTGCAATGCCATTAATGAAGGTTAAGTGATTGAAAGGTAATGGAAGTGAATTAAAGGCTGAGCTTCCCCATGGTTTTCAGCCTTTAATTAGTTTTATGTAAAGAATTAATCTGAGTGTTGGCTGCTGATAAGTTTAGTACCCACTAAAAGTAAAGAGAGCGCAACGACAGTGGGGATAAGGTTAACTGCAAGCTCTGAAAAGCTGCCATCCACAATGTAGCTTACTAGCCTCCCAAGCAGCACCAGCGATAGTGAGAGAATGCCAACAAGGCAGTACTCTTTGCGAAGTGTAAAAGCACCAACCAGCACACTTATCCATATTGCCGTTGCAGTACCTCCCCATAATGCTCTGACACTGGACAGGCCGCTTGCCGTTTCTATAGGGCTAATAAAGACATGTGCAAGCATGGTATTTGGGGCAAACATAAACATGAGGCCCGCAGGGATAAAAAATGCTGCAAGAAGCCCAAGTAATGTTCTGCCAATGTTTCTTTTTGTCATAACTTTTCCAGATGTGTTGTAACGATTAACTGGCGAGAAGAATATGGATAAATATGACACTTTATGTCATATTTGTTTAGTTATGCGAAATTCAACACTTTCAAGAATAGATCGGCTTGAAGCGATCACTGCCCGATTAAAAACCGATGAGCCAACCACCATTGGAGAGATCGCCAAAGAAATGGGCGTCAGTACTCGTACGTTAAATCGTGATATCGAAGTATTAAAAACGCGAGGTTTGCCAATTGAAACTGATGCAGGCCGCGGCGGAGGGATCCGGCTTGATAGGCGCTGGGGCGTTGGTCGCATCAAACTTAATTATACCGAAGCGGTAGATTTGATGATAAGTCTGGCCATTGCTGAGCAGATGAACTCGCCTCTTTTTATGGCCCACTTAAGCAGTGTACGTCACAAGGTGATGGCGTCGTTTTCTCCTTCGATGAAGCACAAAGTAAACGGTATAAAATCGCGAATAATCATTGGTAAGTCGGCATCTGAAAATGTACTTGCTCACTTCAGTGCGCCAGAAAAGTCGTCCGTTGAATTGTTGCACCAAGCGTTTTTGATGCAGCAACATATTGAAATTAAGTACTCAGATGAAAAGGGCAATCAAACGGTTCGAGTGATTGAGCCACACTATCTGTTTCTAAGTTATCCGGTCTGGTATGTGCTGGCTTGGGACCATCTTCGCAATGATATGAGAATATTTCGATGCGACCGCATTGCCGCAATTGAGGCGAGAGAGGATGGCTTTACCTTAATACCTATAGCTCAATTTGAAGAAAAAATACGACGGCAAGAGCGTAATAAAAAACCTGCCGATGGCTTGAGAGAAACACATTTTAAATAACCATGCTTCTTGGCTGTGGAAATTGGGTTTGCTAGCATCCTTAGCCTGATTGCTATTAATTTGTACCAAGCATCAAATTTGCGTGCGCTACCTGTTTACATCAATTACGCTGGTCACGTAAGTAAATGTAACGAAGGCCCTCTATACAGTTAACTTATTTGTCAGGCAGACTCACCTTAATTTAAACATGTACGTATTATGTCGATTTGAGCGCCTTCAAAATCGCGCTGGGCCGTCAGGTTTAACCTAGAGTTAAATCTGACAGCCTGAGTCTGCGTTTACTCAATAGGGCGCTTATCAACTTCAACTTTACCGTCTTTGACAACGAAAGTAACTTGCTCCATTACCGTAATGTTGTCCAACGGGTTACCTGGCACGGCAATAATGTCCGCGAGTTTGCCTGCTTCGAGTGAGCCGAGTTTCTCTTGTTGTTTTAGTAAAGTTGCAGAGTTTATCGTTGCCGCCTGCAATGCTTGTAGCTCGGTCATACCGAATTTAACCATGCGACTGAACTGCTTGCCATTGTCACCGTGAGGGTAGACACCACCGTCTGAGCCAAATACCATATTGACGCCTGCCTCAACCGCTTTTGAAAAACTGGCGCGCTGTTTCGCTCCGACTTTACGTTCTTTATCGAGGCTTTCTGGCAATATTCCCGCTTTCTCTCCTTCGCCTAGGATATATTCAGTGTTGTAAATATCCATTGAGAAGTAGGTTCTATGCTTAAGAGCGAGCTTGATGGCTTCATCATCTAAAAAGCTAACATGCTCAACTGAATCAACACCAGCTCGAATAGCAGACTTTATACCATCAGTGCCATGTGCATGGGCGGCAACAGTGAGGCCTCTTAAATGCACTTCCGCAACCAGCGCCTGCATTTCTTCGAGCGAGTATTGTTGTGCACCAACTTTTGTGCCTTTTGATAAAACACCGCCAGTGGCACAGAATTTAATGACATCGACGCCATACTTAATATTTTCTCGGACCTTTTTTCGAACAGCCCATGGTCCGTCTGCGACGCCTGCCGCAGTGACTTGATGCTCATGGGTAAACAGGTTGTTGTCACAGTGACCGCCAGTGATACCTAGCGCAGGCCCAGACGCAAATATACGAGGGCCGGGTACATCGCCGTCATAAATCGCATCGCGTAGCGCCAAATCAGCATAGCCACCAGCGCCTAGGTTGCGCACTGAGGTAAAACCAGCTGCTAGGGTACGTTTGGCATTTCTAACTCCGGTAATTGCAGAGCGAGGCACTGTTCGGCGCAATCTTTTATAGCCGTGAACCTGTGCATCCCCAGTTAGATGAACATGCATGTCAAATAAACCAGGTATGAGCGTGTGGCCATCTAAATCAATGATTGTAGCGTTTTTTGGGGCATTTCTAGGCGTTCGTTTAGAGATAGATGCAATGGTGTTATCTTCGACGACAATAGTCGCTGGACTAATCAACTTACCGGTTTTGACATCAAGTGCGGCATCCGCATTGAGAATAAGTGTATCGGCAAACACACTGGTGGTGGTAAATAGTAAGGCTGTGCCAATAAGCGTTGATTTCAAAATTATCCCCTCTTTTATCATTATTTTTTCGACTACAGTCTATCCATTGGCGCTTTTTGTGCGCAAGCAATTTACGATTGGTGGCATAAAATATGTGATGTTTTTGTAACTACAGGGGTATTTTAATATTACCAATCGGTATTGCTGTAAATCCGTAAAAGGCTGGGGATCTACGATACTTTGCAGATAGTTAGCTAACTAACAATGGTTTCTCGCGGTTTGCTCAATTGAAGGTAGTGGAGATAATCTTGCTCTTTTAGACCGGCTTCACGGCTAGAGCGAAGTAATAAATCATTCAAAGCTTGGTTATTTATGCCGCTTCTGAGTGCTTTGCTGCACATTTTTATGGTGTCTCTGTATTCACCAGACTCGAATAGTCGAGAAGCAAATTGCATATACGCATCCTGCTGTTCGGATTCTACCGTATAAATTCGAGCGAAGATCTCCCGATGCATTAAACCAGCCAGAACATAATGACTATTTCTATGTTGTTTACCAAGCGCTCTATGTGCGTTGAAAAGCATCTCTTTGGCACGTTCCATATCGTCGACAAAATAAAACAGATAAGCAATGACAGTAATGGCGCAGGGGTCATCCATCAAAGTTTGGCTTAGTTGTAAAAGCTTAGCACTTGCACCTGAGGTTTTGTTTTCCAATAGCATCATCATGATCAGCAATAGATTGAACTCATCAGGGCAATACTTTTGAATGTTGCTAGCGTTTCTAGTAAGAGCGCACTTTAAGTCTCCCTGTATTACTTTGAACACTTTAGCGTCTAAGGTGCTTTTTTTATTAAGGGTTTCTAATAGACTAATCTTGATAGTTAAGGCGGATAGCAGTGCTGTCAGCGCTGCATCTTCTTGGTATGTTCGCTCTTTGCGCTTTATCAAATTGTCTACTGCATCGCGCTCATTACAAACATGCAAAACCATTAAACTCAACCGGAACATACTTGGTGACATATCCTCTATGGGAAATGCAAGTACCTGAGCTGTTGCAAGCTCCCGGTTGTTCATTTGAAATGCGATGTAAATTTGCCAATAAAATACGCGTACTGGGTAGTCCAACCTAGTTTGAGGTTCCGACAAGAAAGATTTACATGCTTCGAAATCTTTAAGTTCATAATTAACATGAAATAGCGACCACTTTGCCCACTGTATATTACGCTCCGTCAGTGGCAATAGCAGTTTTTTAGCCAGAGAATAATGGCCCAATTTAAGCAATAAGTTAACGAGTAATTGATTGCGCGCCTTTTTTAAATAGTTAGGATACTCTTGCTTGCGCAGCTCTTTAAGTTTAAGTAGGGCATTTTTATACTGTTTATTGCGTATAAATTGATAGGCACTTTTGAACTCTTGAACCTGAAGGGTATGCTCTTCCAATATGGTCGCTAGATCTTGTGGCGTGTAAGGTACTTCAAGGTGTTGATTACTGTGAAATGGGTATTCACAGGCATAGTCAAAAGCACTTTGCCGCTTGGCCATATAAACGAGTCGTGTGGTTGGTGGTAAAGTTTCGTTATATACCAACTCACTAACAAGGTCATATAGGTTTTTTATTGTGTCGACTCGGTTGTCTAAAAAGACAATGTCATAGGTATTTTGTTTCGCTGAAATTTCAAAAGCGCTGCCTGAGCGGTACGAACGAACATGAGAAACACCTTGTTTATTCAACAAAGCCTCTAAAAATCTGATGTTGTCGCTATTATCATCGACTATTGCAATTTTTAGATCTGTATACTGCACTCTTTTTCCCTTGTTCAGTCTTTAGCAATGTTGACAATGCTGAAAAAACATCCAGTTTGTAGTTAAATTTGGAACTCACTATTCTAATCGCTTTACACACATAATCATAGCGTTAAATGTAATTTCATTTACATTTATTTAAAATTTAACTGGAAAGGGCCGTTATTTTGTAATGTTGAGTAATTGTTGCACCACATGTCACTTGACTGAATAAGCACTTGTGATGCAAAACACAATTGGTCTGATAAGGTCTAATTGAATATTTCTTCTACATCATCTTTGATATCTTGATATGCGTCTTCGTCAAGCTCTAAAACATGTAGTACGTCTGCTTTTATATGGGCCCAATCAGGAACAGATACAAAGCGTTTATTAATCTGCACTAAATGCTCTGCCATCTTTAAAGTGGCCATGGTGCAAGCGAGCTCTTGTTCGTGGTTTTCTTTGAAATACTCCATATCATGATGTCTTAGGATGAGTTTGCAAATTGGCTTTGGTAAATTCCAGCTGTTTGCCAAAAAGTATCCTATGGTTGCATGATTGGTGTTATAGATGGCCTCTTCTTGGTCTACTAATAACATGTCATAGTTGCTGTTTGCACAGGACAAAACATTGGCATAATCATCGAATTTGAGTGCCATTGCAGGTATGCCCGCATCATGAAATAGCCCTAACATATGCAAACTTTCTAACGGTATTTTTACCGGGATCTTTCGGCCAATTATCATTGCGACTTCAGATATTTCGTTCGCAGTATCCCAAAACCGTTCCAAACTAATGCAGCATTGGGATTGATCAAAAGCTTGCTTGAGCAAAAAGCCGGTTACTAGGTGAGTGACGCTGTTTAAACCGAGGAACATTACCGCTTGCCGAATATCTGTGATCGTCCGCGAGAAGCCGTAAGATGAAGAGTTGATGACTTTTAATACCGCTGCTGACGTTGCAACATCGGTGGCAATGAGATCTGCTATTTGACCTAACTCTGGTTCATCTGATTGTAGTAAATCGTGTAGATCTGAAAGTAATTCAGGCTTTGGAGGAAGAGAAAAACCTTTTTCTACATCATTTAGAACAACATTGTCTATTTCTATCATAGTTCTTCCATTGTGATGAATGACATCTAACTGAGATATTAACACTGACTGTATTTGAGTATAGTCCCACCTTGTTAATTTTTGAGCGAGCTTAGCAGATTTTGTGTTTTTTGCCTGTTAAATAATCAACCAGTTGGTAATTCAGGGACGTTTTATTGCTTTCATTTGCTTTGTTAAGTTAAGGTTAGATAATTTTATTGTTTGGGAATAATTATGAGTCAATCACCTGAAACGGCAGCGCCGAGTGGGGCAGTTGCGCGTTTTCTTAACGGGATCGAACGTGTAGGGAATAAACTGCCCGATCCAGCTATTATTTTCTTGTCGGCAATGTTGCTGATATGGTTCCTTTCTTGGATATTTTCAAGTACTACTTTTGATGCAATAGACCCTCGTACCGGTGAGGCTATTGTGATCCACAATCTACTAAGCGGTGATTCACTTGCTAACTTTTTAGCCAACATGGTTAAAACATTCACAGGTTTTGCGCCTTTAGGTGTTGTATTGGTTGCTATGTTAGGTGTGGGTGTAGCTGAGCATTCTGGCTACATCAATACGGGCTTAAAGCTCATGTTAAAACGTACACCACAAGCGCTACTAACGCCTTCAATTATCTTGATTGCGATTGTTAGCCACACGGCAACTGATGCTGGGTATGTATTGGTTATCCCTCTTGCCGGTGTTATTTTTTACGCGATGGGCCGTCATCCGCTAGCTGGTATTGCAGCGGCATTTGCCGGTGTGAGTGGTGGATTTAGCGCAAACTTTATTCCATCTGGAATAGACCCTTTGTTGCAGAGCTTCACGCAAAGCGCGGCGCAAATCATTGACCCAGATATTGCGGTGAATCCATTAAATAACTGGTTTTTCACTTCAGCTTCTAGTTTATTCATCATCTTACTAGGCTGGTACATTACAGATAAAATCATCGAGCCTCGTTTAAAAAATACTGAAATTGATGGTGACACAAATAGCTTGCCTTCTTTTGACGAAGTAAATGCAAAAGAAAAACGTGCGTTTTTAGCAGCGTCTGGCGTTATGCTCTCAGGTATTGCTCTGCTAATTTATGCGGCAAGTGGCGAAGATTCAGCACTTAGAAGCCCAAGTGGTGCGTTAACTGAATTTAGTGCCCCATTAATGCAATCCATTGTGCCGCTTATATTCTTGCTGTTTTGGATCCCCGGTGCTGTATATGGCTTCCTTGTCGGCACATTTAAGTCATCTAAAGATATGATTGATGCAATGAGTAAATCCATGGGTAGCATGGCGTATTACATTGTTATGGCGTTTTTCTGTGCGCTCTTTATCAGTGCATTTAGTCAGTCTAATTTGGGTGCGTTACTTGCAATTGAAGGTGCTGAAGTACTTAAAGCACTTGCGCTTCCAAGCTCTGTAACGGTTGTTGGTATTATTTTCTTAACAGCGTTTGTAAACCTATTTGTCGGTTCAAGCTCGGCAAAATGGGCATTGTTGGGTCCTATCTTTGTTCCTATGTTGATGCAACTAGGTCTGTCTCCTGATTTGACGCAGGCGGCATACCGAGTGGGTGATTCCAGCTCAAATATCATTACACCATTGATGCCGTATTTCCCACTGGTTGTTGTTTACTGCCAGAAGTATGTTAAAAATACGGGAATTGGTACGCTAATTGCCCTTATGATCCCGTACTCTATCGCTTTCCTAGTTGGTTGGAGTATCTTCTTGTTAGCTTATTGGGGTCTTAGCATTCCATTAGGCTTGCAATCAAGCTACATATATCCTGCTGGGTAAGTCATAAAAAAGCCGCTCAATCGAGCGGCTTTTTTCATTTGGATTGTTTAAGCTTCTGCGATAAAAATTGCACGCAGTGGAGCGGGGTATCCTTCAATGGTCTTACTTGGATCTAATGGATCTAAGAAGTCTGCCAGTGATTCGGTTTCCATCCACTCTGTTCTTCGCTGTTCATCTAATGACGTAGTATCTTCGTTAACGACCCTGACGTTTTTGAATCCAACACGTTCAAGCCAAAGCTTTAAAGCGTCGCAACTCGGTATATACCAAACATTTCGCATTTTTGCATAGCGGTCTGTCGGGACCAACACAGTATTGACATCACCTTCAATGACTAAGGTCTCTAGCACCAGTTCACCGCCTTTACGTAATTGCGCACGTAATTGGCTTAAAAAGTCGATAGGTGAGCGTCTGTGGTAAAGTACACCCATAGAAAATACGGTATCGAATGCTTTTAGCTCGGGCAGTTGTTCCACTCCAAGTGGCAGCAAATGTACATTCGGATCTGGGTTAAAGTGTTTGATTGCTTGAAATTGGCTCAAGAATAAGTCTGATGGGTCAATACCAACGACAAATTCAGCCCCAGCGCCTTTCATACGCCATAGGTGATAACCTGAGCCACACCCGATATCCAATACCGTTCTGCCGTGCAAATCGCTAATATGTGGTAATAAGCGATCCCATTTCCAGTCGCTACGCCACTCAGTATCAATGTGAATTCCGTGTATATGAAAAGGGCCTTTTCTCCAAGGCATCATGCGTTTGAGCAGGTGTGTCAGCTGTTTCGTATGGCCTTCTGAAAGTTCCTCACAGAGGCCAAACTCAACACGGTCAGTGATATTAATATGGTTTGTTTGTGACTGTGGTAAATTCTTAAGGACTTTTTCCCACTTTGGCCAATCACCGTGCTGTGCTTCTTTTTGCCAGTGCGTTAATTGTGCAGGCAAAGTATCTAACCAATGACACAATTGATTTTTGGCGATAGCTGCATAAAAGTCGTTAAACCAGGTATTCATAATGTTCTCGTTATTTGATTGCTACCATTGAGCAAAAGTTAAAGCATTGATACCAAACTTGGGTGTTTCCAAATCCAACGGTATTGAGTCGATCAAGGTGAGTGCTTAATGCATCCGTACGCATAATGTTCTCAATGGCGGTTCTTTTTTGACTGATTTCTAGCTCCGAATAGCCATTTTGGCGTTTAAAGTCATGGTGTAAGTCAATCAAGAGATTGTCTTTTACATCATTTTCGCCTTTGATCTTTTCGGATAGAAGTAAAACACCACCGGGTTTTAACCCTGCGTAGATTTTTTCAAGTACAGCTTGCCTCTGCTCCTGAGGGATAAATTGCAAGGTAAAGTTCATTGCAACAACGCTGGCGTTTTGTATTTCTATATCGTTGATGTCGCCTAATAGTACATCGACAGGCACTTCTGATTTAAAACCTTTAAGATGGAGCTTACAGCGCTCGACCATAGGGGCTGAGTTATCAACCGCGATAATCTGACAGTTTTCTTTGTCAATATTACGTCGCATGCTCAAGGTAACGGCACCTAATGCGCACCCAAGGTCATATAAATTAGAATTACTCTGTGCAAATTGACCCGCCAATTTACCCATAGTGCTCACCATTGTGGCGTATCCAGGTACAGACCGTTGGATCATATCTGGGAACACTTCAACGACATTAGCGTCAAATGTAAAGTCTTTTACTTCTTGCTCTGCGGCATAAATACTGTCTTTGCCAGTCACAATACTACTCTCATACAAAAATAATCTTGCCATTTTAGCATTTTATACTGGATAGTCAGTGATAAATTGAGTAGCTTGGCTACTATTAGTCATAAGAAGTAAAAAATGAGATAAAAAATGGCGAAAAATAAAGTTGTCAGTACAGAAGATATCCTATCCACCCTATGTCACTCAGTTACTGAGGTGCTTTCTTCTGCAAGCGGTAATCAAATATCCTACTCAGCAATGGTTCAAAAAATCACTCGTACGTGTATGAGACCAGATATCGGTTGCTTTGTTTTGTTTGACGGTGGTTTTACAGGTCTTGTCGTGACGAATTTTACAGCGCAGGCGGCAATGGAAGTGTATCAGGATTACATGCGAAATATGGGAATGCCTGAAAGCGAAATAGCTCAAAGCCACTTATCTGACGATGTGTCCAACGTGATGGGCGAATTGATGAACCAGATAGTGGGTGACTTTACTGGTAAAGTGCGGGAGCAGCTACATACTTCCATTACCCAAAACCAGCCGAAGATGATGGCGATTAACAAACAGGTGCAGATCTCGGTAGATACAACGATGGACAGGCCTCAAGCGAGGCGAGTTACGTTTACTACACAGGGACAGAACATTTTTTACCTTGAGCTAGCGATGGATAAAACTGAGTTTATTAAGCTTCATGATTTTGATATTTCAGAAGCTGTAGACCCAGATGATATCATCGCAAATCAAAATGCGACTTCAGCTAAAGCAACAAAGCAGCCAGCGCAGACGCAGGAAGACGCGGCAGATGATGACTTCATGGCAGAGTTAGGGTTGTAAAATTAATAATCTGGGTTTGCCGTGCAAGGCAGCTTGTCACGAGCAAACCCATTTAGCTTTCTAGCTCGCCTGTAACACTTTGCAGTAATTTATACGCATCGGCGAATTCAAATCTTGCAACCATAATTTTGAGTTCATTAATGGTGTGCTCGTCTAAACCTTCGGTCTCTTCAAGGTGTTCTACAATATCAGTTGCTTTTGAGTCATACTCTTTAAGCGCTACAGCAAATTCATTGACAGAGTATTGATGCTGCTGGCTTGCTTTCTCATTTTTTCGTTCAAGTAATAAAGAAGCCTTGTTTTTTGTCTCGGCTAAGTAGTCTGATAGCTGTTCCAGCTTATTGAGATCTACAGTATCTGTTTTGACTTGCTCTTCAATATCATGTGCAATTTCTGCAAAGTACTCCATTGATAAGTTAGCTCCAGCGCCTTTCATAGCATGAAGAATATCGAGTGATAACTCTGAATTTCCCATGCTTACGGCCTGCTTTAAATTGATCACCTCTTCAATCTGTTGGGTTATAAATTTATTTAATAACTTGAAATAAACCGACTCGTTGTTTGCCGCGCGCTGTATGCCTTCGTTAACGTTAATTCCTATCAGCTCAATATTGCTAATGGCTTCAGGTTGCGGTTGGTTTGGGACGTCTGTAATAATGTCGACTTTTTGTTCCGAGGGTTGTATCGATGCTAAAGTATCGACAATGGTGTTGAGCAGTCCCTCGACATCTATCGGTTTAGAGACATGCCCATTCATCCCCGCATCCAAACACAGTTGAATATCAGGTCCCATTGCATTGGCCGTCATTGCGAGAATTGGTAGTTTATCTATAGGAATAAGTTTACGGATGGCTTTTGTCGCTTCGACCCCATCTAGGACAGGCATTTGCATATCCATAAGGACTATATCGTAATCATTGTCTTGCACAGCTTTAAGCGCCACCTCACCATTGCAGGCGACACTTGCCTGTGCACCATGGAAGCTTAATATCTCCACGGCGATCTCTTGGTTTACTGGTTGATCTTCTGCTACTAAAATGTGCAGACCTGCAAGCACTTGTTGATTATCTTCAATTTTTTGTTGTGTTGAGGGGGAGGGTGTTGCGCCAAAACAAACTTGAATACAGTCTAGCAAGCTTGACGGGTTAAATGGTTTAAGCAGCATACTATCAATCATGCTTTTGTGTGACTCTTTGAACGCAACTTCATGGCCGTGAGCGGTGACGAGCACAAAAAAGCCTGATAGATCTTTTTGCTTCAATTGCTCTATGGTGTCCACACCATTTATATCTGGCATATGCCAATCTACAAAGTAGATATCGTGTTCATGATGTGATTGCGTCAGTTGCTCGATAAAGCATTTTCCACTTTCAAATAGTGACACCTTAAAACCCAGAGATTCGAGCATGGTTTCCATGATGTCTCTGGCATCTTCGTTGTCATCGATCACACAAGCTGATTTACCTTCAAAGCTTTGACCAATTTTCACAGGTGTTGATGCGTAGTTATTGATAGCTATTGGCAGAGTAAAGTAAAACTCAGAACCACAATTTAAATCACTTTCAACGAAAATTTCGCCCCCGAGTAATTTTACCAACTGCTGAGAAATGGTCAGTCCCAGTCCTGTACCGCCATATTTTCGGGTGGTTGATGTATCTGCTTGAGAAAAAGATTGAAACAACTTCGTTTGTTGCTCTTTACTCATACCAATTCCGGTGTCTTTGACGGAGAAAGTGATCTTAGCTTGATCTGATTGCTTGTTAAGCATTGATACCGAAAGAGTTACACCGCCCGTTTCGGTGAACTTAACCGCGTTGCCAGCTAAATTGATGAGTATTTGTGACAGTCTCAACGGGTCGCCCACAAAGTTGTTGGGTAGATCTGTTGGTACATTAAATATTAGATCGAGCTGTTTCTCTTGTGCTTTGAGTCCGACAATGGTCGTTACATTGTCGAGTACTTTATCCAACTCAAAGGGAATATGCTCAATGTCGACTTTGCCTGCTTCTATTTTGGAAAAGTCTAGTATGTCATTGATCAATTTTAGTAACTGTTTTGCTGCATAATCAATTTTGGTCACGTAGCCATGCTGTTTTGGTGACAAATCTGAATTAAGAGCGAGGTGAGCCATGCCAATAATCGCGTTCATTGGAGAGCGGATTTCATGACTCATATTGGCAAGGAATTCCCCTTTTACCTGCGCATTTTTATCTGCTTCTTCTTTGGCATTTAACATCTGGCGTTCAAGCTCATTGCGCTCAGTGACATCTAAGAAAGTGCCCACAACACCGCCGACATCACCTAGACTGTCAAAAAATGGTGCTTCGTATACAATGAGCTCTCGTGGGTCTTTGAGGCTATTTTCCATAGAGAGCGCAAATGAGTGAGCGTCTTTTTCTGCAATCGTACGTTGGGACTTTGCATCCAAGTAGGTCGCAGTTTTATCATCAAATACGTCGTTTAAGTGGGAATCAGTGACTTCGACTTCAAATTTATCGATGAATGCTAAAAAGGCTCGGTTGACTCCCATAAAAATGCCGTTTGTATCTCGGTAATAGGTTGGATTGGGGATCGCATTGATAATGTGTAATGTGAGCTCTAAATGAGCGGCCAAGGCATTTTCTGCTTCAATTTGTTTTTGCGTATTTTCACTCAGTCTTAGCTGTATGCTCAGATCTTCACACAAGAGTTTTAAACATTGCTCATGGGCATTTTTTAAAGGGCTAGTAAAGGCGACTACTACACTCCCAGTGAGATCCTCGCCAATAATGAGTGGTAAGTACAGTATGGTATGTACTTCAAGAGTTAACCCGTCTTTGTGTAACACTGCGTTTTGATTCTCACTGATGAAGGCTTGCACACATTTTTCTGACACGAGTTTATTAACTTGAATTGATTGTTCGTCAAAATAGGCTGGGAAACCTATAACGGACTGTTGCGTAAACTTTTCATTCTCATATCTGTACAGGGCTACACTTGGGCTTTGGAAATGTTCTGCAATAAATTTTGCAGCTATCTGGTTCATTTGTGAGGGAGAGGTACAGTGGCGTATTTCGCCGCTAAAAGCATGCCTTATTTTTGCTGTATCAGCCCGCTCGTCGAGGTTTTGGTACGTCAGTGAAACAGATTGCACTATGTCCGCGACTTCTCCCTGTAAATTAGCGGGTAATGAAATACTCTGGCCATTGTAATTTTTGTCTATGCAAAAAGCGCGGTGCAATAAAGTAAAAGGGGAAATAAAGCGTTTATTCAAGTAATACAATATAAACAACGTAATAAACAACAAACTCATTAGGCTTACCCAGAGATAAAACAGCAATTTGTTACTGCTTTGATACAAACGTTGCTTTGCTAAAAGTAATTGTGCCTGGGTCGCATCTAAGGCAAGTTCAATTGCGTTGGTTGATTGCTGGTGCGCAGGCATCAAACTTTTGTCCCAAGTATGTTGTTGAATGTTTATCTGCTGTTCAAAGAGTGTTTCGTATAGTGTTTGCATCACCATATAGGTGTTAAATGCTTGAGTGAGCTTACTATTGTTGTCGAGAGGCTGGGAATTTGCTTGGAGTGATTCCAATGAGACTCGAGAGCGGATCAGCTGTTGTTTGAGTTGTGTTTTGGTTTCAGAGTTGTCTAATACATGGTTTTTTATATTAAACAGCAGCGTCAAGTTCGTCATTTGCAGTTGATTTAGTGCGTCATAACGCGCACTGAGTTGGCTGATGTGATGTTTCTGTGACGTCATTTCGCTTTCCCAGTTTGACATAAAAACTAAGTTGGCGACGAGTAAGGTAGGGAGTATTACAAAAAACGAATGAAACATTGTTTTTATTGACATAACTTACTTTCCAAATCTTGACTAATATTAACAATAGTCGCACGCGCGTAATTAACAAGCGGCGTGATATGGCCTAGGGAGCTGACAAAATGTGAAGGGTGTCAAAAGATGGCGGAAATACTCATAGTTGATGATGTTGCAGAAAACTTGCAAATCTTACAACTTATTTTAAGGAACGACGGGCATAAGGTGTTTGCTGCGATAAGTGGTGAAGTTGCTTTGACTATAGCAAACGAACATCTTCCTACATTGATTATTTCCGACATCAAAATGCCTGGTATGGATGGTCTTACTTTGTGTAAAACATTGAAGAAAACACAAAGAACAACACAGATCCCAATAATATTTGTTAGTGCCGAGCGAGAGACGGACAACATTGTCGCTGCATTGGAAGTTGGTGGTGTCGATTATATTACTAAGCCTTTTAAGCCCCCAGAAGTATTAGCAAGAGTAAATACACAATTAAAGCTCATAGATGCGCACAAACTGGCTGTGCGTCAGCAACTGTCCCATGTAATGAACCAAATGGTGGTTGGTGTCGCGCATGAAATCAATACGCCTCTCGGTGCTGCTATTACAGCTGTGACGCATTTTGAAGGTATCTTATCTCAATTGATTGACGCATTTGGCAATGAAACGCTCAGTGCACAGCAGCTTGCTACAGGGCTCGAAGAATCTAAGCAAGGTGTAGATCTGTGTGAGCGAAATCTATCACGAGTTGCACAGTTTGTTAAAGTGCTCAAAGAGATCGCACGAGTTGAGCGTCCAACAACGCCTTCAGCAATTAATGTTATTGCTTTATTAAATGATTTGAAAAGTCGTTGGTCCAAAAAGAACACCTCTATTGAAGTGCGTGCTATGGATGCAAACTTCATGGCTGACAGGGACATTTTACTGGCCATTTTTGATAATCTAATAGATAACTCCTTGTCCCATGGCGCGCTGAAAAATGGCCAAGCGATTTCCATAGAAGTGACATTAAAAGAGCAACATATTGAGTTTTTGTACTACGATCATGGGCAAGGTTTAGTTGATATCACCCCGGAAGAGGTTATAAAGCCTTTTATTACAACTAAGCGAGGTAATAGCGGACATGTGGGGCTGAGCGCTTCTGTTACTGCCAATTTAATTGGCAGTGCGCTGGGCGGCTCTTACCAGTTATCTAGCCGAGGTAGAGGGTTAGAGTGGGCAATTGAAATTCCATTAGATTCAGCTTGATCTGAATCAACGATTAACAATTATCGAGAGTGAAGCGGACATAAGTCCTTATGTAGGTGCCTTTATTTCACTAAGCTCGCGAACAAAGATATTATATCTTTGTTCGAGGGGTTAATTATAAATAATTCTTATAGTTAATGTTTTGAATTGAAGTCACGCAAAAAAATTGGTGGAACCATTATGCAACAGCTACCTACAGTTGATTATACGTCAGCTACAGCAGCAAAAGAATTTGTTGAGTCTCTTCGCAATACGGGTTTTGGTGTTCTTAAAAATCACCCAATTCCTAAAGAGCTTGTAGAGTCTATATATAAAAACTGGCAAGAGTTCTTCTACACAGAAGAAAAGCACGACTTCCTATTTGACAAGGACACTCAAGATGGCTATTTCCCACCGGAAGTTTCAGAAGTCGCAAAAGGCTTTACTGTAAAAGACATTAAGGAATATTTTCACGTTTATCCAAAAGGCCGTGTTCCTGCTCAGTTAGATACTGAGATCAGAGAATACTATCGCTTAGCAAACGAGTTTGCTGCCGAGCTTTTAAGCTGGGTTCAATCCGAAGCGCCTGAAGATGTACGTGCTAAGTTTTCGATCGATCTAAAAGATATGATCAAAGACTCAGATCAAACACTGTTACGTGTTTTACACTACCCACCAATGACTGGTGACGAAGAGCCTGGAGCAATTCGTGCAGCAGCGCATGGTGATATTAACTTATTAACGGTATTACCAGCTTCGAATGAGCCTGGATTACAGGTGCAAAAAGGTGATGGTAGTTGGTTAGATGTACCATGTGATTTTGGCTCACTAATCATCAACATCGGTGACATGCTGCAAGAGGCATCAGGTGGATACTTCCCATCAACAATTCACCGAGTGATCAACCCGACGGGTAAAGCGAGTGACAAATCTCGAATTTCACTACCGCTGTTTTTACACCCTAAGCCGGAAGTAGTGTTGTCAGAACGTTATACTGCGGACTCATATTTGCAAGAGCGACTAAGAGAACTGGGTGTTAAGTAACACTCTGATTTAAAATGAAAAAGCGGCTTTGTTATAGCCGCTTTTTTATATTTTAAAAGCCCTGATTTTTGAATTTTTCCTGACAATTACGTCAAAGTGTGCAATATTAAAATTTCTCAAACTGAGAAAAAATAATAAAAAACTTAATGACAACGCTGTCATTTATTGTGTAACATCAAATCAACATGACTGAATACTGTGTCGCGAAGAAATTTGCGTTCATATCTTTTTTTTAGGGGTCGCTTAATGATGGCTAAACAGGTTGAACAAGACCAGTTGTATATAGGTATTGATGGAGGGGGGACAAAGTGCCGCGCTACCATCTACTCAATCAAAAACGGCGTTTTGGGAACTGGTCTAGGTGGGCCTGCTAATCCTCTTCATGGTTTTGAAAGAACCATTGAGTCGATAATGGTATCGACTCAATTAGCACTGCAGGATGCAGGACTTAGAATTGAAACTGTTCACAATTTGTATGCGGGCTTAGGTCTTGCGGGTGTGAACCTTCCAGCATTGCACGAAAAAATAATGAGATGGGATCATCCATTTAAACAAATGTTTTTAACTACAGATCTGCATACTGCGTGCATCGGTGCGCACGAAGGTGGAGATGGAGCAGTAATTATAACGGGCACGGGCTCGTGTGGTTTTGCAATGGTTGATGGTGTATCGGTCAATTATGGCGGACACGGTTTTGCACAAGGTGATATGGGCAGTGGTGCATGGATGGGTCTGGAAGCGGTAAAGGCTGCTTTACTGGCAATTGATAAACTCGGTCCAACTACTTCTTTAAGTGATACTTTAAAACAGCATTTCAACACCACAACAGCGATGGGTATTGCCGAACAGATGGCTGGTAAACCTTCCAGCAGTTATGCTCAGTTAGCAAGATTTGTTTTGGCAGCTGCTGAAGACAAAGACGACGTTGCCTTAAATATCGTCAAAGAGGGGGCTGACTATATTAGTAAGTTAGCGCATCGCTTAATGGAAAATAACCCGCCTCGTTTATCGATGATAGGTGGTCTTTCTGAACCATTGCGTAAATGGCTTGACCCTGAAATTGCAAAGATTGTTGAATCTCCAAAACAGCCGCCGGAAATGGGCGCAATTTTCTTTGCAATCCAAAGTGTTGAGCAGCAGTCCGAAAAGGCGGTATAAAAATGAAGAAATATTTAGCACGCCAGTTTTTTGATGGGCACAAATTAAAAAATAATGTCGAGTTTTTGGTAGTAGATGGAAAAATTTCATTTGCAGCTCAAAACTGTGATGAAAACCCTGAAGTCCTTGAAGGGTTAGTCGCGCCGGGCTTGATCGATGTGCAAGTAAATGGGGGCGGCGGCGGCTTCTTTAATGCTGAACAAACCATCGAGTGCTTGAGAACCATTGTAACAGCCCATGCGAAATATGGCTCAACGGCGTTAATGCCAACACTTATTACCGATAAAGTTGAAGTAATGGCACGTGCTGCGGATGCAACTGCACAAGCAATTGCACAAGGGGAGCCTGGTGTTGTTGGGATCCACTTCGAAGGTCCACATTTATCTCACCCTAAAAAGGGAACGCATAGTGAGCAGTACATCAGACCTATCTCTGAAGAAGAGTTTACGATTTATGCAAGGCAAGACCTCGGTATAAAGATGGTTACCCTAGCACCGGAAACTGTGCCCCTAGAAGATATCAAACGCTTAATTGATTTGGGCGTGAAGGTCAGTGTGGGTCACTCAAATGCGGACTTTGAAACTACAATGGCGGCATTGGAAGTGGGCGTTGACGGATTTACTCACTTATTTAACGCAATGTCTGCATATACCTCAAGAGAGCCGGGTGTTGTAGGGGCCGCACTATGGGAAGATAATGCTTGGTGTGGCTTGATTGTCGATGGTCACCATGTGCACCCAGCATCAGCAAAACTAGCGATACGTTCTAAACAACGTGGTAAAATTATGCTTGTCACCGATGCAATGCCTCCAGTGGGTACTGATGATATGGAGTTTGACTTTTTTGACGGTCGAAAAGTTATTAGAACGGGTGACAGACTCAATTCAACAACTGGCGAACTAGCGGGTAGCGTGCTTGATATGGCAAGCGCGGTGAGAAATACAGTTAATACACTTGATATAACGCTAACAGAAGCATTGAGAATGGCTTCGTTATATCCTGCTCAATACTTAGGGTTATCTGACAAAGGCCACCTATTGGAAGGGGCTGATGCAGACTTTGTAGTATTAAACAACAGTCAAGAAGTTCTAAGTAACTTCATTGGCGGAAAAAAAATTTAAAGTTCCCTGGGTAAAAAACCCCGCTGCAGTTTAGCGGGGATTTTTTGTTTTTACAGGAAAGGTATTGATGACGAATAAAAAACAAAGATTGGCTTCATTAGATGCCCTGCGTGGTATGGACATGTTTTGGATCTTAGGTGGTCAGTCTATTTTCGCAGCGCTTTTTGTGCTTACTGGCTGGCAAGGCTGGAAACTCTTTGAAGCGCACACTGTGCATAGCCCATGGCATGGCTTTACATTTTATGACTTAATATTTCCTCTGTTTATCTTTTTGTCTGGCGTCGCTATGGGGTTATCCCCAAAGCGTATAGACCATTTACCATTTAGTGAAAGAAAGCCTTATTATCAAAAAGCTATTAAACGGTTATTTTTATTATGTGGCTTGGGCATTATGTACAACCATGGCTGGGGTACAGGTATTCCACTAGCGCTCGATGAAATTCGTTATTCAAGTGTCTTGGGCCGTATTGCAATTGCTTGGTTCTTCTGTGCTATGTTGGTGTGGCATACGAGTTTACGGACAACAGGTATTGTGGCTGGGGCTATTTTATTCGGCTACTGGGTGTTATTGAATTTTATCCCGGTCCCTGGTGGAAGTGCTGGACAACTTGCTGCACCTGGCACATACAGCTGGAATGCTTGGTTTGACCAAAACTTACTTCCTGGCATTACATATCAAAATCGCCCGGTTGACCCTGAAGGCATTCTTTCTAGCGTCCCGGCCATTGTCAATGCTATTGCAGGTGTATTTGCGGGTCAGCTTATTGCGCGTGTAGACAAAATAGGACAGTGGAAAACTGCGGGCTACCTATTTGGAGCCGGCGCAATCAGTGTGGCGCTTGGTTGGTTATGGCATTTACAATTTCCGGTCAACAAAGAACTTTGGACTAGTTCATTTGTATTTGTGACCGTAGGTTGGAGTGCTATTTTACTCGCGCTATTTTATGCATTGGTAGATATTCTGAACGGCCAGAGATTTGCCTATCCATTTGTGATCATCGGCGCGAACTCAATTATTATTTACTTAGCCTCTAGCTTGGTGAATTGGGAATTTGTTAGCAAGAGCGTATTTGGTGGGTTTATCAATGCAGTTGGTCCTGATTGGCAGCCTCTATTTGCGGTGATTGCTTTGTTACTGGTGCAGCTATTGGTTCTTCACTGGATGTACAAACGTAAAATATTTGTCAGCGTATAACTCCAAATTTTGAGCAAAAACGGCTGTCATTTTGATGGCCGTTTTTTATTGGCTCAAAAAAAATACAAATTTTTCTTCACTTTTACTTTACAAAGGCTTTTTTTCTGATAATAATGACAGCGTTGTCATAATGGTAATAACCTAATACAGTGTATCCCAATTAGGTTTAGATCTGGCCTTGTTTTGATTGCACGCGAAGCAGGGCTCAGATCCCATTTTTCTTATTTCAAACTCAACATTGAGCTTTAATATCATGCAAATAGTAATTTTAAAAAATGCTGCTGAAGTCGCTGCTTATGGTGCAGATATATTTGAAAAACAATTGAATCGCAAAGCAGAGTCTGTGTTGGGTTTAGCAACTGGATCGACACCTGTTGCGTTGTATCAAAACCTTATCGAAAAAAACAAGCAGGGCGAAATCAGTTTTAAAGATGCTGTGACGTTTAACCTTGATGAGTATTTAGGTTTAGAAGGTACGCATCCACAAAGCTATCGTTACTTCATGAATGAGCAATTGTTCAATCATATCGATATCAATAAAGACCATACACATGTGCCTCCAGGCAACGCGAAAAACCCGGTTGAAGCGTGTCAGGAATATGAAGCACAGATCGCTGCAGCTGGCGGTGTGGATGTTCAGCTTTTGGGTATCGGTCGCAATGGACATATCGGTTTTAACGAGCCTTCGTCTGGTTTAACCTCGAGAACACGCGTTAAAACACTGACTAAAGAAACAATTGACGATAATGCACGTTTCTTTGGCCCAGATGAGTATCAACCACACTTATCAATTACCATGGGTATCGGGACAATTTTAGATGCTAAAAAGGTAGTTTTACTGGCTACTGGTGAAAATAAAGCTGAAGCCGTTAAAGCTACGGTTGAAGGCCCACTAACGGCTTCATGCCCGGCGTCTGCATTGCAACTGCACCGTGATGCGGTAATTGTGATAGATGAAGCCGCTGCCAGCAAATTAGAGAATATTGAGTTTTACAAACATATCGAAGCTGAGAATCAAAAGCTTCAAGCACACCTTGCCTCTCTGTAGTGTGAATTCACACTGTAGTTTAAAGCCCTTACGGGCTTTTTTTTTGCCTAAATACTTGGCAAACAACGCGACTATTGTTAGCGTGACAGCGTAGAAACTAAAATTTGATTTTTGTTAATTATTGGTCGTGTTTTCTCTGATTTTGCGTTGAATTTAGATGGCGCTACGCGTGCTTGGTTTTGAGCCCTAAATTTAATTCATACAATCTAGGATTATCTGCTTATCATATTAGGTAACTCACATTAAAGGATAAAGTGCTTGTTGTACTATACACAAATGACGTTAGACAGGGCGTCTGCTCAGCGAAAAGATAAAAACTGGCTGTTGACTCAATACGGAGATAAAAGCCGCTGGTTGCTTATTCATAATGATAAAAACCTATACTCTGAAGATCTGAGTCAGTTAGCCTATTTAAAGCAATCGCAAATAGAACAGCTAGATAAAAGCCAAGCTGTATTTTTAGGCAAAGATGAACAACACGCTTATTTTGCTCTGGATGTTTCTAAAATTGATTTAGGCGAATTACGAGCGCATATAGATGTCTGTTCAGACGATTATGATGATGGCGAATATCGTTTTGACGATATGAGAAAGGTAGGCCCTAAGCTTGAGCATGTGAGTGCATCTATTGGAGTCTTAGCCAGAGGTCTGTGTTATTGGCACAAAACACATTGTTTTTGTGGCCGTTGCGGACATCAGAATATCCCTGTTGAAGCGGGACATGCGAGGGTTTGTACTAACAAAAGCTGCAATCATATGACTTTTCCTCGAACGGATCCTGCTGTGATCATGCTAGTCACTCATACTTTTAAAGATGGGGTGGAGCGTTGCCTATTAGGACGACAAGAGAATTGGCCTGACGGTGTATTTTCGACATTGGCTGGCTTTGTGGACCCAGGCGAGTCATTGGAACAAGCGGTAGCCAGAGAGGTGGAGGAAGAAGCAGGCGTGCTAGTCGATGATGTTCAGTATTTGGCATCTCAACCTTGGCCGTTCCCATCATCACTTATGCTCGGTTTTATTGCGACTGCGAAAAGCACTGACATTTTTGTTGAGCAAGATGAACTTGAGCAAGCGCAATGGTTTTCGCGCGCCGATCTCGATACATTTGGAGAGTGGGGTGAAGACAAACCCGGCTTTAAACTTACCAGACCAGATTCAATATCACGTTACTTAGTTGAACATTGGCGTCAACTTCCAGAAAAAGAGTAAAGAATGAAAAAGAATACCAAACTAGCCAGTGCAGGCCGTAAACCTCAATATACGCAAGGTACAGTGAACCCTGTCGTTCAACGTGCTTCGACTGTTGTTTTCGACTCAGTAGCAGATATGCATGAAGCAATTAAAGAACGTGGTAATCGCACATTGTTTTATGGTCGTCGAGGCACCAATACGCACTATGCATTGCAAGACGCAATCACAGAGCTAGAAAATGGCGCAGGTTGTGCACTTTATCCCAGTGGTGCAGCTGCGATCAGCCAGAGTTTGCTGTCTTTCTTAAAGTCTGGTGACCATTTACTTATGGTTGATACCGCTTATGAGCCGACTCGTGATCTGTGTGATAAAATTTTATCTGGTCTTGGTATTACGACCACTTATTACGATCCCATGATTGGGGCAGGGATTAAAGACTTGATCCAGGAAAACACCAAAGTCCTTTTTTTGGAATCTCCAGGCTCTATCACAATGGAAGTACAAGATGTTCCCGCCTTAGTGAAAGAAGCCAAGGCCCATGGTTTGATCACTATGCTTGATAATACATACGGAAATGGCTGGCACTATCGTCCATTGGAACACGGTGTAGACATCAGCATTCAAGCCGCAACTAAATATATTGTTGGTCACTCAGATGTAATGATGGGTGTCGCTGTAGCTAATGAGGAGTATTGGCCAGTACTGCGAGAAAACTCATATTTGTTGGGGCAGTGTACATCCGCAGATGATGCCTATCTTGCGTTACGTGGTTTAAGAACGATGCCTGTTCGCTTGCAACAACATGAAAAAAGCGCGTTAGCGGTGGCAAAGTGGGTTGAAAAGCATCCGCTGGTTGATCATGTACGTCACCCGGCATTGCCGTCGAATCCCGGTCACGAACACTTTAAGCGTGACTTTGACGGCAGTAATGGCCTGTTCTCATTTGTTATGAAAACGGGAAACCAAAAAGCCATTAACCGCTTTTTAGATAGTTTACACCATTTTAAAATGGGCTTTTCTTGGGGTGGGTTCGAGAGCTTGGTGACAGCCAACCGCTCTATGGCTGCGCTGAGAACAACCACTGGTTGGGAGCACGGCCCCATTATTCGTTTGCATATTGGTTTGGAAGATGTGGAAGATTTAATAGCTGACTTAGAGCAAGCATTAGCTGTGTACGAATCTCATCTTTAAATAAGGTAGGTTGAGGCTGCAAATACACAGCCTCTTAATATTAAAGGCTCTGAGCGTAATGATACAGGGCTTTTAAAATCGAAACTTTCTTTTCGTTTCCTTCATGTTCATAAACTAGGTTCTCAAGGGTGAGCATAAAGTCTTGCGCATTGATGGAAGGGTTATCTTCACCGTGCATAAGCTTACCTTGGCAGTACTTTCTCCAAGTTTCTAATTCTGACTGAGACAGACTTTCAGGCCAATTGCGTGCGCGGTATCTAAACAATAGAGTATGGAATTTAGGATCTTCAAACTCTAACGCAAGGCTACCTAGCTCAACAGGGGATGCGCTGCGAACAATCGCCAACTTTGCTTTATCAGATTTACTAATAAAGCCGTTATATAGCTGATAGTCCGGGTTAGTGGTTTCACTAAAATCACCTTGTTCTGCAAATACCTGTGACACCTTATCGCGCAACTCTGGGTGTGCTTTTAAGAATTTTAAATGTTCTAAACATTGCTCTCTGTCTATCCCTAACCTTGCTGCATTTTCTGGTAGCAATGTTTTTGCTGGTGCAATAATTGGGCACTTGTTCAAATGAACTAGTTTTAAACCCACAGGTAACATGCCTTCTTCAAGCTCAGAGTGTTTGGTATAAAGTCTATCGCGCAGTTCTTCGACAGACAGATCAAGCAGTACACTAGGATTGTGCGTTAGATTAAAGCACACAACAGCATTTTTATTGACTGGGTGAAAACTCATTGGTGCAATCCAAGTAGTGCACCCTTGCGTAGCAGGAATTCTTGAAGAAGTATGAACTAAAGGCTGCATGTTGAAGACGTCAACAATGTCAGACAGTGCTTTTTTCGTTCTTAAGTTAAAGAAAAATTGGTACAGTTTGGGCTGCTTTTCTTTAATCAGTTTTGCCAGTGCAATTGTGGCGGTGACATCACTTAGCGCGTCGTGGGCTGCACTGTGTTCAATACCATTGGCAACGGTCAGTTCTTCGAGGCGAAAGCTGGGCGAGCCGTCTTCTTTTTTTGGCCATTCAATGCCTTCTGGGCGTAAAGCGTAACAAGCTCTTACTAAATCGATAATGTCCCAACGGCTATTCCCATTTTGCCATTCTCGTTCATACGGATCATAAAAATTGCGGTAAAGGCTATAGCGGGTGACTTCATCATCAAAACGAATGCTGTTGTATCCGGCTACACAGGTATTTGGTCGGCTAAATTCGGCATGTATTTTAGCCATAAACTCGCTTTCAGGCAGCCCATGTTTTAGCGCGTGCTGTGGCGTGATCCCCGTGATCAAACAAGCCTCAGGGTGCGGAAGATAATCAGGCGCAGGCTGGCAATACTCAATCAGTGGCTCGCCAATAATATTCAAGTCATAGTCAGTTCTAATACCAGCAAACTGACTAGGCCTGTCTTTTTGAGGACTTGCACCCCATGTCTCATAATCGTGCCAATAAATTGTAGGTATATTTTCGTCTGTTTGCTGCGTCTGATTTTGGTCTGTTTTGTTCATAAATCAACTATTTACATTAAAACTGTATTGTTTTCTTTTTGTTCGAGTTTTTTGCAATGTCGATCAAGTGTGTATATGTGTGTATATAAAAACCACTACGTGTGTATAAAACGGTAGCATATTATGGCAGCACTTATTGACGCGAAACTACGTAATCTCGTTAATAAAAAAGATTCTCTATGCACATTGTCTCACAGAGACGGCTTACGCGTAAAACGAAACATTTACTGTATCGTATTGTGGCAGTGCTGATTATGGTTTGAGGGTAAACAAATCATCATATCGATAGGTCATTATCCTCAAGTTAGTTTAAAAGATATGGAAAACTTTGTACCGATACAAAAAGGTTGGATGCAATCACGACATGAACTTGGAGATGAAAACTGCAAGCAAACTGCAAGCTATAAGGTATGTTTACGACTCACAGTTTAAAATATTCAATGCTTGAGGAAACCATCTCAAAAAAGCTTTAAAAACAAGTAGACACAGAGCTTGGATCGAGCCTTACGAGCACGGTTTGAGGTCAAGGTGGCATTTGCTTGTGACGTAGCTATTTTGAGTCGTGGCGTTAATTACTTTAGATGCAAGCGACCGTCGTCGGATGATGATGTGATTGATTTTTTGTTAGAAATTGTTGAGCGGCATCTAAGATGAGGTAAGCCAAAATTGTTTAAATGACTTAGGTATCAAAGCAAAGTATGGAATAAAAAGTGCGCCGAGAAAATATTATGACTCGTGGCCGATGGATTTTATGAGTGATGCGCTCAACTACAGACATCGTTTTAGAACACTGAACGTCCTGGACGATTACAACCGCCAATTATTAACGATTGAGGTTGATACAAGCCTCACGGCTGATTGGGCTATTCGAGTGCCGGAACGGCTCATTGCATGGCTTGGAAAACCAAATCAAATTCGAGTGGATAATGGTCCTGAAATTACATCGAGTGCTCTGGAAAGTTGGGCTACTGAAAAGTGCATTAAACTTGAGTTTATTAAACCGGGAAGTCCAAATCAGTACGGTTTAATCACAGCTATCGAGAAGAAGTATTGGATTTATATCTATTTGAGTCACTGCTGTAGGTTCGTGACATTACAGATGAATGGTTAGATATTTATAATTACGAATGTCCTCACGATGTACTAGGAGATCAAACTTCAAAGGGCTATATATTAATAAGCTGTACAAAAGCCGGGGTAGTTACACTAGAAACATTGCCAAGCTCTTCGATTAGGTTGCCTAACTCAGCTTTGTGTTTGATGATCGGATTGATAGTATGAAGAATGAGAATTACCTTTTTGTTTTGATTAAAAATTTGGCACCTCTATCTAAACGGGTAACTCTCAACATTTTAAGAAGGTAAGTCAGATCTTGTCTGAACTAGTGCTGATTAGATTAGCTTACGCAATCTATTAACAGCTTCGTTGATCATTTCGCTCAAGCCATATTGTTCGATAAATGGAGCTGCTTTATCAAAGCCTTTAGTACCTTTTACCCATGAGCTACCATATTCGATTATTTCTTTATTGAAATGTACATTGATTTTTCTGTCTCCATCTTTATTGCCGTCACCCTCAACAATCAGTAAGTTATACATACCTTGGTAATCTTTGACCGGGATCAGCGTGGTGGTTAAAGGCTTGAATGTAGATTCCATATCTAAAATCCTATGTTTGTTTAATCAGTGCCCAAAGTAGCTGGAACCAATAAAATCTAATTGGCCGGTTTTATGAAAAATACAGTGATATCTCAGATTCTTATTGGCATCACTTGGCTGTGTTTTAGATAAAGAGGAAACGTTCATAATCGAAGAAATGTGCGATAGCTCTTTGGTCGCGTTTTTTATGGCGAGGCAAAAGGCGGAGTCGCGCATTTTATGCCGATAGCACTCCAATTTTGGTGAAATGGAGGCATTTGATGTGACGCGTTTAATCGAGTGTTAAGAGTATAGCTCCAAGCTCAATTCTACTTGCGCATTATACTAAAATTGAGGTAGTTACAGTTGGTTTATCTAAAGAGCTTAGGGCCATGTCCCTAAGCTCGTATCTGTGATTATGGCTGACAAGTTATACCAGCACTACACACACGTATTGAGGGAGCAACCGTACCACAGCAGCCACCATGACTGAATGATACGCAAAGCGATTCTGAAATATTACCGCCACCGACAGCTGGTGTTTGAGCATGAGGGATTGAGTTTTTGTCTTCGGATAAAGTTTTTATTTTCTTCTTATTAAGCTTTAATTGCATTTGTTATTTCCTTTTGTAATTTAGTTGACAATCAAAAGTTAACATATCGTTATTGGTTCGTTTTATCAAGTTTTTTGAAATAAGGCCAAATCTTAGTAGTCGCATTTGCAATTGCCCTGAAACAGAAGTATGTCAAAAGTAGCTTCTCTATCCTCGTTGGGGCAAATTCTCAATTAAAGCTATCAAGTCCGTGGCCCCTAAACAAATGCTAGAAGTCGGTATAAGGAGTTGCATCAATTTGCATGTCGAAAATTTACCACAATGTTAATTCTGACTAGATCCAAAAGTGGTATTTATAAGGTACTACTTAAGCACTGCTCTATTTTATTTGGGAAAAAAAGTAAAATTAACCGTCAGATTATTAAAAGGCTCATAAATTGAAGATAAATGCATTTTTCATTTGCGTAAAACGGCCATGACTTATTATCATCTGATGTGCGGTTGAAAGTAGGTTGTAGTATATTGGATATATATTAGTCGCCAATACTGAGATCGTTAACAGGTGCTTAAAAAGCAAGCGTGTTGTGCATTGAATAAATGCGCGAGATAAAAATAAATAAGGACACAATAAATGAAACTTAAAAAGAAAAACTTAATAGTTCTCAATCGGAATCAACTGCCATTAGTATTTGGGGGGCTAACTGCGTCCAATACTGCAAAAGAGCCGCCTCCGCAAAATGCTGCAGGATAGGTTGTAGTTACTTTTCTGGAGCACAGGAAAAGGATGAAAGGCTAGGTCTATTTGAAGCCCTTAACGCTGCTGACGTCTTAGAGTTGAAAATCTAGTAGGCTTAGCTTGATTCAATTGGTTTAACTTCTTATCGAATCCTAGTTGGTGATTAGGGTTTTGCTGTTTTTTATACGAAAAATATAGCCAAATGCTGGCTTATATATCAGCTCTAAAATTCTGCCACAGGTGTATGGATGACTTTTGTACGACAATAGAAAGTCACAAAGTGATGGAAAACGAATAACAAGACACTCTTAACCGTTACTGTTCAAACCGCATCGTAAAACCTGAAACTATATGAGGTAAATACAGCTAAGCTGTATTAGGCAAATTGTCGACCTATCTTTTTAATATTAACGCGTATCTAATCAAGCTATTCTAGAAGTTGATTTAAGCAACATTATACTTACATGCCTTGGGCACAGATTGCCCGCTTGCTGAACAGGTTTTGGCGTGCTGAAGGGAAGAAGGGGTTGAGTTTTCAAACTTCTGGAAGATCTTAAAGAACGGATGTTGATTGGCTTTACAGTGCTATTATCTATCGTGAAAAGATTATTGCGGTTGTGCACCGTTTAAAGAACCCATAGCTAGTACCAATAATATTTACTCAATTGGTCATCATGGATGCTATAGAATTAAAAACGAACAGAAGTGAGTAGTGTGCAATATCACAACCGACAAACTCTTTATCACTTATTGCTTACCTTTTATCAGTGTGAATTCTGGCGAAGACTAAACCAATATTAATGATAATGTGTACACAATATTGCCTAGCGGAACTTGGGACAGCATCCAATATCACCAAGAAGACATGTACAGAATTTGATATTTGTATACACGAAAGTAAGAGATATCCTTCTATTTCGTTTGCCCAGTATGTATATAAAATCTAGCGAAGTTAATGTATTAACTTAAATAAAATGCTATATGGTGAGCGAATAAAGATCTTTATAATAAATTCCTGTTTTTATATTTTCTATAATATTTTAGTCTTTTATCCATTGTGTAAGTTGGCTGGTTTACTTTTGGTGCTTTTTAATGTTTCTCTCAGTTTATTAGGCTTGCGTTTATAAAAATCAAGGTAGTTATTTTTGAATTGAGCTGACCTGTATTTATGTAGATCTTACGAGTTACTAACACTCTTTGTAGCGATATTGAATGGTGTGCTGGATTATCGTACAGAATCTTGATGGTGTGGGTTATTGCTAAAAGTAATGTATTGAGCGAGTGCTCAATACATTACTTCAATTTTTAAAATCTAAAGTTCACTTTGGCGTAATAAGTCATTCCATCAAAGCCGTACGGTAATGCTCTAAGCGGGTAACGCATTGCGCCATTAGTGATAAAGTTCAAGACTTCATCTTCACCTAACTCATTAGGTGTTTTATCAAATAAATTATCGATACCCAAAGACACATCAAAGTGTTCGTTTATTTGATAGCCGAGATTGATATCCACCAGTACCGCTGACTCGACAACGCTGTGATCTTGCCAGCTATTTGTAGGAGACAAAAAGCCTGGCAATTCAATGTGCTTACCAGAGAAGTAGGCGACTTCGGTTTTGCCAAAGTAATTTAAGCGCAGCAGTGATGACCATTTGTCCTGTTTATAGTCAAATGTCAATGTTGCACGCTCTTGCGGTTGGCCGTGAGTTAAAAATGAACGTGTTTGTTCATCTAACGCGATGCTTTCAGGTATTCCTTGTGGAGAGTTAACCTTGTCGATGGTGGTCTTATTCTTGTTGGCAGCAAAAGTTATTTCAAGTTCTCCAGAGGCCACTTCAGTAGAGTAAGAAGCAATTAAATCAATGCCCTTAGTTGTCGAGTCCAGTGAATTGGAGAAGAAATTAGCTTGTACAGCACCCGATGCTTTGAGCGCTGCATTGGCATCTGGGAAGTTGTTCAACTCGTCACTGTCTGCACCTATAAAGCTGCCTAAATTGATACGGTCGTAAATTTTGATTTGGTAAAAGTCTAGCGTGATTGAGAGGTCATTACTCACGTCCCAAGCCAAACCTAAATTGTAGTTGTCGGAAGATTCAAGTTGTAGGCCTTCTATACCAAGAGCTTCTGGGAAAGGTGAACCTGCTGTTGCCGTATAGGATGTAGCAAGTGACCCATCACCCCCCAAGCTGGTCGTAAATGCGGTATAACCAGATTGCTGCAGCGAAGGCGCTCGAAAACCTGTTGAGGCCGCTGCGCGAAGTGCGAAGTCCTCGGTAACTTCATATCTCGTTGCAAGCTTCCAAATAATATCATCGCCAGAGTCCGATACATCTTCATAACGAAGCGCACCACTGACCAACCAATATTCGTTAAGTAGGGTTTCTGCTTCAATGTAAACTGCATGGCTTGAGCGGTCAGCTTTGTTTGCAGCGTCAGGCCTCAAACCTTGATAAGCTTGAAAACCACAATCAGCAAATACGGAAGAATCGATCACAGAAGGGAATGAGCTAGAAGCGTTTGAGAAGCCGCACGCATAAGATGCAACTTCTCCCGGGACAATTTCGTAATTTTCTTTACGGTACTCAGCACCAATCGACAAATAAATTGGCTCAGCATCAGCGCGATCGATAACACCGTTTAGGTCCAAATTTGTGGTCCATTGATCAAATCTGAAGCCACCTGAATATCCGCCTCGAGGGCCTGCATTGTCTCTAACCTGTTCGTCAGTCGCATTTGGATTGTTGGCTAGGTACTCAGCTGCATAAGAAGCGTTGATTGTGTTAGAAGAGGAGTAGTCATATTTGTTTTGACCGTACACATTTGAAAAATCGAAACTCCAATCAGGCGTTATATCCCCTTTAAAGCCAACGGCTAACGAAATGTCATCAGCTTCGTTGTCAATTCGTGGCAAAAAGCCATCAGGATATACTTGAGGGACATTGCGCTCTGCACGGTTAAAATCTCGGTAAAAGCCATTTCCAAACGCTGTTCTATTTGAATAGCCGCCAAAGGAATATAACTCTTTGTCTCCTACGGGGAGAGCAGCATTAAAGAATAGAGAGGTAAATTCGCTGTCAGAATTACCTTGGCGCCACCTGACAGTATCTGATAATTCGCCAGCAGGTATGGTTGAAGAGCCACCTGTATCGCGCTCAGCTCGGTTGGTGCCATCAGCGTCTCTGTACTCTAGAGATAAGTTGATAAAGCCGCCTTCGCTACCAATATCAAAACCTCTATTTAAACCAAAAGCATAGGTATCGCCGTCACCTTCTCCAGTTGAGCTGCCTTGGAAGAAACCTGTCGTTTCACCTGTAGAATCATTTAAAGATAAGTTGATCACGCCTGCAATGGCATCCGAGCCATATCGAGCGGCGGCGCCATCTCTTAGGATCTCAACATTTTTTAGTGCCATCATGGGTATGGAGTTCATATCTGTACCAGCTGCACCAGCCCCTACTGTGCCTGTTAAGCCAAATATGGCCTGGTTATGTCTTCTTTTACCATTAATAAGTACAAGCGTTTGGTCGGGTTGGAGTCCCCTTAACGTCGCAGGGCGAAAAAGGTCGGAGCCATCAGAAACCTGTGTTCGACTAAAGTTAAAAGAGGGTGCAATTGACTGCAAACTTTGCCCTAATTCTGTGTAACCACTTTTGTTGAGTTGTTCAGTATCTAAAATATCGATTGGAGAGGTTGATTCGGTGGCCGTACGGTTTGAGACTTTTGAGCCAAGGACTGAAATGGTTTCAATTTTTTCTTCAGTTGGCTCATTGGCTTGCGCCATCGTGGTACTGGCCAATAGTGCTAATGCTATTGGTGATAGCTTGAGAGATCCTGTCATAACTTACTACTCTATAATTATTTTTTTGTATTAACGGCTTTGCCTGTCTTAGACGTTGTCACAAATAAAACTCAAGCGCAATATTTTTGTTCTAAATATGTAAACAGGATGTCGAACGCATGACTATGAAAAACCTTCAAGTATTTGTGTAGCAATAGTTTCGAGTTCAGATCTCAGCCATATTAGACCTTGGTCTAAGTTATAAGATGGATGCCAGACCATGAACAATTTATAGTCAGGCAATGCAAGTGGTGGCTCTAATATCTGTACATTTTTTACTTCATGTTGTCTGATAGAGAGAGCGGGGACCGTAGCGATTAAATCACTGTTGCTTACCAGTTCTACCACATTCATAAGATGTGGTACTGTAGCCGCTATATGACGATACTTTCCGAGCTTTTCCAGTTCATTGTCTAAACTTCCGGTTTCTGCCCCCCAAGGAGAGACTAGTACATGTTTTGCACTTAAATAAGTTTCTAAAGAGAGATTATTTGAAATGAGCGGATGTTGTTTCCTAGCAATGACACGATAGTGCCCAGAAATTAATTTTTGTTGGCTAAGGGTATTTTCAAAAGCATGTGCGTGACTAAATGTCAGCACCAAATCGATATGATTGGAAGACAACTCCCTAGTTGGGATTTCAGAGCTCAGATCAATGACTTTAATTCGTATATTGCCGTTAAGTGTGGATAACATATTGAGCAAAGGGTAAATAAATAGCTTAGTTGTAAAGTCAGTGGCGGCGATAACGAACTGCCGGTTTGACGTACTTTTACAAAAGCTATCAAGACCATTGGCAACTTGGTTTAGAAGTGCGAGACCTTGCTGTGCGAGTGGCTGTATATTTAGTGCCTTTTGAGTTGGAAGCATTTTACCGTTTTCTCTAACAAAAAGAGGATCGTTAAAAGCAATTCGAAGCCTTTTTAATGCATGGCTCATCGCGGATTGGCTCAAGCTTAAGCTTTTTGCAGCGCCGGATACGCTTTGAGTTTGATATAGCGCATCAAGCACTAACCACAGGTTTTGGTCAAACTGTCTTAGATTCATTCTATGTACCAAATTCATATTTATCTGAAAAATGTACATTTGATTCATGTTTGATTGCAACTTAATCTACAGAGAAGGCAATTTAAGGAGCTTTATACATGAACGATAACGTCGCAATTAATTTGGCTCAAAAACTGGCACTTTTTGAAGAGCATTGGTCACCTAAAGTAATTGGACAAATGAATGATTATCAAATAAAAGTGGTTAAAGTACTTGGAGAGTTTACGTGGCATCAACACGATGATACCGATGAACTGTTTTTGGTTTTGAAAGGACAGTTGGACATTCATTTCGAAAATAGAGTTGTGACGCTTAAAAGCGGGGAAATGCTTGTGGTGAAAAAGGGAGAACAACATAAACCTGTAGCGGAAAAAGAGTGTGAAATTTTACTCATAGAGCCAAAAGGCGTTGTCAATACTGGCGACGCGGGTGGTAAGTTGACCGCAAAAAATGATATATGGATATGAATGAACCCAGCATTGAGATGGGTACTCAATCCTGGGTAAAATTCAATACGGTCATAAATTGCGAATATGAAAGGTTGCTCTTTTGTGAGCATGGCCGTTTAGGATGACGCTGTGAATATCGTCATACGCATCGACAGATATGAGAGGGTTGGAATTTAGCAACAAAATATTTGCAATTTTACCCGGTTGAATTGTTCCATATTTTGACTCCAAGCCATATGCCTTGGCATTATTTATTGTGGCGCTGGCTAACAGTCCGACTAGGTCGACACCTGAGTCATGCATATCCTGCAACTCCCAAAAAGTAGATAGCCCAGGTTGAGAGGCGTAGGTCGGGGCAGGTGGTGTGTCTGAGCCTAATAGTATTTTCCCGCCATTTCGGTAAAGATAATTTAAAACACGTTTGCCGTTAGTTTGTTTGCTGCGCATGTAATCAATTTTTTGTTGGTGCGTCAGACCTTGCCAGCCGGATACCATTTCACGAGCAAACCATTGGCCATTAGCAGAGGTATACCAGCTAATTTGCCAACTAGGTAAAATTGTTTTGTATTTGGGGTTGTCCAAATGATTGGGCACCATTACATCAGTGAGGCTGCGCATGACATTTAGAGAGGGCTGGTAGTAAGTCTGGGCTTTTAAGATACCATCAGCAACGCGTTGAACATCTTTTGGTAAAGCGAGGGAAATATCGTCCCCTTGCTGGTGTTCATCCAACCAATTCCAAATGCCATGAGCTAAAATATCAACATTACTTTTGAGTGCAATTGCATGCATGTCAGTCGCATTGGCGTGAACCATCACCGGCAAATTTTGGCGATTCGCTTCATCAACTATTTGTTCTACATTTTCATTATCAATGAGGCGAATATTTGTCGCTTTATCAAATCCATCTTCTAAAAATATTTTGGCGCAGATTGCCCCGTCTTTTTTTATTCTTTTGACAACCGCTTGGGCTTCGTGATGTGAGTTAACGGATGTAGTGATTAGATGAGTTGGGTCGCCATGTTGATGAACATAATAAGGTCTATGCTCATTAAGGTGTTGATATTTAATACCTTGAGCAGAGTAGCCCTGATATATTGGCATTGCACCACAAAAATAGGCATTGGGTGACATGCTAAGCTTTTTAAAGTCAGCGATGCCTTGCGCTGTATTTGCAGGGTCTACTACTTGTGTTACGCCATAGTATAAGTAGTTACTACCTTGGCGTTTTAAAAAGGATGTTTGCATTTTTTGAGCGTTTTGGTCTGTTTTTAAAAGACCAGGCATAGTTCGTAAATGTGTGTGGCTATCAGTTAACCCGGGAATTAAAAATTGTCCATTGGCATTTATGATTTTTTTGGCTGATGGCTGTTTCGCTTTATCTGAAACCTCAATTATTCGCCCATTGTAAATTGATAGCCAATGATTGGTTTTTATTGATACTTCGCTTTGGGTTATCGGTGATATAATCGTTGCATCAGTGATTAGCAAGTCAACTTTAGCGTAAGCTAGGTTGGTCGTAGTCAATAGAGCAGTAAGTTGAATATATTTTTTCATAGGACCTCCGTTGTTACACAGAGCTTATAAAAACTGCCAGTGATGTAATGAAAAACTAATAATATAAATCTTAAATTTGTCTTAAAAAATAAAAAGCAATAAAAACAAAAGCTAATATGAATTCAACGATAGAAAGTATTCGGGTTGGGAAATGGGTTGTAATACCTAGATTGAACAAAATACAACTTGCTAGTTCGGCTAACGTACATGTTGTGACGCCAAAAGTGATGGCGCTTCTTACGACCTTGATTGAAAATCGCAATAGCCCTTTAAGCGTTGATGAGCTTGCCCAACGAGTTTGGCCAGACAGAGTGGTGTCTGACAACTCAGTCTATCAAGCGGTAGCAATGCTTAGAAAAGTGCTCAATGAAGAAAGCGACATTGATTATATCGAACGTATTTCTGGCCAAGGATATCGACTGTCTACTGAAATTGACGTGTTTAACTTAGACTCCAACGTGGTGGATAAAAAGAAAAAGACACATGCGTATCTGTATATAAGCACTCTATTTGCGGTACTCATAGTATTGCTGATTATCTATGTTTTTGGCCAAAGGCAACAAAATGATTTAAAAAGTGACCCGCACTTTGAGGCTATATCTTTAGCTGAGCACCTTACTAAATCTAAACTACCAGAGAGAATTACTAAGGCGAAACAAATTTACACCGAAGTTTTGGAAGGAAGTCCTGAACATGTTGTGGCGATGAGTGGTTTATGTAATACGCATATGGCTTTGGCAATATATGGCTCACTTCCTGAATCACAGGTAGATGCTTTATGCCGACCACTTTTATTTAAGGCACTAGAGCTTGATAGCAACAATGCAGATGTACTTACTTCGCTTGCACGATTAGAGACCTTGAGTAGAAAGTTTGATCAAGCGAAAGTGTATTTTGAACAAGCACTTTCTTTGTCAAATGAATCACCCATGCTATGGCATTGGTACGGACGCTTTCACCGAGAGAAAAACAATCTAGATAAAGCGCTAGATGCCCATTTAAAAGCATTTAGGCTAGCCCCTAACAACCCTACGGTGCTAAGAGGATTAGCATACACCTACTTGAATCGTCGAGACTTAAAAAATGCACGAAAGTATTTTGAGCGTAGTGTTGAAATCGCGCCCCACGCTAAACACATTGCGCTTTATCAATTAGATTTTCACCTGCTAAACGAGCAAAGAGCGAAAGCGTATAAAGTTTGGTACGAAAAACACATGACAGAGTACAGTCGAGTGTATCCTTTGCATAAGCTCTCGCATATTTTGTTTTTACTGAGTATTGGAAACTTAGAAGAAGCAATACAAAAATCAGAAGAAATCCAAATAACGCGACAAAACGTGACGTCATTTAACCTCTACGTACGTGCAGGGCTAAAGTGGTACCAACAAGATAAACAGGGCGCAATTGGATTGTTAAAGCAGCGCTATTTACTGGCCCCAGAAGACAATCACTATGCAATGCCATACATCATGGGGCTTTATCAAACTAGGCAGTATAGTGCCGCAAAGCAGCTATTTGAAAAGCACTTTAGGTCAGTTAGCAGGTTGAATCGAAACGTTAACGAACATGTTGGTGTTTATTTGCTTTATGCAATGATTTTAAAGAAACTGGAACAGGGGAGTAAGGTGCAGGAAATAAGAGCACTTATTGCTGATCATTTAAATGGGCAGACGAAATTGGATATTCGATATCAACCCTTTTGGTATTCCCTAAACGAAGAGCCAGAGCAACTGAAAACGTCACTATTCAAGTTATTGGATAGTGGATGGCTGCCCGATACCAATGACAACATCTTTGCTATAGAAATGCATAGTGAACTGATTGATGAAGTAGAATTACGTGATATGTGGCTAAATATGTTGAATACCACGCAAGCGGATCTGCAATAACCCGATCATTGGTAAAGCACCAAGCAAGTCTTTAAGAAAACGCATCTGTCAGGTATTCAATTAATTTACGTTTAGCAGGACTGAGTAATTGGCGGTTTGGATATACCAATGAAATGGGCAGAGGCTCGACTGTGAAATCCGATAACACTTGGACAAGCTCACCAGTTGATAGATGCGCGTCAACAATCTGGAGGGGCAGATAGGCTATGCCAAGTCCTGCACGCGCCATTTCGCAAAGCGCTGAATCATCATTTACATCATATTGCCCATCTACTTTTACGGTGAAAGAACGTTTGTGCTCTTTGAACGACCAACGCTTAGGGTGCGTGAGCATGGTATTGATCAGGCAGTTGTGTTGCATTAACTCTTTCGGATGGTTGAGTTTGCCATGTGTATTCAAATACTCTGGACTTGCGACCAAAGCCAGTTTCAGTTCAGAGATACTTCTGGCGACTAAATTGGAGTCTTCCAAGTGTCCGACTCTAATCGCGAAGTCATAGCCTTCTTCTACGAGATTAATTGTTCGATTAATTTGAGTGATTGAAATTGAAATTTCAGGGTGTTTCTTTAGTAGCGAGTTATATAAGGGAGTAAGTACCATTTTACTGAGGATTGGCGGGACCGTGAGTTGAATATGGTCTCTATAAACCACATCGTCTTTATGAATTGCTTCCAACGCCTGCACACTGTCTGTTATTTCAGATATTTTTGTAAGGTATTGACGTCCATCCGCTGTGAGTGTAACTGAGCGGGTAGTTCTTTGCAGTAACCTCACGCCAAAATGCTTTTCAAGTTCGTTCACTTGGCGACTTACCGCAGAAGTGACTAAGTTAAGTTGGTCCGCGGCTTGGCTAAAACTGCCTAATTCACACACCTTTTGAAATACCAACATAGATTTAAATAGATTCATTGTGCATTAAAAGTGAAAAGAGAGTTTATTTTGTCATTATTTATCATATTTTATGAATTATCTACACTGCATTCATCAAATCAAAGCAACTTATTAAATTTGGAGAATGACTATGAAAATTTTATTGATTGGCGCAACAGGTACTATCGGCAAAGCGGTCCATGCACGTTTGGCACAATCGCATGAAGTGCTCACGGTAGGCCATAAAGATGGTGAATTTCAGGTGGATTTACAAAGTAAATTGTCAATTCAGGCGCTGTTTGAAAAAGTGGGAGAAGTAGATGCCATAATTTCAACCACAGGTATGGCCGCCTTTGCTCCATTAAGTGAGTTAACTGATGAGCAGTATGAGTTAGGTTGGCAAAATAAACTGATGGGTCAAATCAATTTGTATAGAGTCGGTGCCGGTTTCGTCAACGCTGGTGGCAGTATAACTTTGACCTCAGGCATGCTTTCAGAAGAACCTATGGTTGGCTCTGCTTCCATTAGTGCGGTCAATGGTGCACTCAACGCTTTTGTAAAAGCTGCGGCCTTAGAGTTGGGTGATTCTCTAAGAATAAACGCAGTAAGCCCCATATTTGTAAAAGAAACTATGGAAATGATGGGTATGGATAGCAGCACGGGTATGTCGGCTGCAAATACGGCAATTACTTATCAAGCGGCGATAGAAGGGGTTATGACAGGGCAGGTGCTTGATGTGAGGGAGTTTGTTTAAATACTAGATTACAAAAATTCTTGTATATAAATAAACAGGATAAAAAGCCTAGGTACTCGTATTTATAAGTGCCTAGAAGGGTCAAAATATATAACCCTTGTTAGTTACTTTTGTCTCTTTTAAAGATTTAGCTCGCATTCCTAGCCTAACTGACACATTGTACAATCTTTGCCTGATTGCCTGATTGCCTGATTGCCTGATTGCCTGATTGCCTGATTGGCGCCAGATATGACAGAGCTAGGGAACGAAAACTCTTACCGTTTTTGATTGGGATTGATTCTCGAGAATAGTCAAATACGATAGTTTCAAGATCTTGGCTTTTAATCTGCGCAATTTTGGTTTCGTATAGGTGTTAATTGGCATAGCTCTGTTAGAATTTTTTGAGACGGACATACTGTGTTTGAGGGGCTGTTTTTTATTTATGCATTTCTGTGGGAATGAGAAGAGAGCTTTAGAAATGAACAAAGCGCGTATTGATATCGTCAGGGCAGAAGAGTTGTGATTGAACTGTATGCTTATAAATTGAAAACATTACTTTTAAAATCATGTGTATATTGAATTACGGACCCATTTTAATTAAATTATGAACTTCAATAAAATAATGAGAGAAAAATATGTTAAAGCTTTTTGCATTGCAAGTGAGTGTTCATGACGTAGAAGCCGCAAGAGATTTTTATGTTAATGGACTTGGTTTTGAGGTCATAGGAGATGATCTGTTACCGCAAGCTATGTATGTGAAAAAAGATGATTTAACAATTATCTTAAATAAAGTTGAGCAGCCAAAGGAGATCACATACCCAGATCAATCTCAAATGATCATTAATCTCGTCACGACTGATCTTGAAGGCGCGCTAGCTGATTTGAAGGCAAAAAATTTAAATTTGCTGCATGAAAGTGCGCAAGAATGTCCTGTTGCACACTATATTGCTGTTGCAGATCCAAGTGGAAATGTAATTGAAATCATTCAAATGAAAGATTAGTTCAACTTATCCAGTTCACCTGAACTTAAAATTTCATCGATTGCGAAACTGGACTGATCACTGAGTTTCGCTTTCAAAAGATCTAAAGCTGTTTCCCGTTCAATAAACTGAATAAACTCGTCAGGCGTAAGAGATAAACTATCTAAACGTTTTCCAAGTTTATTGAAATCCGTTTGTCCATTACTGCTACATGCCCATTTTTGCGCAATTTTGTGCATCGTTGGTAGCGTTTCTTCCTTTGAAACTTCACTTATGAGTTTTTTGGCTAAATAACGGCTTAAGATTTGAGTTTCGTAGCCATCATGGTTTATTGCCGTATTGGACAGTAAATGACTAGAATAATACGGTGTTTTTTCTTCTACGTTGAATTCATCTAGCATCATTTGCCAAGCGTCAGTAAAGCTAAAATCAAAGTTAGGCGCAGGAGGAAATACAGATTTGTTTTCGGTCGTTGTCTTGATAAGATCTAGCGCCTTAAGTGCGTCAAGTTTTTTCAACGAAGGGGCATTATTCACAAAGTGGATAAACTGATTTAAGCCTTCTTCCTCAAGAAGTTGAGCCGCTGCTTCGAATACTAGCGTATAGGTACGATAGGGATACCATGTTTCTTTTAATTTGCTCTCGATAGATGTCGCGACTTCGTCACTAATAATACCTGCTTTAACGCTGGACTTAAGCGTGAATTTTATATCTACCAGTGCCTCTGAAATATGCCCGTATCCATATGATTTATCGGTATGAAGCAAAGTGACTTCGTCATCATCCTCTATTTCTCCAGAATCAAAGGATTCGAATACGTCACCGACCCCTATCATGCCATATAAAGCAAGCTCAGTTGCGCGCAAAGCACCCATACTCGAGCATCCAATTACCACGATATTACTGTCAATCGCATCCAGTATTTCCTTATGCCAAACAGCTGGGTGCTGCTCAAATATTCCATCAATTAGCAAAATAATATTTGGTTTTAGCGCTTTGGTCTTGAGTATATCTCCTTGTTTTGCGGGAGGAAGGACAGTCGCGTTTGGGAGTACGGAAGTAATCTCACTTTCAGAGATTGTTGGTCCTGCAAATACAATTACCTTCATGGCATGAGACTCTCTGTGTTTGATTGTGCTACGTGCTTTGCTCGTAGGCCAAAAACGTACCCTGGGGTGTCATGAATTCCTTCTAAGCTTGGTGCAATAACTCTGACAACTGGGATCTGGTATTTTGATTTGGTTAAATCGATATAAATGGGATTAATATCACAATGTTTGAGCTTGAGAAGAACATGACTAAGATCATCTTCGATGGTTTCACTTTGAAAGCTAATAAGCGAATTAACGTCTAGTTGATGCTCAGGTTCGTCTTGTAGGAGTTTACGTAGCTCAGACATAGCCTCTAATTGACGTTTAGACTCATACTTGGCGAGGTTAATATCGTCTCGAGAGCCAGAGATAAGAGTGAGCCTCGTTTGGATCGCTTCAGTTATTGCTCTTGAGAGCGCGACGTTAGCATTTGGGTGTGTTCCAGCTCCTGAGGCCGAATATAGGGGCCTATATGGGTTTTCTTGCTCATCAATGATGGTTGCTAAAAAAGTTGGAACGCCAATATCGCTGGTAATATCCCATACAGCACATAATACACCAGCAATAGAGAGTTTTGACAGTAGCTCAGAGATTGAACTGTCTGTAATCGTTTTTAAATCCACGCGTTTGTTTTGGTATTTATGGCTCTCTTTCAATGACCATAAGCACAGTGCATCTCGTTCAATCACCTCACACAACCCATGAAGTTGTGCCTCTTCTATGGTGTTACCAGAGGCAAGTCCATTGGTACTCATTTGAAAAACGCCGCTGCCAGCAGGCAATGGCAGTGTATAATCGCAATGTACCAAGTCATAGGGTACATATAAAGCGCGCTTGTCATCAAAGGCTTCAGCTGCAATCCAAAGGCGTTTTTCTTTTGGGCAAAACGGTTTCACACTCAATTTAGGTAGTGAGGCTATTTCTACGAAGGAGTGCTCCTGCTTTAACTCGTTATAACTCATAAACTTAAGTGGCAAGTCTATATTTTCTGCATGATAAGTCTCGATAGCTTCCATGGCCGCTGAGACTTTAGCCGCAGCTAGTGTTGCCCCTTTGCCTTGTGAAACTGCCACGGCTTTAGAATTTGGACGACAGGCGGTTGCAACAGGGACACCGATATTATCTAAGCCAGTTACATTTGCGATGCGAGTGATCCCCATCGTTTTGAGCATGGGAGAAATTTTATCTAGTGTTTGCTGAGGGCATAGGACACGATGCGTGCCTTCAAAATACTGTTTTTTCATTTTTTCAACTTGAGAAGGCCCCATCGAAAACAGGGCCTCATTGACTTAGTTAGTCTTTTTTCATAGTGCGCAAGTTAGCGATATAACATGCAGCGCCTAAAAGGTGAGGTGCCATATCACGCGGGTTTATTGCCCCGATCTGTGCGTTTGTATCACCATAATAGCGTTCTAAATACTGACCTGTTTGCTCTTTTTTCAGTTCATCTAGCTTCAATGCTTCGTTTTTGTCGTCCTCATTAGGCACATAATTATCTACCTTGTCGAGCTCTTCTTTGCTGATATAGCTGATCTGGTATCCATACAAGTCATCAATACCTCTAATTCTTTCTGGGTTCTTGAAAGATACGATATATAAGTTTTCTTCTTCGATTGGAGCACTTAACTGATGTTCAAACTCGTGAGGCACAGGGTAGATAGGATCAAATGAGTTTGACTCAAGTTGAATTGGAATATCAAGACCCGAATTTAAAAGTCTTGCAAAGTTAGGGTCGTTTGCATTTAGGCGATTCAGCTGGATCACACGTAAATCAATCATGTAACCTGGTTTTAACGGCGCTTGTCCTGCAAATGTAGTAGGTAGCTTGTCTTTTGCTTCGGCAAGGTTCCAAGGGATCACTTTTGTAACTGCAGGACCCATTAAATTGAGTGGGAATAGGTTGTCTTCGTTTAGGAAAAACTTATGAATATCTTGCTCTGAGTGCACCCACTCGATAAGACGTGAGCCTTCTGTATAGAAATCTACATCTAGGTATACAATTTCGCCATTTTGTCTTAGCACAAACATATTGTGTGCTACTTGGCGCCATTGCTCTGCAATTTGTTCTTCAGTTAAACCCTGAGCTACTTTTGGCGCATTTGAAGTTCTAAAAATATCATTTCTAGAACTTGGTTTATTGTTTTGTGCTTGAGACATCTTGTATTTCCTTTTTATAGGTATTTAGATTGAATTAATGCATCCGTAATATCTATCAAATGTTGGTTGTCGCTGTTTTTACTATATGTTTCTAGTAAAGACTGTATTTGAGAACCTAAGAACATCTGGTTGACATCACACAAGGAGTGGCAAATCTGTTTCAATTTAGGTTGGTACATTTCCCGCGCCTGTGGATCCTGTGCGGACAATGAAATGAGTTGCGCATAAGCAATCCAACTGAAAGGAAAAGAATATGTTTTGCTGAGCTCTTCCCAAATAGCAAAGCAACATTCTAATTGCTCGATGGCTTCAGTCGGGTTGCCGCGTTTAAATGCAACCCATGCCAAATTGGCGTATGCAGCTGCTTTGTAATCGTCCATATCCGTTTCTTGGCTATATTTAAGTGCTAAGGTTGCGCAAGCGAGTGTTTTACCCACATCTTGTGCCAGTCGATATGAAATCGTTTGATAAGTGATACAGCGAGTTAAAGTAACCTTGTCGTTAAGCTTTTTCGCGATTTCAATTGCTTGATTCAACTTATCGATGGCGGCATCATGCCTTTTATTTAATGAGAGTGAAAAGCCGTTGACGAACAACGCATAAGCGTAAAGCGACGTATCGGCGGTTGCTTTAGCTGAGTTTTCCGCTAACTGGGCAATGTGCAGATCATCGTCGCCAAGATTGTATCTATTTTCACGAAACTTCAGGTGTAATAAATCATCGTAAAATTTTGCTTTCACGGCGTCAGTTCCAATTAGTTCTACAACCGGAGACGTTTGATCAACTAATCTGCTCATTGATGATTTATTGCCGAGCCAATAGTTGACATATAACTGAGCACTTTTTAACGACAACCACAACTGCCACCAGCTGTTGTTTTGTGGTGATTCAGTGTGTGGAAGTGTTTCCAGTATGTTGTCGGCAATTTCATATTGTTCCAATGCATCGCCGTGTTGATGAACGATTTCAAACGTTTTTCCAAGGGTTAGATAGGTTTGTACTGTTAGCTCGTTGAAGTCACTGTGGGCCAGCTTATCAGTAAGCTGGTTCAAATAAATTCGGGCTTTTTCCTGTTGGCCAATTTGCGAGTAGTTGTGCCCTAATCGGTACAAGCTCTGTAAGTATATATCGTCACTATTTAATTTTTGTGACTCACTCAACGTAAGCGTTTTATCGAAAAAAGTGATTGCCTCGTCAAGTGAATACTTAACCTCGGCATATTTAGCTGATTTGTAATACCATAAACGAGCTTGGGAAATATCGTTGGCCGCTTCGTAGTGTCTGGCTACTTCAGAACTAAGTGTTGGGTCTTGAGTAACTTCTTGTTCTATTACTTTTGCAGCTTTTAAATGCCATTTTATTAGATGGTTTTTGTCGATTGAGTCGTACGATACGTCTTTGATCAGCGCGTGTCTGAAAATATAATTGTCTGAGTGTGCTTGACGTTGTTTAACTAAAATTCCTTGTTCGACTAACAATTGAAGATCAGCAGACAATTGAGATTCTGTAATATCAACAAGGTTAAATAAACGTTGATGTTCGAATTCGCGCCCAAGCAGAGCAGCTCTTTGAACTGTGTCTTTTGCAAAGCCTAATGATTCCAAATTACTTTGCAGTGACTCCCTTAAAGTCAACGGCACTTGAGCAATGTGCTCGGGACTTGAGAAGCAGTATTCACCGTGTTTGAGCTCAACATATTCCTTTTGTTTGAGCATACCAACTAACTCTTCAATAAATAAAGGTACGCCATCGGCACGACTGATCAAGGTATTATGTAGCTCATTGGAAACGGGTTTATTTGAAAAAAGTTTGCTAATAAACTCGCGCGCATCAGGTTCACTTAGCTTGGCCAATGTCAAAGAGGTATAAGAAATTTTGTTTGCCAATGATTTAGGCAACTTTTCCCTTGATGTGGCTATCACGACGCTATCGGATGTAAGCTGCGGCGTTGCATATTTAAGAAACTCTAATGTGGTATTATCGGCCCAGTGAAGGTCTTCGATAACAAGGCAATTGCGCTTCGGGGCAAAACTTTTTAGAGAAAAAAGCAAAGAATACAAAGATAAAAAAAGCAGCTCTTTTTGCATCTGTGCTGAGCTTGGACTTCGAAGTTGTTTGCCGTCTAATTTAATATTGAGCCAAATGAGTAAAGACGACAGTGCTTGGTCTAAGTTAACTTGCTCAATTTTGTCTGACAGCGTACTTTTAAAAAGGTGATAAGCCTCATGGCTACTGAGCTTTTCAAGCCCGAACTTGTGTTTTACTAAATTTAAAATAGGGTAGAGTGCATTGTTTTGATGTTCGGGTAAACACTGTGCCAGCTGGTAAGCAAAATCGGCATTTCTATTTGTTATTTCTAACAGCAGACGAGATTTCCCCATGCCTGCTTCGCCCTCAATATGAATAAAGCGGTTATCAGAACCAATGCCATTAAACACAGTCTGGATCTGTGCAAGCTCTTGTTGGCGGCCTATAAATTCATGGCTACTTCGTGTGCCTCTCAAGAATCCAAATGCTTCCGCTTTACGCTCTCCAATAAGTGAGAATACTTGTTCAGGGTGATAGGTTTGGCCCAACTTTAACTGAACATACTGTTCAAGCTCACAAAACGGTTCAAGCAATGCTGTGGTGTCATTGCTACATAGGATCTGCTTTTCTTTGGCTGTTCTAGCCAAAGTCATTGCAGCGCTGGCAACATACCCTTCAGGCGTTGCGTTCGCATAGGTTAAAAACATGCCTGTGTGCATGCCAATATGAATGTTTAGCTGGGCTCCATGGGCTTCTCTCATTAAGGCATTTCGTGTTGCAAGCTCACTGAGAATTTCCAAAGCACTTCTGGCGCAAAGACGTGCGTCATTGTCACTGCTTGCCGGGTAACCGAAGTAAAATAGTGAAGTATCTGAAATACTACCGACGTGATAGGCGCCAAATCTTGATGCAACATCAATGAAGTGGTTTCGCTGAGATTTAAATAAAGTATCTAAAACTTCTAAATCATGCTTTCTGTTGTCAACAAAGCTGGTGCTAAAACGAATGGCGAGCACCGTAATTTGTTTTTTTTCGCTACTAACTGTTTGAATGCTAGCTGATGATAACGCGGTGGCGTCTTCGGGCCGAAAAACAACGGTTTCGTCGTCAAAGTTTGGATGATTTGCTGTTGGTGCTGCGAGCCCCACTAAATTTGACATATTAGTGGACTTTAATTCATCAAATATTTCGGCGCCGGTTACAACTCGCTCTGAGACATCTTTTTTTAGGACACGTCTAAGTAACTCAGAAATAGGGTGGCTAAGAATGGCACTCGGCAAGGGAATATGAGCTTCGCTAAGCTGTTTATGATAAATGGCGGCGACGCTTGTACCATTCATAGCTGGTGAGCCAGTTAAACATTCAAGGAACACCAAACCCCAGACATATAAGTCAGTTTTGGTTGTAGCAGGCTCTCCGCGTAATTGCTCTGGTGAACTATAAGAGGGCGTGCCTAGCGTTTCTTGTGTGAGTGTTAGCGTTCTAAAGTCTGATTGCCTATTGTCCTGAGTAAAAGTGCCGATACCAAAGTCTAAAATTTTAACATGCAACTTAGCCCCGGCTCTGGTAAGCATAATGTTGGCAGGCTTAATGTCTCTATGAACAATGCATTTGTCATGGGCATGTATAAGCGCATCCAATACTTGAAGCATAATATCAGTCGCTTCCAATGCCTCAAATGCACCATCTATTAGCAAATGCTCGCGCAGTGATCGTCCTTCGACAAATTCGAAAACACCGTAAAGCAGGTCTTCGTCAATCTGCCCTTTATTGAGTAATCGAACTATATTCGGATGCTCTAGTCGGCTACTTAGGTCAGTTTCTCGTTTAAACCTATCAATATACCTTTGCTTTTTTTGTTCGTCGAAGTGCTGGTCAATAGCCAAAAACTTGATGGCTACATATTGACCAGTATTTACTTGCCTCGCTTTAAAGACTTTCCCGAAGCCACCTTCACCTATTTTATTTAACAACTCATATCTTGAAGATTCAAAGCGTTCAAGAATGTGGGAGTCAGAGAATTGAGTTAATGACATGATTGTAAAAAGCTTCTTTTCATTTAAGTTTGTGTCTTTATTGCGATATACAACTGACATATGAAAGTGAATTAATAGCAGAGGTATAGCAAACGTAACTAATTATAAGAGAACAAATTATAACTATTGCTTTTTCTAACGCTAGTCTTTTCGGTATCGCAGTGTAGGCACTCATCTTTTAGTATTAATAAAAGAATCATCATATATCTTTGTCTAATGAAAAAGATAGTTATTTTATTTATAAAAAATCAATAAACTCATCAGGGAACACGCCTTTATTTTCCACAAAATGAGATCACAGTAAATACCTGTGTAATGTAGTGTAATAAAATGCAGCTCATCCCAGTTGTGGTCAGCATTTTATATGAGAAAAAGTGGATTTGATTTGTTTGTTTAAAGTGTATTACTGACAATGTAGAGCTTTGATATTTATTGCGACTTTTCAACAATAAATATGATCACAAAATTGCATTAGTGAGATGAGTGGTATTAATTTTGCTCAACAGTACGAAAATAGCAATAATATGGAGAGGGTGTTGCTAGGCAATCACCTTTATTAATACACTCATATCAGTCACACCAGCTTCTTTCATCGCATCTTTGACATTTTTTATCATGTCAAAATACTGAGTTTGTAGCTGCAAAAAATATTGGTTTCTTTGGTCGTAGAATGCTTTTTGCGCTTCGTCATTGTGATCAATTTTTGCATTGAGCTCAGCAACTTCTTGCTTAACAAGATCTAGCTCTTCTTTCATTTCTTCTAAGCGCTCTAGCATTCTACGAATGTGGTCGGGTAAATCGCCGTACTTATCTTCATTCTTTTCTTGTGCTTCTCGTCCAGAAAGTTTTTCTTTTTCTTCATGAGACAGCTTATGAGCCCCTTCTAATTCTGAAGGTTTTTCAGTTTTCTCAGTATTTTTGGCTTCTTCAGATGATTGAGAGGCGTCTTCATTTTGCTCGGCAGCAGCCGCTTGTTCTCTCTCTTTCGCTTTGTTCATGAGATCCGTTGCTAGCATATGGCCATAAGCCACACTCATTTCATGTAATAAGTTCATCAAAAAATCCTTGATATAACAGCCAGTAAAATTAGACGGGTATACGATACCAAAGTATTTATCGGCGAAGTGACGAAATACTTTAGACAAAAATAATAATTATGTATTGGTTCAATAAAGTTTGACGATGACCCCAGCATGTTATTACAAATATAGACTTTGCTAATTAAAGGTGAGTTAGTTTGGGTAGTAGTCTAGTGTTGTTATGTACACTATATCCGGTAGGTTTTGATAAGAACGCAAACCATGGCGCACATTGGGGTGTACGCCTAGCATGAATTCACAGCAGAGCTGCTAGAACGTCCAAGCTACATGCACTTGAGGTACAGATTCACTCGTATCAGTGCCAAGCTTGTTACGCCAGTATTGCCACTCTACACCTAAATATAATTGATTTGATGGCATCTCTAACGCGTGACCTAGGTCCCAACGAATAATCGGCTGAGCTAACAGCCAACCTTTTACATCTGAGCCTGTTTCACTCTCACGTTCTGCTATGTACTCTACATGGCCAGTTACTTCAAACTTTTGATTACCTATGGTAAATGGGTATCCCCATGCGATGTCTATCATCCAGCTATCAGTTTGCGCTGGCGCTCCACCTTGTGCAAGGCCTTCGCTGTCATCAATGTAAGCAGTAAATAAAGTAGAAAGAAAAGAAAACCCTTTAACATCCCAAGAAACTTTTAATCCCGGCAGGTATTTCATAACTTTGGAGTCACCAGCCATATTGAATCCGGCAACAATGCCAATATCTTTAATATAACGACTTTTAATGTCTAAGCCGCCTATTTTGCTCAAGCTGAAGTTGGAATACCACTCGCCATAAAAGTCTCTGTCTTGATAATTGTCGTCTAAATCATCAACAATATAGTCAATGAAAAAGAAATTATCGCCGTATTTATAACCCGAGCTATGTTGCAATGAATATACTGTTGTGCTTGCCTCGTTTGTACTAAATGGGTTTTTAAAGTCACCATGGTTGACGTGGAGTTGCGTATTACTCCAATCTGCAGAAAGTACTGTTGAGGACGCGCAAGTCAAAGCGGTGATGAATGTCAGAGAGCGTATTTTATTCATTAATATATCTTCAAAGTTGATAAACCTTGTAATTATATATTAAGTAATTGAATTATGTGAATTGAATGAAGAGCGAATGTGCACCCAAGTTGATCGAGTGCACAAGCGAATATTAAGCTTTATTTCTTCTTAAGATAATGACTGCTACGGCCGTGAAGGCAAGGATAAAGCAGTAGAACGAAGAAGTAGAAACGTCCCAAGGACTTATACTGAATGTTGCACCTAGCAACAATGCTTGAGCACCATATGGCAAAGATCCTTGCATGACACATGCAAATATATCGAGCAAGCTGGCAGAACGTTTAGGGGAAATACCGCTGTCATCGGCAAGCTTTTTTGCAACGGGGCCTGCGACGATAATACTCACGGTATTGTTTGCGATACACATATTACTGGTCATAACTAAAGCGGCAATACCGAGCTGATCGGCAACTTTGCTGTTTAGCTTTCCGAGTGAAGAGGTTACTTTGTGGATCTTTTTAGCGATATATTCTAAGCCGCCATTGATTCTAATAAACTCAGACAGGCCACCAATAAACATCGACAATAAAAAGATCTCTTGCATGTCAGTAAAGCCTTTATAGACGTCTTTTACAAAAGCACCACCTTCGTAATCACCAGCGAAGCCCACTGCCGCGGCAAAAATAATGCCACTGAATAACACTGCAAATACGTTGAGGCCCATCACTGCTAATACCAAAATAAAAATATAAGGTAATACGAGCAGCCAATCAAAAGGCTTGGTTTCAACCGCCTGTGGCTCTGGCGTTAAAAATACCAAAAGCAATACCGTAAAAAATGCTGCGGGCAAAGCGATTTTCAAATTCTCTTTAAACTTGTCTTTCATTTCGCAGCCTTGTGTTCTTGTTGCTGCGATTGTGGTATCCGAAATAATAGACAAGTTATCTCCAAACATGGCTCCTGATACTATGGTGCCAGCCATCAAAGCTGGGTCAATGCCAGTTTTGATTGATACAGCGTAAGCAATAGGTCCAATTGCACCAATAGTGCCCATTGACGTCCCCATGGCTGTTGAAACAACAGCAGCAATAAGGAATAAACCAGGAAGTAAGAAAGATGGAGGAATTAAAGACAATCCTGCGTTCACAACTGCGTCAACACCGCCCGTTGCTCCGGCTACAGCAGAGAAAGAGCCTGCCAATAAATAGATCAGACACATTGTAATGATATTGCTATGTCCAGCACCTTTAATAAAGGTTTCGACACTTTGATTAATAGAAGTCTTGTTTAACCAAAATGCGAGCACAATAGCTGGCAATATCGCCACTGGTGCGGGTAGCTGGTAAAAAGCATAGTCGACACCTTGAGATTGTAAATATAGACCTGCACCTAAAAATAGGGCAACGAAGGTTAGTAAAGGTAGCAAAGATAACTTTGCTTTTGTGTTGTCAAAAGATGGCTGCATAGCACTCCCCAAAAAACAGTATCTACTTAATTGCAATGTGTAAGTAGAAATAACCACAGCCAACAGGGCTATTATTAGCTGTATTTAAACTTCAACGCCCGCAATAATTAAATCGGCGAATGCGGAAGTTTAAATGTTTAGACGTCTAAAGTCTACGGTCTTTATTATAATTATTGAATAACTGACTATGACATAGAGATGGGCTAAACTCTAGGCCTGACAAAGCTTGAGGTGATCACAGTTAGTGATGTAACTTAGTGATTTTACTGAATAGCTATGTGATTCGTTCTCGCAAAGCCGCTAGCAGCGACAGCTGTCGAGTAAAGTTTAGATGAGAATGATTAGTGTGATTTATAACCACGTATAATTTTAGGAACGAGAGAATAATGACAAAAATAGGTGTGTTTGGGGCCAACGGCAGAATGGGTCAAGCTTTAATTGAAGCTGTGGAAATAGAACAAGGAGCACAGTTGGCTGCTGCATTTGTTAGATCAAGCTCGCCTTTTTTAGAAACCCCAATTAAAGCGTTACAACCGGTACATTCATCAGAGCTAACGTTTTCTGATGAAGAGGCGAAGGTGTGTCATGCTGAGGTGTTAATTGATTTCACTTTGCCGCAAGGCATGTTGGCACATTTGAAGACAGCGATTGACAATAAAGTACCGATGGTGATTGGTACTACAGGTCTAGCTGATGATGAAATGGCACAGCTACGAGAAGCTGCGAAAGTAATACCGATCGTTTTTGCGCGTAATTTTAGTGTGGGTGTTAACCTGCTCCTTAACTTGGTCCAAACTGCTGCGACTAAGCTTGCCGACGAAATGGACATAGAGATCTTTGAAGCACATCACAGAAATAAAATTGATGCTCCATCAGGTACTGCATTAGCAATTGGTGAAGCGATTGCAGAGGCTAAAGGATGGGACCATGATGAAGTGGCTCGTTATGATCGCAGTGGTGATCATACGGCTAAAAGTCAAGATGAAATTGGCTATTCAGTCCTCCGAGCAGGTGACATAGTTGGTGAACATACCGCTTACTTTGCAACCATGGGTGAAAGGCTCGAATTAACCCACAAAGCAGCATCTCGATTAACGTTTGCATCAGGCGCTGTAAGGGCTGCGCAATGGTTAAAAAACAAACCAGCAGGACTTTATGATATGCAAGATGTGCTAGGTTTGAAGTAGTTTGTTTATTTTTTTGGCGGTTTCAATTAAAAAAGAGTTTTAACAGCTTATTTTCGAGTTTTTTGATTGAATTGTTAGACGAATCGAAGAAAGTACTGTAGACTATAACGAATTTGCCAAAAATTTATTTACTGCGTGTTACCAAGCGCTTTGTAGACGGGAAAAAAGCGTGTTTGCTTATCCCGTTTTTTCATATCTATGGAGGTTAACTTGACTAAATCCGCTCTGTTAGTCCTTGAAGACGGTACGGTGTTTCGCGGTACTGCCATCGGCGCCGACGGTATATCTGTTGGTGAGGTAGTATTCAATACGTCTATGACAGGATATCAAGAAATCTTGACAGATCCGTCTTATGCGGAACAAATTGTCACCTTAACTTACCCGCACATCGGAAACACTGGTACAAACAGTGAAGACGAAGAAGCGGACAAAATCTGGGCTAAAGGCCTTGTGATTCGTGACTTACCATTACTTGCAAGTAATTTCCGTAACGAACAATCGTTAAGTGATTATTTAAAAGAACGTAATATTCTAGGGATAGCGGATATCGATACGCGTAAATTGACGCGTATCCTACGTGATAAGGGTGCTCAAAATGGATGTATCATCGCTGGTGATGATGTCGATGAGCAAAAGGCGCTTGAAGCGGCTAAGGCATTCCCTGGCCTGAAAGGAATGGATTTAGCAAAAGTAGTAACAACAGAGTCTTCTTTCCAATGGAATGAAGGTAGCTGGACACTAGGCGAAGGCTTTAAAACGCTTGACCAAGGTGAAGAGCAGTTCCACGTTGTTGCCTACGATTTTGGTGTAAAGAAAAATATCTTACGTATGCTAGTTGACCGCGGCTGTAAACTAACCGTTGTCCCTGCAGAAACCTCCGCTGCAGAAGTACTGGCGTTAAACCCTGATGGTATCTTCCTTTCTAATGGACCTGGCGACCCAGAGCCATGTACTTATGCGATTGATGCTATCAAGTCTTTCCTTGAAACAGACACTCCAATTTTTGGTATTTGTCTAGGTCACCAATTACTGGCATTAGCATCTGGTGCAAAAACAGTAAAAATGAAGTTTGGTCACCACGGTGGTAACCACCCGGTTAAAGACCTAGATCGTGATGTTGTGATGATCACTGCTCAAAACCATGGTTTTGCTGCTGACGAAGAGAGTCTTCCTGACAACCTTCGCGCAACACACAAGTCTCTATTCGACGGTACGTTACAGGGTATTCACCGCACTGATAAGCCTGCTTTCAGTTTCCAAGGTCACCCTGAAGCGAGTCCTGGTCCACACGACGCTGCACCGTTGTTTGACCACTTCATTGAATTAATGCAAGCGCGTAAAGCCTAATTTATTACTGGAGTAACAATGCCAAAACGTACCGACATAAAAAGCATTCTAATCTTGGGCGCAGGCCCAATTGTTATCGGCCAAGCATGTGAATTTGACTACTCTGGTGCTCAGGCCTGTAAAGCGCTTAGAGAAGAAGGCTATCGAGTAATTCTTGTAAACTCGAACCCTGCAACTATTATGACTGACCCGGAAATGGCTGATGCGACGTACATCGAGCCAATTCACTGGGAAGTTGTAGAAAAAATCATTGAAAAAGAGAAGCCAGATGCGGTCCTTCCTACAATGGGTGGTCAAACTGCGCTTAACTGTGCGCTGGACTTAGACAAGCACGGTGTACTTGCCAAGCATGATGTTGAGTTGATTGGCGCAACAGCTGATGCAATCGACAAAGCTGAAAACCGTGAGCGTTTCGACATCGCGATGAAAAACATTGGCCTTGAGTGTCCTCGCGCAGAGATTGCACACTCTATGGACGAAGCGAAAGACGTACTTACTCGCATTGGCTTCCCATGTATTATTCGTCCTTCTTTCACAATGGGTGGTACCGGTGGTGGTGTTGCTTATAACATGGAAGAGTTCGAAGAAATCTGTACACGTGGTTTAGATTTATCGCCAACAAATGAACTTCTTATCGATGAAAGCTTATTGGGTTGGAAAGAGTATGAGATGGAAGTTGTACGTGACAAAAACGACAACTGTATCATTGTATGTTCGATTGAAAACTTTGACCCAATGGGTGTTCACACGGGTGACTCAATCACGGTGGCACCTGCTCAGACGCTCACTGATAAAGAATACCAATTAATGCGTAACGCTTCTATGGCGGTACTGCGTGAGATTGGTGTTGAAACAGGTGGTTCAAACGTACAATTCGGTGTGAATCCAAAAGATGGCCGAATGGTTATCATTGAGATGAACCCACGTGTATCTCGTTCATCAGCGCTTGCATCAAAAGCAACGGGTTTCCCAATCGCGAAAATCGCAGCAAAACTTGCTGTAGGTTACACGCTTGACGAGCTTCAAAACGACATCACTGGTGGCGCAACACCAGCATCTTTCGAGCCTTCAATTGACTACGTTGTGACTAAGATCCCTCGTTTCAACTTTGAAAAGTTTGCAGGTGCAAATGACCGCCTAACGACTCAGATGAAGTCTGTTGGTGAGGTTATGGCGATTGGTCGTAATCAGCAAGAGTCACTTCACAAAGCACTTCGTGGCCTAGAAGTTGGCGCAACGGGATTCAATCCAATCGTTGCACTTGATGACCCTAAAGCAAAAGAAACTATCATTCGTGAACTACGTGAGCCAGGTGCAGAGCGTATATGGTACATTGCAGATGCAATGCGTCACGGTATGAGCGTTGACGATGTATTCGACCTAACTAAAATTGACCGTTGGTACTTAGTTCAGATTGAAGACATCATCAAAGATGAAGCTAAAATTGCAGAAGCAGGCCTTGCGGGCCTTAACAAAGACTTCTTGCGCCGCTTAAAACGCAAAGGTTTCTCTGATGCGCGTATCGCTGAAATTGCAGGTGTTTCTGAAAAAGAAATCCGTAAAAAACGTCATCAATTAGAGATTTTACCTGTTTACAAGCGTGTTGATACATGTGCAGCAGAGTTCAGCTCAGACACGGCTTATATGTACTCTTCATATGACGAAGAGTGTGAAGCTGCACCGTCTGAAAAAGACAAAATCATGGTTATCGGTGGTGGTCCTAACCGTATCGGCCAAGGCATCGAATTCGACTATTGTTGCGTGCACGCAGCACTTGCGATGCGTGAAGATGGCTATGAAACTATCATGGTTAACTGCAACCCTGAGACAGTTTCTACTGACTACGACACGTCTGATCGTCTATTCTTTGAGCCAATTACACTTGAAGATGTACTAGAAATCGTACGTGTTGAGAAGCCTAAAGGTGTTATCGTTCAGTACGGTGGTCAAACGCCACTTAAACTAGCACGTGACTTAGAGGCGAATGGGGTGCCAGTAATTGGTACTTCTCCAGATGCGATCGACCGTGCAGAAGACCGTGAGCGCTTCCAGCAACTTGTTGAGCGTCTAGACCTTCTTCAGCCAGAGAACGCGACGGTGACTTCACTAGAAGAAGCAGTAGCTAAATCTCAAGAAATTGGTTTCCCTCTAGTTGTACGTCCTTCGTACGTACTAGGTGGTCGTGCGATGGAAATCGTATATGACGAAGATGACCTACGTCGTTACATGACTGAAGCGGTATCTGTATCTAATGAAGCACCGGTTCTTCTTGACCGCTTCTTAGATGATGCAATCGAAGTTGACGTTGATGCTATCTGTGATGGTGAAAACGTGATCATCGGCGGTATCATGGAGCATATTGAACAGGCAGGTGTACACTCAGGTGACTCAGCATGTTCATTACCAGCACACTCTCTATCGCAAGATATTCAAGACGTTATGCGTAAGCAAGTACGTGACATGGCGCTAGAGCTTGGCGTTGTGGGTCTAATGAATACTCAGTTTGCTGTGAAAGATGGCAAAGTATACCTAATCGAGGTTAACCCTCGTGCGGCGCGTACCGTACCATTTGTTTCGAAAGCAACTGGTGTTGCACTCGCAAAAGTAGCGGCACGTTGTATGGTTGGTCAGTCTCTTGAGAGCCAAGGCGTAACGAAAGAAGTTATCCCACCATACTACAGCGTAAAAGAAGTAGTTCTTCCTTTTGCTAAGTTCTTAGGTGTTGACCCAATTCGTGGCCCAGAGATGCGTTCAACGGGTGAAGTTATGGGTGTTGGTGAAAACTTCGCCGAAGCGTTCGCGAAAGCACAATTAGGTGCATCAAACGCTTTACCACGTGGCGGTCGCGCGTTACTATCTGTCCGTAACAGCGACAAGTCACGCGTAGTTGAGCTTGCTAAGACAATGAAAGCTATCGGTTTTGAGCTTGATGCAACAAACGGTACAGCTAAAGCTTTAGAAGAAGCAGGTATTGAAGTACGTCGCGTGAACAAAGTATTCGAAGGTCGTCCTCATATCCTTGACCGCATCAAGAATGGTGAGTACAGCTACATCGTAAATACGACAGAAGGTCGCCAAGCGATTGAAGATTCGAAGGTGTTACGTCGTGGTGCACTTCAGCATAAGACTAACTACACCACCACGCTAAATGCAGCGTTTGCAAACTGTACTGCGCATGCCGCAGACGACAGAAGCTCTGTAAACTCTGTACAAGAACTACACCAGCGATTGAACTAATGGACATAAGCCAAGGCCTTTGGCCTTGGTTGCAAGTGAGAGACTTATGCAATCAATTCCGATGACTGTACGAGGCGAAGAAATGCTTCGTGAAGAACTGAACCATCTAAAAAAAGTGGTCCGTCCTAAAATTGTTGCCGACATCGCAGAAGCGCGTGAACACGGTGACTTAAAAGAAAACGCTGAGTATCACGCTGCGCGTGAACAGCAGGGTTTTTGTGAAGGTCGTATCCAAGAAATTGAAGCTAAATTATCAACTTCTCAAGTTATTGATGTCACAAAAATGGCAAACAATGGCAAAGTTATTTTCGGCACTACAGTAACTATTGTAAATGTCGATACTGACGAAGAAGTAACGTATAAAATTGTTGGTGATGACGAAGCAGATATTAAAAACAATTTAATCTCTGTTAACTCTCCGATTGCACGTGGCTTAATTGGTAAAGAGTTGGATGATTCAGTTAATATTCAAACACCAAACGGTAGTGTTGAATACGAAATCATCGAAGTTGAATATGTCTAATTAGTCTAACCTATAGACCAAAAGCCCGGTACACTGTTACTGGGCTTTTTTATGTCCCTTCCTTTTTATTGTCATCGATTGACCTAGATCATTCTTTACAGACCGGTCCCTAGTTTGAGTAGGTAGATTGGCGTAGTATTAATCGTGAAATATCACGAGGAAAGATGATGTCATCAGTTATTAAGCATTTTTTAAATGACCCTAAGTTATTATTAAACGCGGTAGGCGAGGGGATCTACGGTTTTGACTTATCGGGCAATGCTGTATTTATTAATCCAGCCGCAGAGAAAATGACAGGTTGGAGCGCTGACGAGTTACTCGGGAAAAAAATCCATCAATATCATCACCACAGCCATGCTGATGGGAGTGAATACCCCGCAGACGAATGTCAGATCTATAAAACCATGTTTGATGGGGAGACTCGGTATGTCAAAGGCGAGGTGTTTTGGCGCAAAGATGGTTCTTGCTTTCCAGTGGAGTATACCTCAACGCCAGTGTACCGCGATGCCCAAGTAATCGGTGCCGTGGCTATTTTTCGTGATATTTCACAGCAGGTTGAAACGGAGCAGGCACTTCGTGACGCATTGACGCAAGTTCAGTCTCTTTCTGAGCAACTTAAAGATGAAAACAGCTATTTATTGTCTGAAATCAATCAAAACTGGCAAGGGTCCGGTCTCGTCGGTGAAAGTCATGTATTCAATCGTATGTTAGAGCAAATTAAGTTAGTAAGTAAAACAGACAGTACCGTGCTTATACTTGGCGAAAATGGCACAGGTAAAGAGTTAGTAGCACGCAACCTGCATGCGCTAAGTACACGCTCTAGCCTGCCATTTGTGAGGGTCAACTGCGCGGCATTTTCCCCGAGTTTGTTAGAGTCAGAGCTGTTTGGCCATGAAAAGGGGGCTTTTACTGGTGCTCATGATAGAAGGAAAGGGCGGTTCGAACTGGCCCACAACGGAACACTATTTTTAGATGAAATCGGAGAGCTTCCCCAAGAAGCACAAAGTAAATTGTTGCGTGTATTGCAGGAACAAGAGTTTGAACGTGTTGGAGGCAGTAAAACCATCTCTGTTAATATTCGCGTTATAGCGGCTACCAACAGAGATCTTTGGCAGATGGTTGAGCAAGGGGCGTTTAGGATGGACTTATATTACCGATTGAACGTCTTTCCCATTAAAGTGCCTCCGCTTAGGGAGCGAAGAGAAGATATCCCGATGTTATGTGCCAACATGATCAACAAATTGAATGTACGCTTGGGAAAACATATCAAGGGAATCGCCAAAACATCACTTAAAAAGCTACAGCTGTATGGCTGGCCGGGCAACATTCGAGAGTTGCAAAATATACTCGAACGAGAAGCTATACTGGCTAGCGGCCACACTCTGCACCTTTCTCAGCCATTACGCATTGAAGAGGGAGGAAAGGAAGAAAGCGAGCTCAGCTTACGCCTTGATGAAATTCAAAAAGCGCACATTATCGAAGTGCTCGAGCTGAGTAATTGGAAAATATCAGGGAGCCAAGGGGCTGCAGATAAGCTTGGCTTGAATGAAAGCACATTGCGCTCGAAAATGAAAAAGCTTGGAATTGTTAAAAATCGCGATATTTAGAGTTTATTCGTGATATATCACGTTTTGCAAATCTAGTTAAAAATAAAAATGCATATAAATCAATGCTATACTGAAGTTTCAGTTTGGTCTGAAAGTTGCAAATAGCTAGGAGTGTTTCACTCATTGTAAGCAAGTAATATGAAGTTTGATATAAAAGAAGAGGATATGATTATCAAGCCCTATAAGCAAGAGGGCCCAATCTATATCCGTGAACAAAAAGGGTTCTTCCAAAAGGTCCGTCGCTATCTTGGTTGGATCCTAATGTTTGTATTTGTCGCTATTCCATGGATCCCTTATAAGGGTCAACAGGCTATTCTTTTAGATGTTGCGAGTCAGCAATTTAGGATTTTTGGTCAAACATTTTTACCTCACGACTTTATGATCCTAGCATGGATCTTTATGGCCGGGGCCTTCGGCCTTTTCTTCGTAACAAATTGGCTTGGTCGTGTATGGTGTGGCTATACCTGCCCACAAACCATTTGGATGTTAATGTTTACTTGGGTTGAACACCGTGTGGAAGGAACACGCAACCAACGGATTAAATTAGACAAGGCGAGCTGGGGCGCACAAAAAGCAGCTAGGAAAGTGACTAAGCACGCCATTTGGCTTGTGATTTCACTTTTTACAGCGACCTCTTTTATGGCTTATTTTGTACCAGCCAAAACTTTATACATGGATATGTTTACATTGGAATGGTCTGGGCTAGTTAGCTTTTGGGTGTTTTTATTTGCCTTTTGTACATATGGGAACGCAGGCTTCTTAAGAGAAAAAATGTGCAATGTCGCATGCCCATACTCGCGTTTTCAATCGGTAATGTTTGACAAAGACACCTTGGTTGTTACCTACGATGCACAAAGAGGGGAGCACAGGGGGCCACGCAAACGTAAGTCTGATCACAAAGCGAAAGGTTTAGGAGACTGTGTTGATTGCAACCTGTGTGTTGAGGTTTGCCCTGCAGGGATCGATATAAGAAATGGTTTGCAATACGAGTGCATCAATTGTGGGCTTTGTATTGATGCCTGTGATGATACGATGCATAAGTTTGGTTATCCTACTGGGTTGATCAAATATGCTAGTGAAAATCAAGTTGGCGGAAAAACTTCCAGTCCATTTAGGTTAAAGCTCATAGGTTACGCGGGGTTATTTGCTGTGATTGTTGCGACAATGGCGATTTGGGCATTTAATCGCACACCGATAGAAGCATCCGTGATCCGTGACCGAAATGCGTTGTATCGAGTAAATTTTGAAGGCTTAGTTGAAAACCCTTACACCTTAAGCATCATCAATAAAACCCAGCAAACTTTGCATTACCAAGTTAGCTTCAATGGGCTACAAGGTGCAGAATTAAGTGCGCCACAAGAGATTGAGATTCAAGGGGGTAAGATGTTACTCGTTCCTGTCACCATTGCTGCCGATGGTTATGACATTCAGAGAAAGCGCACGCCAATTCAGTTCACCATTTCCGCGAATGAAGATAGCAGTATTTCGATTACGAAGGACAGCTATTTTTATAAAAACTAGTGTTTTAGTAGAGCACTGGGTTATTCCTCAAGGGCCAATAGGCCCTTTTTTAATTCTTGTATAATTGGACTAAAAGCTGGGTTATCCTCATTGATAAGCAATATTTTGATATCAGCTCGCCAGCCCTTTTTAGTTAGTAATACCTGGATAAAAGTTTGGTTCTAAGTTTATAAACATATCTGTGAGTACGGCAACCCTGGTTAAAGATGCGGTATTTTGATGTGCCATGACTAACAAAAATGCCCTCACTAAAAGCGCTACTTAGTTAAAATTTTGGCTTTTTTAAAGACGAAAGAGATAAAAATAGGAGGCCTAGTATTGTATCGAAAGTGCTGTTTTGTTTGAGAGCATTTGGGGGAGTGCCCGTGTTTGCTTTATAAAAAAGCCCCTTATAGCTAAGAGGCTTTGGCCAGTGAGAAGATTATCTGTTTATTCAAACTTTGCGTTAAGTTGTGTTCCAGTACCTTGGCCAGACACCATTAAGTAGTGCCATCCAGAGCTCGGATTATTGATCACTATCTGTTCTTCGCTACTACCTTGAGTAGTCGCTGAATTATGGAAGTTACTTGTGCTAGGCCAACCAGCTGCGTTTTGGTAAATGCTAGCGTCGCCGTCCCCACCTGAAGTAGTGATTGTTAGCTTAGACTGACCAGCTGGAACGCTAATGGCAACATAGACTGTGTTACTGCCCATGCAGATGGCATCATTATTAGACAAGTTGCCACGAGTTTGTGGTGCCTTAGTTGCACAGGCATTGACAGGTGGTTCAATGACATCACCTTCTGTGTATGAACCGGTCAATGTAACGTTGTCAGAAGCCGTCCAGCCTACGACCGAAACATAGTAAATACCGCCGGATTTAGTTAATTTGCTGCTGTCACATGTTTCGTCTCTATTGCCGCTAGTATATGGTCTACAATCCCAGTTGTTTGCAGTATCTGAATCACCAAATTTTACGTATAGATCAGGGTCACCAGTTCCCGCACCCATCTCAACCTTGATGTTTTTAGCGCCCTCAGGAACAAAAAATGTAAAGGTTTTAGTTTCTTTTGCTGCAATTGAAATACCTGATTTAGTCACTCCATTGTGCAAGTCCGATTCAGGACCTTGTTCGTCAGTAATTGTCACGGAGTAATCTTCAACTTCACCCCAACCGTAGGTGCCACATGCGGGTAATTTCCCATCTGTTAATTCATATGATTGGATCACTCGCATTGTTGTTGAACCGTTTGTAGCAGAAGCTGGAATCGTTACTGAGTTAACCACTTCATCAAAGGTAGTCGCGTTAGCTAGAACTAATAGTTCCCCTGAGTCGTCAAAGCTATTGTTTTGGTTAAGATCTACATAAACAGCCCAATTTGCAAGGTATGGCCCATTTGAACCGTGTGTCAAACCAATCTCTGTTGCGTCGCCTTTCTTAAATTTGAATCCAGCATTTTCAAAGTGGCTGAACTTACTCTTTTCTGAACCATTACTTAAGTTGCCAACGCGTACTTTACTTGTCCATTGAGTTGTTGACTTGGCATATGCAATACAGTGAGCAGCGCCACTAACCTCGACGTTTTGCTCTTTCATATAGCTTACGCCGTTTTGCAATGTAACTTTTGCTCTTACAGGGTAAGTACCTGAATATAGGTAAGTGTGTGAAGGGCTACTTTGAGTGCTGGTATGATTTGGATTTACCGCGCTGTCGCCAAAATCATACTCAATTGAAGCAATTTCAGCGTTACTTCCAAACGAGTCAGTAAAGTTAACAGTAAGGTTATTCGCAGTTACATTGGCAGAGAAATCAGCTGGGTTATCAGACTGAATGTCGACAGTGAAATCTTCAACTTCACCCCATCTGATGCGGCCGCATGGAGATTTCAACTCTTCATAACTTTGTAGCACACGCATTCTGGTTTTACCCGTCAATGCAGTTGCAGGAATAGAAATTGTTTTTTCTATGTCATTCGCTGTATTCGCGCCGACCCAGTACCAAACACTTTCAGAATCCTCAAAAGAGCCGTTGTGGTTCATATCAATATAAACACGCCACTCAGCGTTATAAGAAGATTTAGATCCAGTAGCACCTTGACGTACAGATAGAATATTATCACCTCTAACTGCGCCAAGTACTTTGTCAGTGTGGTCTGTATAGTTTGCTGAGCCTGAAGTAACGCTATTGCCGTTAAGTTTTACATTCGCGTTGTATTGATACTTTGGCTGGTTACCATATGCGCGACAATAATCTTGGCCAGCAGGTGCCGATACCGTAATTACCTTTGAATGTGTATATGTTTCACCATTTTTCAAAGTAACGGTGAGCGTTACTGTGTACTCTCCACCAAAAACATATTGGTGACTTGGACTCAGCGAGGTGCTGGTGCTAGAGTCACTGAATAGTCCATCGCCAAAGTCCCACTTGACCGAAGCAACATCAGCAGAGTCGACAGCAAAGCCTACGTTAAAATCGTTGTTGTTAATCGACGCAGTAAACTCAGCTGGGTTTGGTTCTTTTATTATGGTGATGCTGTAATCTTCAGCTTCACCAAACTTGAAATCACCGCACGCTGCAAGTTGTGTCTCTCCATCACGTAGCGTGTTGGATTGAATAACACGCATTCGAGTTGTGCCAGCTAGTGCGCTGTCGGGAATGGTGATATTGGCAAGTATGGGCTCTGGAGAAGATTTAGCTAGCGGCTCAGAAAAATGAATGAGCTCACCGGGATCATCAAAACTATTGTTTTGGTTTAAATCAATGTAGACAGCCCAATATGCGGAGTAGGGGCCAAACTTACTGCCACGTGTACCTTGTTGCAACTCAATTCCTGTTGCTGAGCCGGCGTAAACAGTAAACGGCTCTAGTGCAGTGTGATCGGTATACTGCCTTCTGTCCGATTGATGTGCTTTACCATTAACAGATACACTTTGTGTATATTGGTAGACGGCATTTGTTCCTTTTACCCCACAGTAGCTTTGGCCAGGCGTGGAGGTAATGGTAACTTGCTGAGAAGCTGAATGGATCAAGCCTTGGTTATCGGTAGCTGTGTACCTAACAATGTACGTGCCTGGGAATAGATAGTTGTGGGTAACCGAGTCACCTTGTGCATATGGCTTATTATTGTATACACCATCACCAAAATCCCATAACGTAGAAACAATATTGCCATCGCTATCGTTAGCTTGACCAGAGAAGCTAGCTGTTAGGCTACCAGGTGTTATGGTAGTTTGCGTAATTGTAGCTGACGGTGCGTTGTGTGCCGATGTTCGCAAAGCAGCCATAAATGTAGCGCGTTCATTGTGTACTCGTGCATTGTCATTGACTTCAACAGTCCCCCCAGCTTCTCCTTTATAGGTACTGTTGGGGTTTGACCACACATTTAGCCTTTCTCCACAATCGCTAATAGCCATCAGTGTGCGCCACGTTTTAGACTCATTACAATATCCGTGGCCAAAAGCAAAAGGTGTGGTCGTCGAATCATTGTCATGTCTTGCACCGTACAAGTGTCCAAGTTCATGAGCAAATGTATTTTTAAAAGTACCCCAGCTACTTAAAGTAAATAAGGCGCTCTCAGCATCCGTACCGATTTGTCCTGCCCATCCAGCCCAAGGAGAGCTGGCATTTTGGTCTGCTAAAAACACCATAATATCTGCTTGGTGTTCATCTCGAATACTTTTCAGTTCTACGCCAAATCCGTTTGGGGCCAGTGGGTTAGGTTCTTCCAGCCAACTACTTGTGTCTTCATTTAGTAGTAACGAGTTGTCCTCTGCCATGTCTCCGGTAGATACATAGCCAGTTTGGTAGGAGTGTATGATTCTGACGCTGGCGTTAATACCACTAGCTGTGTAGCTGTCGTTGGTGTCTTTTTCCATTAGAGCTAGGTATGCATCGACATCGCCAACCTCGGCCGCGAGTTTATCTGTATAGGCAACTACGACGGTTACTTCAGGCGTTGCATTGGCATCGCTGTTTGGTGCTGCGCGTAAGAAAGGCGAGATCTCTGTGTGACCGACTAAACCGTGTGAAGAGTCCCCGTGCTCCAAACCAGGTCTATCAGCTGTAGAGTCAATAGGGGAGTTATCTTGGACAAATTTACTTAACTTATAAAGTCCATTTCCCGCGGGGGTTAATAAATAGCCAGCATTGCCAATATAAATCTTCGCGCTGTAGCTGTTATTTGTTTTTATCATTGACAGCTTGGCATGCCCGTCGGACGAGCGGCCATTTATATAGGTTATTTTACTATTTTGTTTTGTTACTTCGTACAGGTGAATTTGTACAAACTGCCCATCAATTGTAAGGCTAAGTGAATTTCCTACTTGCAGGTTTTCACCCAAAGCGCTGTTTAGTTTGATTGAATCTAAAATTAGCTTTTGCTTTGTTTGGGTAGGTTCATTTGTTGATGACACCACTAGGTTTGAAATTTCATTTTCGAAACTCAATTGTCTATCAAATAGATAGGTTTCTTGAGCAGATGCTGAAAATGAAACAGTGATAGCCGTAGCTAGGGCTAGCTTTCTTAATTGTTTTTTTTGTCGCACTGTAACTTTCCTTTAACGAGTATGGGTAAAGCAAAATATGCTTCACATGTTGTTAAAGAGGTTTTTAGCCGTTTGATTTCAATGACGTACCTCTTGCATACCATACTTTAATGACAGTTTATAAAGTATGATTGTATACAATATATAGTATGCGATTAAGATTTGTACATGGTTTTGTTGAATTATTATCAACGTAATGAGGTGTTTAAATAAGAAACAAGGTTTTTAAGTTCCTTTTTCATTAACAAAATCAAAGAGGTACAAATCTAGGTACGGACAGAAAAAAATTTACTATTTTTTATGTAAACGAGTGTTTGACTTGCTGTTATAAGTAGGAGGGAGTTTTTAATTCGAAAGTGGTGGCTGTACATTAATGGTAACGAACGAAGCTTTCACATGGGCGTGTTATACAGCTAGGAGAAAAAAGTCCGATACTAATATCGGACTTTTCTTTTGTTAGTGGTCTAGTGGGCTCTTGTAGCCATCTGGTTTTAGTGCTAACACATCACAGTCCAAACTGTCGATCACATGCTCTGCTGTATTGCCAATTAATGCTGCGCTCAACCCTGTGCGTCCAACTGTGCCAATGACAACTAGCTCAGCTGACTTTTTCTCTGCGACAGAGGGGATCACATCTTCAGGGAGACCTTCTTCAATAATGCATTTTTCTCTGGCAATTTCGAACTGGTTGGCCAAAGACCATGTTTCGTCTTCGTGATGCTTTTTCACCGCTTCGCTATATTGAGACGGATTGAACTCGGGGATCTCTATTGCAATATTCACCGGAGTTGCTGGGTAGGTATTAACCAAACTTAAAGACGCATTTGCTAAATTACAAATGAATTTTGCGTCTTTAATTATTCGTTGGTTGAGCTCTTGATGTTGTTCATTGTCACTTACAGAGTTGACCGCAGCAATAATTTCACCATGCTCAGGCCAAGCTTGATCTTTAACCAGCAAAACGGGAGCAGGGCACTTTCTTATTAAATGCCAATCAGTTGGCGTAAAAATCACTGACTTTAGAGTGTCGTGTTGATGTGTGGACTTAATGACGATGTCGAACTGTTCGTTGAGTACTTCTTCAATAATGGCTTCATACGGCCGATTGTGCCATACCACTTTGGCTCGTATATCAAGATCTGTATATTGCTCTATCAACACATTGATCCACGCTTCTCTATCCTTGATGACCGCAAGCCTCATGGCCTCACGCTCCTCTTTAGAGAGCATTGTTGTCATCTCATAGGAAAAATCATAGATGGAAAGGAACGCCGTTATTTCAGCACCGGTTGTTTGCGCGAGACTAATTGAGCGCTCAAGACTGTTTTGCTGCTCTTTAGTCGGGTCAATAACAGTAAGGATTCTCTTTATCTTATCCATACAAGCCTCCTGTGGCACTTGGCTAATCAATATACTTTGAGTGTAACTGATATAGCCAAGGTATAAAGCTATTTCGATGGAAAAATTGGTTTAGATCAAGTAGTAATACCTGCCGCAGCAGCTAATCCTTGTGACTCTAAAATAGTAATGAATTTGCCTTCGACTTTGATAAGACCAGCTTTTTGGAATCGGCTCAGTAGCCTACTAATTGTCTCAACAGTGAGGCCAAGATAATTACCAATTTCGCCTCGAGTCATAGTAAAGCGGAACTCTTTACGAGAAAAACCACGTTCACCAAAACGATTAGATAGATTAAAGATAAATGTTGCGAGCCTTTCTTCAGCGGTCTTTTTGTTGAGTAACAGCAACATCTCTTGATCGTAATTGATTTCATTGCTCATTAAGCGCATGATCTGCTGTCTAAGTTTTGGCAATTTACCAGCGAGCTCGTCCAGTGTATCAAATGGTATTTCGCATACCATGGACGTTTCAAGTGCTTGAGCGAAGCTTTGATGTTGCATTTTATTGATAGCATCAAAACCCACCAAATCACCAGCAAGATGGAAGCCTGTAATTTGCTCGTCACCTTGTTCAGACAGGGTGTAAGATTTAAATGAGCCAGATCTCACAGCAAAGATAGCCTGAAGTGGTGAGCCAGACTCAAACAAAAAGTCTCCTTTGTGAAGAGGCTTTTTGCGCTCAATGATTTCATCGAGCTTATCCATTTCGTTGCCGTTAAGTGAATAAGGCAGACAAAGCTGGCTTATACTGCAATTTGTACAACTTATTGTACACTGACTTTTGGAGCGATTATTTAAATCCATAATTAATCCATTACTCTTAGACGCACATAAAAAATAAATTCAAAAATTGCATGAAATAAAAACTTAAATATTTCAATTAAGTTCAGTACTTCGAAATTTTCACGATACAAGCCTTTAAAAACTCCTGCTTTTAAAAGCTTAATTGATGCTTGCTATTATCTAATATTCGCAAGCATAAAACTAGATTAATCTACTAATTTATTACTAGTAATGATAATCAAGTAAAACCCATACCACACAAAAAGGTTTCCTAGCGCAATGCGCGTAATTGTGTGGTTCAAAAATTTGTTCAGCAACTGCGCTGACTGCCCCGCAACCAAGAGTGCAGGGAAGGTACCCAAGGCAAAAGCTACCATAGTAAGCGCTCCGTAAAGAGCGCTTTTGGCTTGTAGGCTCCACAATAGTGCGGTGTAAACTAGGCCACATGGCAGCCACCCCCAAAGTGCGCCGTATGCTAATGCTTTTGTCTTGGTATCAATTGGCAAAATATGTTTGTTTAACTTCACAATTCGTTGCCAGATAATGAAGTCACCAAGTTTTTCTAACCAGTTTAAAGTACCTGCAATTCGCATGATGTATAAACCGACTAACAACATAAAAAAGCCGCTTAAGTAAGACAAAGCCAGCGCAAAAGAAGTGTGTTGTTTGGCCAATGAAACACCCAGCGAAGCGACAAGTAACCCCGCTACAGCGTAGCTCACTAGTCGCCCCAGGTTGTATAAAAAGGCGACAACTAGTGGTTTTTGCTTTGTTTGTGCTAACTGCAAGCTTGACGCAATTCCACCGCACATCGCCAAGCAGTGTCCGCTACCCATCAAGCCCATAAAAAATGCACTGGCAAAACTAATTTCCATCATTACTCTTTTTGTGCTGCTCTTTGTCATCTTCAAATAAAATACTGTGAGCTTGCTTGTTTAGATCAGAGAACTGTTCACTTCTGACAGCCCAGAAAAACACACCAATTGCGATGACGACAAATAAGATGGCGATGGGGATCAATATGTAAATTATACTCATAGCTTTAGTAACCTTAATGAGTTAGTTATTACCACGATTGAACTTGCAGACATGCCAATCACAGCAAGCCAAGGCGGCACCAGCCCAAGTGCTGCCATAGGTAGGATGGATCCGTTGTAAAGCAAAGAAATAGTCAAGTTTTGTCTGATTATTTGCTTTGTTTTAATGGCAACACTTTGTAGTGTTTTTAGTGAATTTAGATCACTATTTAACAGTACTACATCGGCTGTATTTTTTGAAATATCAGCACCTGTTTCCATCGCAATTGATAAATGAGCGGTATTGAAAACCGGGCTATCATTCACACCATCTCCAACCATTGCAACAATATGCGCTTTATCAGCCCACTGTGCGACCACGTTTTGTTTATCTTTTGGCGAGCAAGCTTGTTTGTAGGAATCTAATCCCAACTCATTGGCAAGATTACTTGCCGCATTGGAGCTATCGCCCGTTAGCATATGGCAGGTAAGCTGTTGTGCTTGTAAAAACTCAATGACCTCAGGTGCACTGCTCCTAACCTTATCTTGAAGATAAAAATCAGCAACGGGGTGTTTATCTATGAATAACGTTGCTTGAGAAAATGAGGCATGGCTGCCAAACCAGTTTGCCTTGCCGATAGCAACGTCTTTGCCGTCGTAATTACCGCTAACACCGAGTCCTGTGGCGACTACTGCATCTTTAATTTCAATGAAATGTTCGCTTTTGTCTATAAACGCTTTTGCAATAGGGTGTTCAGAGTAACGTTCCAATGCACAAGCAAGGGCCATTATCATTGGTTCAGTATACTGTTCGTCCAAAACGGCTACTTTCAAAATCGTAAATCGTCCTTCAGTAAGAGTACCGGTTTTATCAAACGCGTAACGAGTTACTTTTGGTGCCGTTTCTAGCACATGCGCTTCTTTAATAAGGATCCCTTTTTTGGTTAAGGTGGCAACAGCACAGGTTAGCGCTGTGGGTATAGCAAGGCTGAGTGCACAAGGACAGGTAGCAACCAAAACAGCAATAGTGACCCAAAACGCATGTTCAGGCTCAACGTGATACCAGCCAATTGCGGTGATTGAGGCAAAAATGAGCAAACACGCCACAAACCACTGAGCGACCTTGTCAGTTACTTCAACAATTTTTGGTCGTTTCATGAGTGCATTATGTTGCAGTTTAATGATCTGGTTTAGTAGGGTATTTTGTCCTACTTTATTAATTTTTAGAGTGATAGCGCCGTCGTGATTGAGAGTTCCTGCATAAACTTGATGGTTTACAAATTTTTTAATTGGTAAATGTTCACCTGTCATCATCGACTCATCGACGGTACTGGTGCCTTCAACAACAATACCATCGGCCGGAATGGTTTCTCCAGGTTTGACCAGAATTAGATCATTAAGAGCTAAGCTTTTTGCAGCAATGACCTCTTCAATGGCGCCGGTTATCTTTCTTGCAGTGAGTGGCATAAGTTTTTGTAAGTTTGCGGTAAACTCACTGGCCTTCATTCTGGCTCTAAACTCGAGGTATTTCCCAAGTAATAGTAAGAAGGTAAACATACAAATTGACTCGAAGTAGACTTCACCTACAGACATAACAGTGGCGTAACAGCTTGCGCCATAGGCTCCAAAAATAGCCAAAGAGACAGGTAAGTCCATATTCAGTTGACGGCTTTTAAGACCTTTAATCGCATTGGCAAGAAATGGCAGGGCAGAGTAGAGGATAACGGGTGACGCTAAAATTAGGCTTATCCACCTGAAGTATTGCTCAAATCCTTCATCCATCCCGGAGAACATGCCAAAATACATGGCGAATGCAAACATCATGACTTGCATCGTCATTAACCCAGCTACACCTAGTCGGCGCAAATATGCCTTTGCTGCGGCCTGCTTTTGTGCTGCTTCTTCATCAGCTTGAAATGGATAGGCTTTGTATCCTATCTGCAATAAAGCGCCAATTATTTCGCTCAGTTTTGTGCTTGAGTCTTGCCATAAAACCATAGCTCGGTGGGTGGAAGTGTTTACATCTACACGCTGTACGCCAGCAAGCGCAAGTAGTTGTTTTTCTATCAGCCAAGCACATGCAGCACAACTGATCCCTTCGACGCTAAGCAATACCTCTTTGTTGCTGCCTTGGTCGGCAACAAAGTCTTTTTGAATATCTTGATTGTCGTAACTGAGCAGTTCTTTTAATTGTTCTGGGACAAGTTCTTGTACTTTGCCACTAGACTCAGTACGAAACTTATAATAATCACTCATGCCTTGAGCGAGAATTGTCTCAGCAACGGCCTGACAACCTGTGCAGCACACAGGATTGGCAACACCTTCAAACATTACTTCGCCTTGAAATCCATGAGGTACGGCTTCGAGGCAATGAAAACAACTTTTTGCCATAAGACTTACTTGTATTGAGGTGTAATTGAAATCGGTTTGTCAGTCGGTAACTGTAGGTTTTCCTTCATTTTCCAACTGCTATCCATAGGTTCGATAAACACGGTGAATGCACCGTGATGTGCCTCATCTAGTAGTGCCGTAAATGCTCCACTGGCATTTGCCAGCAAAGTGAGTGAAAAATCATATTCTTTTATTGTTCGGTGATAGAAGGAGACTTTAAGTGCGTTAACTTTGCTGTGATCTCCCTTGGTAAAATTAAAACTCACGCGCTCATTTTCAACAACGAGGTCACCGTGTAAATATAGTGCTTTAGCTTTGTCGAATTTGCTCAATTCAAGGTTAATCGCTTTACCTTTTTTATAATAATCATCCACCACCATATCAGGTCCATTGCCCACTGCAACAGTGACTAGAATAACGCACGCGATGATGGTAACGAGCGGGAAAAACATCAAAAACCAAGGCCAAAAATTCTTATACCAGGGGGTTGGATTCATAATTGTTCACTACTTTACAATGTTGTTGTATCTACTTTATCGCAAGATTTATATATCTAAGCTCTATTTTTATTTTAAAGAGCAAGCCTCCAAATTCGGAAGCTTGCTTATTTCATCTAACTGTTTATTTGTCTTGCGACAAACTGTAAACATAGGCTGTTAGCAGGTGAACCTTATCTTCACCTAAAATGTCTTTCCAAGCTGGCATTACACCTGCACGGCCATGACGAACTGACTCTTCAACGGCTCTTTGGGAGCCACCATATAGCCAAATATTGTCCGTTAAGTCCGGCGCGCCAAATGGTAAGTTGTGGGCAACTGAACCTTTGCCATCCATACCATGACAGGCAGCACACATTGCAAACTTACTTTGACCTGCATCGGCGTCTTTTTGGTTAACCTTTCGACCTGATAAGCTCAAAACATAAGCGGTCATCTCTTTTACGCCTTGCTCTCCTAATGCAGCTTCCCAGCCAGGCATAGCTGCAACGCGACCTTGTAAAAGAGTCTCTTTAATTTGCTCAGGGTTGCCACCATAAAGCCAATCTTTATCCGTTAGGTTTGGAAAGCCCAACCCACCGCGCGCATCCGAACCATGACACTGAGCGCAGTTTTGTGCGTAGAGTCTTTGGCCAATTTCAAGCGCTTCTGAGTCGTTTGCAAGCGTTAATACATCTTGCTCTGCAAATGCTTTAAAGATAGGGCCAAAGCGTTCATCTGCCGCTTCGAACTCTTTGTCGAGCTGAACCCATAGGCCTTTGTCTTTGGCTTCTAAAATCGCTTGTTTAGATTCTTCAAGGGAAGTGACCCCTTGGTTAGAACTTGTCCAGCCTAACAAACCTACGAAATTGCCCAAACCTGGGTACATCGCAAGGTAATACACAGACCAAACGAACGTTGCGAAGAACATGTAAGTCCACCACTTTGGCAATGGATTGTTAAGCTCTTCAATGCCGTCAAACTCGTGACCACAACTGGCACCTTCTTCGACCCCTGTGTAGTTTTTCAGGTTCCAAATCAGTAGGCCAAAGATTAGAGCCAGACATGCTAAGGTCAATACAATGACCCAAATACTCCAAAAGCTAGTCATTTTTCAGACTCCTTTTCCTCTTTTGAGACTGTGTTGTCGTGTTCTATTTCGTCGTCGAAAATGGCTTTCGCAGCGTCGTCAAAACGACTTTTCGTTCGCTTACTGTATGCCCACACAACAATCACAATGAACAGTACTAAAATTACCAGAGTTAAAATGCCTCTGTATGTGCCGTAATCCATAATAAATTACTTCAAATGCGTGCCAAGTTGTTGCAAATAAGCTATGAGCGCTTCCATTTCTGTCTTGCCTTCCACAGCTGCTTTTGCACCTTGAATATCTTCATCGGTATATGGCACACCGAAGTTTTTGAAGACTTCAAGTTTCTTAGCGGTTAATTTACCATCCAGTATGTTCTCTTCTAACCAAGGGTAACCTGGCATATTAGATTCAGGAACTACGGAGCGAGGGTCGATTAAGTGCGCGTAGTGCCAGTCGTCAGAGTAGCGACCACCTACGCGAGCTAAATCAGGGCCAGTTCGTTTGGAGCCCCATTGGAAAGGGTGATCCCAAACAGATTCACCGGCAACAGAGTAGTGTCCATATCGCTCAACTTCGTCACGAAATGGGCGGATCATTTGTGAGTGGCAATTGTAACAACCTTCACGTACATAAATATCTCTGCCTTCCATTTCGAGTGCCGTGAGCGGACGCAAACCATCTACTGGCTTTGTTGTGTCCTTTTGGAACATTAGCGGCGTTATCTCTACCAATGCACCAAAGCTAATTGCAAACACAGTTAGAATCGCCATCAAGCCGACATTTTTTTCTACAATCTCATGTTTGTTTGTCGAATTATTGTTGCTCATATTCGATACCTCTTAAGCCATTTGTGTGTTTGCATCAGTAGCCAAAGAGCCACTTTTTGCTGTAACAGTACGGTATACGTTATAAGCCATTACTAGCATGCCGACTACGATGAACACACCACCTAAGAAGCGCATGATATAGAATGGGTATGATGCTTCTAAAGACTGCACAAAACTATACATAAGTGTGCCGTCAGAGTTCACTGCTCGCCACATCAAGCCTTGCATTACACCTGAAATCCACATTGCGACAATGTATAGAACAACGCCTACAGTGTGTAACCAGAAGTGTGTGTTGACTAGCTTGACGCTATACATATTTGCATGGCCAAAAAGAGCAGGGATTAAGTGGTAGATAGCGCCGATTGATATCATTGCAACCCAACCTAATGCACCTGAATGTACGTGACCTACAGTCCAATCGGTGTAATGTGACAGCGCATTTACAGACTTGATTGCCATCATTGGGCCTTCAAATGTTGACATCCCGTAGAAAGACAAAGATACAACAAGGAAGCGTAAAACAGGGTCTGTACGAAGCTTGTGCCATGCCCCTGATAGCGTCATGATGCCGTTGATCATACCACCCCATGAAGGGACAAATAGAATGACTGACATCACCATACCTAAAGACTGAGTCCAATCAGGTAGGGCAGTATAATGAAGGTGGTGAGGACCGGCCCAAATATAGAGAGAAACAAGTGCCCAAAAGTGTACAACTGACAATCTGTACGAGTAAACCGGGCGACCTGCTTGTTTTGGAACGAAGTAGTACATCATACCCAAGAAGCCCGCGGTGAGTAAGAAGCCTACTGCGTTGTGCCCGTACCACCATTGAACCATGGCATCTACAGCACCTGCATAGATTGAATACGATTTTGTAAGCGACACCGGTACAGCCATGCTGTTAACTATGTGAAGAACAGCAACAGTTATGATAAATCCTGCATAGAACCAGTTGGCAACATATATGTGAGAGACCTTACGGTTAATCAATGTGCCAAAAAAGACAACAGCATAGGTTACCCAAACAACCGCGATTGCGATATCAATTGGCCACTCTAGCTCAGCGTATTCTTTTGAGCTTGTAATGCCCAAAGGCAGGGTAATTGCGGCTGCAACGATAATTGCCTGCCAGCCCCAAAATGTAAAAGAAGCTAATTTGTCAGAGAATAGACGCGTTTGGCAAGTACGTTGCACAACGTAGTAAGACGTTGCGAATAATGCACTTGTGCCAAATGCGAAAATAACAGCGTTCGTATGTAACGGACGAAGTCGAGAGTAAGTCAACCATGGAATGTCGAAGTTTAAAGCAGGCCAAGCAAGTTGCGCTGCGATAAAGACACCTACACCCATGCCAACGATGCCCCAAATCACTGTCATTATAGCGAATTGGCGTACAACTTTATAATTGTACTCAGTTTGTGATGCTACTGTTTGGCTCATTTTCTGGATTCCGCTGCAGTTAATGCGTTTAGAAATGATTAACCTGTAAAACAGGCCCTATATTTTATATTTCAACAGTCCCGCTTTGCGTACGCTAAATAAGACAAAGCAAGCCTGAGAAACCCTTATTTTTGCAAGGAAATAATAATTTTTTTGCAAAACAAAAGATACCTAAAACACCCCAAAGCATGACATCAATCAAGTTTTCAGCAGGTAGTTAAAAACCGCTGAGTTTTCATGACCACGGTCAAGCCAACCGAGATTAATTTCAACCTCAGCTGGCTCCTAAATCTTGATAAGCGTAGTATCATAGGCATATGTATAAGACGAATTATCAGCTTAAATTATGCGCTATTTTTCAACATTCGCTTTGGTATTTTTAATTTATTTACTTGCGTCTTGTTCAGACCTATATATAAGTATACATGAAAGTTCAGAAAAAAGTGAACGTTCAGTCAAAACTAAAAATTGCGTTCAGTCTGAACCGTGTCAATTGGGGAATGGTGTGAGATATTGGATGTCAAATGCTCAACTTAAGGCTGAGGAGCCTTTCGAGATCTTTATTGAAGCGCCCCATGATATGCAAATTCAAGGTGCACATATTGAAGGCGTGTCTATGTACATGGGAAAAATCCCCATTTTTTTCCATGAAGTGAAAACTGGGAGATGGAAAGCAGATGCAATGCTCGGGTCGTGTAATTTAACGGAAATGAAGTGGCGGATCGTGTTCGCTGATAATAGCAAACTGTCATCAAGCGGACCAGCTTACCTATTCTCTTATCGTCAATAATTGATACTACACTTTCCCCAACTTTTCTTAAAATTGCAATTTTACAAATCGCCCCCTTTCTTTAATATTGTAATTTTACTGTAACTTATATTGCAGTGTTATTGAAACATAAGGTGGATATTATTCTGGGTTTGTTACTCTAAACATACGAAATATAGGGCGTTTGGGTTAATTTTCAGGTGTTTTTCTGATTTAGTAGTAACGATCTCTGTATTGTTTTGTTGATTTTTATTGGTTAGTTTGTTTTCATATGCGTAACAATGTGGAGTTTGTGTATATTCGTGGTTTCTGAATTGTTGTTTTTTTTGGAGGTCATTAGCCAAAGAAATGCAAAAATAAACATGCGCTTTTTTTGCTAAGTACAAATGAATTAACAAGAAATTTTGAAAAAATTAGCCCGAGCACTAGAGAATTACTCTATAACAACTACGCTTAAAACAAATAAAAGAAAAATCTATAGGCATTTAAGGAGGCCTCCTGTGGTGAATAAAAAAATTTACCTTACCCCTATCTCCGCTTCAATTGCGTTTTCACTTGGCCTGTCTGGTTGTAGCCTGTTTGAGAGCGAAGACTCGACCACGGTAGTACCAGTTGATCCCGTACAACCAGCTGACGTTGAAGGTACTGCGTCGGTTGACTTCAATGTTTTTGTTTCTGGTAAAGCTGTAAAAGGTACATTAAGAGGCGCAGAGCTTGTAGTTAAAGAGTTAAAAGGTGGCGAGCTGGTAGATGTTGCTTATAGAAGCAACCTAGAAACTGTAGAAAAGAAAGCAACAGCAGCGTCTGAAGCTGAAGCAGTTGCGCAAGCAAAAAGCCAAATAGTCAGTGAAAGCCCGGCATCTTTGGTTACAGCAGACGACGGTACGTATGGTTTTTACATTGACCAACAGTTTAGTGGTGCTCTTTATATTACGATTAAAACGACCAAGTCTAGTGGATTTATAAAATGTGACGCGCTGTTAGGGTGTGGTGACTTTACTGCAGCAAACGAAAATGATGTTAACTCAAACTCAAAAGTTGACTTTAATGAGTGGTATCAAGACGATTTGACACTAAATGTGGTAAAAGAGATCACTGCTCAAGCTAGTCGTCAGGCAAGGGGTGCAGAAGGCACAACTAAGGCATACACGGCCAACGCAACCATATTTACAACGCTTGCTTCTGAACTTTTACAAAAAGTATCTGAAGATGGTGGCGCGATCGATTCTGATAGTGTCTCAAATGCAAGTTTGAGCACTTTGTTATTGCTGATGGGTCCAGAAGCGACAAAAGATGCGGTTTTACTGACAGGTGATATTTCTCTTGGCGGTGCCGTTGATTTTACAAATGTAACTGCTGAAGACACAATTGATGCTGGTACATTGGCACTGATTAATGTTGCATCAACAATTCAAAATATCGCTTCTAGCTCAAATGACGGTTCTTCTTTAGAGTCTGTACTGACAACTCTAAAGCAAGGTGTCAGTGATGGAAGCCTTAAAGACAGTAATAATGAAGCGGTTGCAGCGCTTGCTACAACACTCCAAGAAGAAGTTAATAAAACAGCGACGGTATTTGTTGCTATCGCCAGCGGTGATGTTGAAGCAATTAAAGCAGCACTGAAAGAAGTCGCGCCGGATCTCAGTGATGACGCATTAAATGAATTGGCTGAGAAAGCAAAAGATGCGCGCGACCAAGCGATTGAATCAGGTGCTACCGATGAAGACGCACTTGAAGATGCGGCGGAAGATTCGAAGAAAGCCGTTGAAGACCTTGGCTGTCAAGGGGATGAGTGTAACACTGATGATACAACCTTGATCAATGACAGTTTAGCAGAGTTACAGACCACGCTTACTCAGGCACAAGAGCAATTTACAGCGCTTAATCAGTCTTATACAGAGCAAAATACAGTTCTAGGCACTGTTGTTTCACTAGGTGGAGCGGCAGAATCTCAAGAGCAAAAAGAGGCTTATCTAAAAGCGGCTGATGACCTTGTTGCGGCTCTTGCAAATCTGAACCTACAACAAAATGTCACTGCGTTGGTTTCTCAGGCTGGCCAGCTTTTGACCAGTGCACAAGGCCTACTAACATTGACGCAAGATGCTCAAGGTGCGGTTACGAATTCACAAGCGCTTGTGACAAACTCAGACACACTTAACACAAACGTAGCAGCACTAATAACGGCCGCTAATGGTGAGCGCGAAAAAGCGATTGCAGCCATTGACGATGCTGCGAATGCGGCAAAAGTACTTGCTGAAGCTGCTCTAGAAAGGGCTAAAGCAAGTGAGCAGACTTTCAATACAAGCAATGCTGAGGTGTCAGCACTATTTGCAGAAGCAACTAGTCAGTTTGCCGCCGCAGGTAGTAATTTAGCTGCGCTTGAAACAGCATTGGCGACAGCTGAAAACGCCGTTGAAAAATTCAATGCATTGAATGCACTAACAGATGGGTTTTTAACTGATGTAAATACAGCTAAAACTCGTGCTGACGAATATGTGGCAGTAGCAACTGATGCATTAAAAGAAGGTGCTGAGCAACTACTCGCAGATGCGACATTAGTCCAAACCAATGTAACAAATGGCATCAATAACTTTAAGGCGAGTGAACAGGGTATTCGTTCTTTGAGAACAAATGTTACTTCAGCTGTTGATACTGCAAGAGGTAAGTCAGGTACAGAGAAACTGACTTCAATCGCATTTGTGACAAAAGAAGGTGCTGATGCGGTATTTAATGCAGGTGAAGTTGTATACGATGTTGTGAGAGACATTTGGGACCAAAACCTTGATTCTGGTTCTCATAATGGCACAGCGCCTAACTACCCTGAGTGGACATATCGTTATAACACTGAGACCTATGAAGTTGAGTTGACGAATACGCAAGGAGATGAACATATTCTTGCTAATGCTCAGGTAAATTCGGGCGCAACGAGTAAAATTATTTTAACGTGGACTGGTACGTTGAAATCGACGGAAGGTCAAACAGTTCAAGTTAAATCATCTGATTTGGCTGAGTGTGAGCGTTGGGCCCTAGATGTAGTTGCACAACCAAATGCTTCATGTTCCGTGATTTTTGTTGATGGCAGTATTACCACAATTGAAGATGCTAGAAACTTTGATGCATCTAAAGCGCAGACATTCAATATTGTTGAATTTGTCGATGGTCAATACGGTTTTGACGGTACTCTATATTCAGAACTCACTTCAACTGATAGTGCAGGTAATTCAATTCCACTATTTGTTAATGACGCAATTGAACACGCAAGCATTGTTGTATCAGGAACGACAGAGGGTCTTCTGTTCACTGCGGACTTCGCGCTTAAGAACGAAGACAACAATGATGACCTTGGTTTAGCGAAAATTATGCTAAATGAGTTTAATGGCTATGTATTCAACGTAGATCTCGTCGATACAGATGGTCCATTGCTTGGTGATGTAACACTATACAATGATACAACGCCTGTGAAAGTTGGTGATGTGATTGAAATTACAAATGGATTTAGAGTGACTTATAACGATGGCTCTGTCATTGATTATACTGATATCGACTTCCTAGGACAAAATACCAACTAGTTTATTCTTCACAATAATAAAAGGAAGGCGGTTTATACCGCCTTTAACTTAATATTTATGACAAAACCCAATGCTCTTCTTTTGGCAATACTTTTTTCTACTTCTTCGTATGCCAACGATTTCGAAATAATTAACAACTTCGACTCTGAAATATATACTGAAGCTCAACCAGTCAAATCATTTCTTGATGAGTTTAATAAACCCCTTGAATCTGGCGACAGTGCTTTTACTTTCAATGTTTTTGAACTTGGTGTTAAGTATAAAGGGGTCTCTTTGGGCGCTCAAAGTCGGTATAACTATGCACTTGAGTTTGATCCAGACACTGCGCTATTTACCTACCTAGAGAAAAATGACCTTCCATTTGAAAAGAGAAACTATCGTTATTTACTAAAGGGTAAACAGTCAACAACACATGGCGTTTTTCTTGCCTATGATGTGGCTTTATTTGATAACTCACTGACTATCACGCCCAAAGTAACCTATTATCAGAGTGCTCATTTCCAAGACGCGACCGTTGATGGCACCATATTTAGTGATGAAATAAAAGGTGATCTACAAACACAGTACTTCTTTTCTAAAGACATTTTATTTAAGTCTTTCACACCTGACCAAAGCCCTGAAGGCAAAGGTTATTCTTTCGACTTATCGATTGATTGGCAAATTAGTGATGATTTGAATGTGTCATTTAAAGCGCTCGATTTAGTCAATGAAACTAAATACGAGGGGGTGGGCTTTGTCAATGGTGTGACAACCGATGTGCCTTTTATTGAGGAAGGGGACAGTATTGTCACTGAACCTTCAATTCGCTTGCGTACATCTGCGTTTAACCGAGAAGTCGATTATACATTTGAACACGATGCCAGATATTATCTAGATGTATCCTATCGTTTAAATGGTCGCGTATCGTTTGATGTATTTACAAGACGATTTTATAAAGACACATTTGTACAAGGCAACGTGAATTATCACTTTAATGATAGTTGGCGTGTATTTTCAGGGTATGAATCGAATTCCAAAGCTGTAGAGTTGGGCGTTGCGAATGAGTATTTCGGCTTTTCTGTCAAAACTGACAAGTTGGATTTAGATGATGCGCACTATGCAAACATTAACTGGTTTGTCCGTTTGGTGTTGTAGGAGGTAATTATGATAAAAAGAAGTGTACTGTGCCTACTCATTACTGGTCTAGCAGGATGTGGTGGAAGTAGCGATGAAGTTCCACAAGTTTCTGATATTCAACCAGGGTTTGGCAATGATATAACTGAGAGCTTTGAAGCTGATATGCGGTTTTATGCACCAAGTTTTATTAGCCAAAAAGGTGAACTGATAATACAAAACCTCAAAGGTAATGTTGAAACACGTCATCAAGTTGAATCGCTAAATCGCTTTTCTTTGACCTTACCAGTTGATGGCCAATATCATTTTAAGTTTGAGCCAGATAATAGCCAAGTGTCCTGCCCTAGAGAACAAGGTTGCGGGCGTTCATTGTTAAATGACCCAAATGATCTGAACGGTAATAACGAAATTGATTTTGGCGAACCAATTAATGCTGAAATTAGCTATGAGGCAATTGCGCTGCCTGTGCCCGGTCTCAATCAATTATTATTCTCTACGTTTTCAAGTGCATTGGTGTCAGCTAAGTTAGATAGTGCTATTTGGTCTTTAACCGCAGCGCCAAACTATCATATTACGCAAAGTACCATACTCAATGAGCAAAAAGCTGAGTATGTCGCAAACGCACTAACCTACGCAGATATTATGCAGCAGCATACTACCGGTCAAAAAGATACCTCGCTGTTTTCAAACGCAATTGCAGAGGGAGTAAGTGGTAATAGCGAGGCGATATCAGTATACAAACAATTGGCTAATCAGTATTTATCGGAGACATTACTGTCAGAAGAGTCAAACACTGTGTACCGAGTGTCCTCAGCTAAGGTACTTTTAGAAGTGAATGAGCTACTTAGACTAAACTCTTCTAGAGAACTACATACTGAGATAAAGCCGTATACTAATGAATTACTTACTGAAGTAAGAAATGCGTTGGGTGTTCTGCGTCTTCAAGACGAGCAATATAGCGAGGAAATAAAATCGAAGCTTGAGGAAGTTGAAGACTTAGCAAACTCGGATGCGCAAAATGCATTTTTAGCTTCGCTAGAAGTCATCGGCGATGTAGTGAAGCATGTGTCTCCTTTTGAAGGCTCAGTGGCTGGTGAGTACTCGTTACCTGGACTCAACATCGAATATCAGACAGAGAACGGTTTTCGGTGGATCATAACGGGTGTCAGACGTGGATTTGAGGTTGATATGGATATTACCGTGCCTCAATGGCGGATCAGCCCATTATTGGGAGATAAAATTGTTGGGTCTGGTAAGGGATCGGTAACTAAACCTGATATTGCGCTAGACTTCGTTTTTGATCAATTTGAAATTGTAACTGAAGGACGTTTTGACCCGAACAACATAGAAGAAGTTGTAGGGGTGTCAGATGCTACTGGCAATGTAAAATTGACTCAAGGGAGCTCGATTTTGTCCGGTGATATCGAAATCGACTATTTGAGAAATCGATTAAGCGTCCGCACTATCAAAGCTGTGATCCCATATTTATCAATTGATGGTGTTTTAACAACCCCAAATCAAGTGACGCCAATCAGACTGTATGCTAACGAGCGCTCGCCGTTGGCAATGCGTTCTGATATGGATCTCGTTTTTGGTGCGCAATTGGAGCTTCCATTGAACGGTGGAAAGGATTTAAGGATTCAACTCTCAGGCGAGCCTGATATGTTATCCGATTTCACATCCGCGGATGTTTCACTTATTTTAGGTGGGCACGTGAGTGAAGTAACAGTTACAAACCTGGTAGGGAATATCAACCTAATTGTACGTGGTCGAGATGGTTACTGGGTCGATATCAAGAAAAAGAAGGAATTGTATACCGGAGGGTTCTATTTTGGTGATAAACTCGTGGGAGATGTACGAACAATCAGAGGCATCCCTGGGATTTTATTTCCTGATGGGAGCTTTGAATCCTTGTTCTGATTGTTTTGAATGAACAAAATAAAGGGCCACAATGGCCCTTTTTTATTTGGTGGTTGTAGAGTGAAAAAAGTCGTTGTTGTAGAAACGTTGAGGCTTGCTTTAGAAAAAAAATTGTATGAAGCCCAAGCCGCAGCTGATAGTGCACGAATGGATGCGATTCATGAGCAAAGTGCTGCTGAAACACAGTATGACTCATTGAGCATTGAGTCGGGTTATTTGGCAGAAGGGCAAAGCGAACGTGTTGAGCAGGCACATTTTGCAATCAATGCATTTGAGTCAGTGTTTAAGACCGACAAAATCAGCTCTGTGGTAGAGGGGGCACTGGTTAAGCTTAGTGACGAGGAAGGCGATTTATATTGGTATTTTATCGGGCCGACCGAAGGTGGTCTTAAAGTCACAATCTCGAACACGCAGATATTAGTACTTACCTTGCAATCTCCATTAGGGCAAGTATTGAAGGGTAAGCAGCTAGACGATGAAGTTGAGTTCGATTTTAATGGCTCAAAACAGTTTTTTTATATCGACGAGATTATATAGTCGATTTTATACGTCAAAGCAGATTTCATTTATTGTTAAGCAACCTCTAATATGCCGAACTTAAGTTCACGATTGATATGGTACAATCATCACCATGATGAGCATTTTAATGGAAGTTTTTTCAATGGGTTTTAAAGTCAATCACTATGCGGCAAAAACAATAAAAAGAACCCATACAGTGGATTGGGAGCTGATTTCAATCGAGTTGATAGTTGGTGTTATCTGCTGCGTACTTGCTGTTGTTGGCTATAAGGCGAGTATGTTACTTATTTTCATTCCTGCGGCTTTGATTGCTTCGCTTTGCCTGATGGGTATTGTTTATAGTTTTTATTTTTGTATTAAAGAAAGGCAAGCTAAGCGCAAATAAAGTTGAATCGTTGTTAGATGTCGTTGCAATAGTTGATAAGCAATTTACGACTTGAATAATGAAGAGTTTTACGCATGTACTGGCATTTTATCGTTCAAAAATCTAGTTTTGACGCTGGTTGTCGAAGCGCCCGTGACTGAAGAAGTACTTTTTCCGAACGGGACGGGATACTGAGTTTCGCTGTAATATCGTCACATCATTGTATACGTCATCACTATAGATGAATAAGGAGCTAACACCATGGTTGCAGGTACAATAGGGTATGAAAGAGATGTTTTGGCCTTTGCAAAGGTGAGTTTCGCACTTGAGTTTGAGTATATAAACAAAGAGTTTTTACCTTTCTTACCAGATGCACCAGCACGAGTACTCGATGCTGGGTGCGGCGTAGGACAGAACTCTGCGGCACTATTTAAAATGGGCTACGATGTTGTTGCTGTAGAGCCCTTAGGCGCCTTTCTAGAAGCAGCTAAGTTGCAGTTTCCAGAGTTAGAAATTAACTGGCAGCAAGATAGTTTACCTGATTTGAAGCTGCTGACACCCCGTGATGTGCTATTTGACTTTATTCTGATGGATGGCGTTTGGCATCATTTAAACTATTCGCAAAGAAAGCGCTGTATCGATAGATTGTCTAATTTGTTGTCTCCTGGCGGCGTTTGCGCTATTTCTTTGAGAAATGGTCCGGCAGGAAAAGGCACCCATATCTTTCCAACCAGTTGCAATGAACTATTCAAGTATGCGAAGGAGTGTGGGCTCGAAGTTGTGTTCCATGTAGAAGATCAGCCCAGCAAGATGCCAAATAAACACAATGTAACTTGGTCTCGAGTTGCGCTAAGAAAATAGCTTTTTTCTGACAATTTTTCGATAAGCGCTCGGTGTTTGGTTCATTTGCTCTTTAAAAGCCCTAGATAGCTGGCTCTGTGAGTTAAAGCCAACCGTCAAGGCAACTTCCTGAATGCTTAAGTTACTCGAGGCCAATAGCTCGCATGCCTGTTGGAGTCTAACTTCTTGCAAATATGCAATGGCCGTTTTACCTGTGGCAGCTTTAAATCGGCGGTTGAAGCTTCGATAACTTATACCAAATTGCTGCGCAACTTCTGCCAGTGATAAGGCGGAGCTCGCATTGTTCTTTAGCCAAAACTGGATAGCGGCAATTTGTTCGTCACTGTGCCGATCGACAGCACCCTCTAAGTAACGTTGCTCTTCATAGGGCTTTCTGATCTCATGGGAAAAATTTTGTTGCACGTGATTTGCAGCGTCTTTGCCATAAAACTGACCGATCAAATGAACCACAACATCCGCCAAGGCGTTGAGACTGGCTACAGTGTACAACCTATCAGACTGGGTTATGAAGTAGTCGGGTTTGAGTTCAACAGCAGGGTAGCTTTTCATAAATTGCTTAGCATAGTGCCAATGTGTCGTTGCTGAGTGACCATTTAACATACCTGACTCGGCCAAAAAGCACACCCCTGTGCCCACGCCAATAACAGTTGCGCCTCGCTCCCACGCAAAGGCCAAATTTGTGGCTAGTTGGGGGTTGTGCCGAACAACGGGCCTCGGGTTTCTCCAAATACTAGGCACAATAATATAGTCGTAGCTAGTTAAAGACTGAAAGTCAGATTGTACAGCCATATTGATACCAACATTCGTTGTTATATGATTTCCATCTTCACTTAAGCATTCTATGGCGAGGGGTTTAAAGTTTTGACCCTTATGCCGCTTTGCATAAGCTTCACCAGCTTTGAGCATTTCAATAGGCAGCGTAACGCTGGTGATCAATAATTGCTCATATAAAGTGATGGCTATTTTTATTATTTCCATAAAACTCATCGGATCTGGTTAGGTTGGCGAAAAAAGTCAATTCAGTGGCGAATTGTGTAAAGTTATATTATCTACTTCATTCTAGAATTATTGCAACAAATATGTATTAAAGAGTTAAGTATGACAGCATTACCTATTATTGTCGGTATGGGTGGTATTAATGCCGCAGGTAGAACATCTTTTCACCAAGCGTATCGCAGAATTGTGCTAGATAAATTAGATAATGACGCAAGAGCAGATACTTTTTTAGGTCTGGCGACTTTGATGAACTTAGTGTCAGTGGAAGGAGACAGTCTTGTCACCCACAATGGCGATGTCATCAGTAAGTCAGAAGTTGAAGCCAAAGTTGGTGAGCAAGTAATAGCTGGTACTTTAATTCGAAGAATAGAAAAGAACCACTTTGATGTAGACGCAACGCATTGGCAGCAGAAGCTAACGATTACGGCTAATACAGAGCAGGGGATCCGCTTTACCTGTCGTAAAAAAGACTTGCCTACACCTGTGCCAAGTAGCTGGTTGGTCGAAGAGGTAGATGCAAAAACGGTTAACGTCCACGTTCCTGAGCAATTAGAAGTTAAACACGACAGCTTCAGAGACAATCCAATTAAAGCTGCTGGCCAGTTACCTACAGGTTTTGAACCCGCAAAGATGTACAACAGCCGTTACCAACCACGTGGATTACAAGCCACGATATTTGCCGCAACTGATGCGATAAAATCAACAGGCCTTGATTGGGACAGTGTTATGTCTCGTGTTAAGCCTGATGAAATTGGCACTTACTCAGCGTCCGTTGCGGGACAGATGGATAATGAAGGTCTTGGCGGGCTGGTAAGAAGTCGACTGAAAGGTGAGCGTGTAAGTACTAAGCAGTTGGCATTAGGATTAAATACTATGTCAACTGACTTTATCAATGCGTATGTAACAGGAAGCGTAGGTACAACATTCTCGACAGCAGGGGCGTGTGCCACTTTCCTTTACAATTTACGCGCGGCTGTTAATGACATTCAAACAGGCCGTACACGTGTAGCGGTTGTGGCCAGTGTTGAATGTGCGCTTACACCAGAAGTGATTGAAGGCTTTGGTAATATGGGCGCGCTTGCAAATGAAGAAGGTTTGAAAAAGCTGGACAATACAGAGCAAGTTGATCATCGCAGAACGAGTCGCCCATTTGGTGAAAACTGTGGTTTCACTATTGGTGAAGGTGCACAGGTTGCAATTTTGATGGATGACAAACTTGCCTTAGAACTCGGTGCTGAGGTAATGGGTTCAGTCGTAGATGTTTTTGTAAATGCTGATGGCGTCAAAAAGTCAATTACAGCGCCAGGGCCAGGTAATTATATTACGATGGCAAAATCTGTGGCATTAGCACAGGAAATTGCAGGTGAAGAATCGCTAAAAGAGCGTAGCTTTATCTTGGCTCATGGTTCAAGTACTCCGCAAAATCGCGTTACAGAGTCAGCTATTTACCATAAAGTCGCAGAGGCATTTTCGATTAATGGCTGGAAGCTTGCGGCTCCAAAAGCCTATGTTGGGCATACAATTGCGCCGGCATCAGGTGACCAGTTAGCAATGGCTTTGGGGGTATTTAGCCATAATATTATGCCGGGTATTACGACAATTGATAAAGTTGCGGACGATGTCCATGATGAGCATTTAGACATACGTAATTACCACTATGATTGTGGCGACATGGACATTGCGTTCATCAACTCCAAAGGCTTTGGTGGAAACAATGCTACAGCGACCGTGTTTTCGCCAAAAGTAACGCACAGTTTACTGGCAAAGCGTCATGGCGAAGATGCGCTAAATGTGTATCAGCAAAAACTAGCGCAAACTTCTGAGAATCAGCAAGCATATAAAGAAGCCGCAGATTTAGGTAAATATGAGCTGATTTATCGCTTTGGCAACGGCATGGTGGATGAATCACAACTGACCTTAGACCAAAACGAACTGCGCATTCCTGGTTTTGAAGAAGCGATTAAGCTAACTGGTAACAATCAGTATGCTGATATCAGCAAATAGAATTAATGTTAAGCAACAAAGGCGCTAGGGAATAGCGCCTTTTTTTGTGCGTTGAGTACTGGTGATCAACGCAAGTGTTTGGCGTGAAACTCAATGTGTTGTTCGATAAATGAACTGATGAAAAAGTAGCTGTGGTCGTAGCCGCCGTGCAACTGATACTCAATGTCATAGCCGATATTTTTAGCTGCGTTGAGCAGTGCCTCAGGTTTTAGCTGGTCTACTAAAAAAGTATCATCAGCGCCTTGGTCAATTTTGATTGGGACTTGTCTAGATATGGTATTTTGTCTCAATAACGCTGTTGCATCGTATTGTGCCCAAGTGGCTTCATCATCTCCCAAATAACCTCTAAATGCTTTGACACCCCAAGGACAATCGATTGGGTTTGAAATGGGAGCAAATGCCGAGATACTCTCGTACTGGAGACTATTTCTAAGGCCGATGGTCAATGCACCATGACCGCCCATAGAGTGACCACTGATTGCTTTTTTAGTGCTGACAAAGAAGTTTGATTCAATGAGTTTTGGCAGCTCATTTGTCACATAGTCATACATGTTGTAATGCGTTGAGTAAGGTGCCTGTGTCGCATTTAAATAGAAACCTGCGCCTAGCCCAAAGTCGTAACTACCATTTTCATCGTCAACAACGTCATCACCACGAGGGCTAGTATCCGGCGCGACAATAACAAGCCCATGTTCGCTGGCATATTTGAATACACCGGCTTTTTGCATAAAGTTTTCATCAGTGCATGTCAGCCCTGAAAGCCAATATAAAACGGGGAGCTTAGTGTCGTTACTTACTGACTTTGGTAAGAAAATAGCAAAGGTCATCTCGCAATTGTTAGTGGAGCTCTGATGCTTGAAGCGTTTATGCACGCCGCCAAACACTTTGTTTTCGCTGATTAATTCCATATATTTTACGCTATTTAGAGATAAATAAAGATTCGAGTGGAAATCTGCGGCAGGTGGTAGACTTGCCGCGCGAAATCACAATTAGTAATGAATGACCGAGCGAATGCTCTTACCTTCGTGCATCAGATCGAAAGCTTCGTTAATTTCATCTAATGCCATCGTGTGGGTAATAAAGTCATTTAGCTTAAATTCACCATCCATGTAACGTTCTACAATTTCCGGTAGCTCTGAGCGACCTTTTACACCGCCAAAAGCAGAACCACGCCAGACTCGACCTGTAACAAGTTGGAATGGACGTGTTGAGATCTCTTGACCCGCACCTGCAACGCCAATGATCACCGATTCACCCCAGCCTTTATGGCAACACTCAAGAGCACTGCGCATTACATTGACATTACCGATACACTCAAAAGAAAAGTCGACACCACCATCTGTCATTTCTACAATGACTTCTTGAATTGGTTTGTCATAGTCGTTCGGGTTGATTAAATCAGTCGCGCCAAGCTTAGTTGCTAAATCGAATTTGTCGGTGTTTATATCGATCCCGATAATACGGCTAGCTCCGGCCATGGTGGCGCCAATGATCGCAGATAAACCAATGCCGCCTAAGCCGAATATGGCAACCGTATCGCCTTTTTGAACTTTAGCAGTATTTAGTACCGCACCCATACCAGTTGTCACACCACAACCTAATAAGCAGATCTCTTCTAGCGGTGCTTCTTTATTTACTTTAGCTAATGAAATTTCTGGTAAAACTGTGTATTCAGAGAAAGTAGATGTCCCCATGTAATGATAAATAGGTTCACCATCTTTGTAGAATCTAGTCGTGCCGTCTGGCATTAAACCTTTACCTTGGGTTTCTCGGATTTTCTGACAAAGGTTGGTTTTACCTGAAGTACAGAATTTACATTCACCGCATTCTGGCGTGTAAAGTGGTATCACATGGTCGCCGATTTCAACACCTGTAACGCCTTCCCCAACGGCTTCAACAATACCTGCACCTTCGTGGCCTAAAATTGCAGGGAAAACACCCTCTGGATCTTCACCTGAAAGGGTGAAGGCATCGGTATGGCATACACCGGTCGCAGTAATTTTCACCAGCACTTCGCCAGCTTTGGGCATCATGACGTCCACTTCCTCAATACTGAGTGGTTTTCCTGGTCCCCAAGCAATGGCGGCTTTGGATTTAATGAATTGTGTCATGTTCTTGTTTTCCTGTTTTATAGAGAGGCTTAAGTATAACCTTTATTATAAATTTGATAATCTCGAAAATAATAAAAGACTTTTACGGATATGTAATAATGGATAGATGGGTAGGTATAGATGAATTTGTCGCCGTTGCTGTATGCGGATCATTCACAGGAGCTGCAGAGCAATTAGATACATCTGTTGCGCAAGTAAGTCGTAGGGTAAAAGCACTTGAAAGTACTTTGGGCTACCAGTTGTTGAATCGCACAACGCGAAAGTTATCACTGACAACGGAAGGAAATGTCTTTCTGTCACATGCCAAGCATCTGCAACATGTCTTAGATGATGCAACTTCAGCCCTTAGACAGAGAGACAGTCAACCTGCTGGAAAAATTAAAATGACAGCGCCCGTGATGTATGGCGAGCAGTATATTATGCCTTTGGTAAATCAATTTATGTCTTTATATCCAAATATTCAAATTGATATGGAACTCAATAACAATCAGCTTGATTTAATTGAGCAAGGCTTTGATTTTGCGATACGCTTGGGCAATTTGAAAGACTCATCAATGAGAGCCCGGTTACTGACGCATAGACAAACTCTAGTTTGTGGTGCTCCGGCGTATATAGATAACAATAAACCAATCAAAAGCATTACTGATTTAGATAACCACGCTTGTTTGGTAGGACAGTCGAGTGTCTGGCGCTTTGTTGATGAAGGTAAAGAGCGCCAGGTAAGCGTCAAGGGGCGGTTGCGTTGTAACAGTGGCTGGGCGCTTGTCGATGCAGCCAAGCAAGGCTTGGGCTTGGCACAGCTTCCCCATTATTACTTAAGTGAAGAAATTGAAAAGGGTGAGTTGGTGGAAGTATTGAACACTTTTAGGCCTGAGGCGGAAGGGGTCTGGGCAGTGTATCCACCCAGACGTTACTTGCCTACCTCGGTCAGAGAGCTGCTTGAGTTTTTAGCAGAAGGCTTAATGTCAGACTAGTTGTCATTTCCTAGTGACATTGCTTCTAATGCCTTATTTAAAGCAGCTTCACGGCTGTGACAAAATGCATCCTTACCAAGTTTTTCGCGAATATTGATCTTATTCAGCTTTTCGCTGGTCTCTTGGTTAGGAGAATAGATGAATACTTGAACATTAGCATCAATTGCATCTGTGATGGCATTTTCTATGGCCAAACTTACTGTTACATCAAGCATAGCTACATCACTTAAATCCAAAACCATGGTTTTGTATTCACTAATATATCTGTGCTGGCGTGCAATTGCCTTTGACACACTGAAAATCATTGGCCCAGACAAATAGAAAAATAATAGCTGGCCTTGTGCTTGCTCTAGTAGCGCCTTTTCATGGCTATTGAGCGGCACATCTTCATCAGTATCACTGTCACTGATGGCTTTGACATGCTGCTCTTGAACACGGCTCAATCGTTCGATAACCATGATATTAGAGATGAAAACACCTAAACCCACAGCGACGATCAAATCGACAAATACAGTCAATAACATAACGCCATACATGATAACCATTTGGCTAAGGCTTAGTTTATGCGCACGTTGGATGAAACTCCAATCCAGAATATTGTAGCCAACATATACTGCAATGCCTGCAAGTACAGCCATCGGGATGGGTTCGGTCAAACCGCCTGCGACAAATACCACAGCCATCAAAATCAGGGCACGAATGATGCCAGCCAGTGGCGAGCGAGCTCCAACTTGAATATTGACCACAGTTCCCATAGTCGCGCCGGCACCTGGTAATGCGCCAAACAAGCCAGAGATCATATTTGCAATACCTTGACCTCGTAACTCTTTATCAGAGTCGTGTTCTGTTCGCGTCAAACTGTCGCCGATAACCGCAGTTAAAAGCGTATCTATACAACCTAACGTACCAAGTACAAGAGCATCAATAACCATGGAGGTAAACTGCTCGGTGGTGAAGGTTGGCCATACGATAGAAGGTAAACCACTTGGAATTTCGCCTATGCGGCTAATGCTATCTTTATCAAATAGCAGTATAGATACTAGAGTCACTGCAACAAGTGCGACCAATTGTGCAGGGACATATTGGCGGTACTTTTGTGGCAGATAAAACAAGATCCCTAATGTAAGGATCCCTAAAAATAACTCAGCAAAATGCAGGTCTAATATGAGTTCAGGTAAGGCACTGAGAGTACCCAAAACACCACCGGCTGGCGCCTGATGGCCCAATAGAGGAGCTAACTGCAATATAATGAGTATGACACCAATACCAGACATAAATCCGGATATCACACTATATGGCATCAAGGTAACATATTTACCTAACTTTAAAGTTCCGAGCAATATTTGAAACGCCCCGGCCATCATAACAACGGTAAATCCCATTGCTAATCCGTTTTCGGGATACTGTGCCATCATGGTGGTCAAAACTGCGGTCATAATAACCGTCATCGGACCTGTAGGCTCAGAAATCAAAGAGGTAGAACCACCAAATAAGGCAGCAAAAAGACCGACGAGAATAGCGCCCCACATTCCAGCTTCTGCACCGGCACCAGAAGCAACCCCGAAGGCGAGGGCTAGGGGAAGAGAAATAATCGCAGTGGTCACACCACCGAACAAATCCCCCTTAAAATTCATATGCTTAAATCTGTCTAGGGATAACATAGAACTTCCATACCGCAAGATTTCACGCATTTTACACCAAATTGAGACATTAAGTAGCGGATAATTAAAAATTTTTTACACAACTAGGTGTGACCAGTGGATCTTATCTGTGTTAGCATTACCAAATTAGAAGAAATTAAATAATTAAATTTTAATATGTTTCAATCGGTTAGCCTATTTGTTGGGCTTAGATATAGTCGCTCATCCAAGGGAAATGCATTTGTTTCATTCATCTCTTTTTTCTCTATAGCGGGAATTGCCCTTGGATTAATGTCTTTGATAACTGTTAATTCGGTTATGAACGGCTTCGAACAAAGCCTAAAAAATGCCATGTTAGATCTCATTCCGCACATACAGTTATCGGCAAAAGAACATAACCAGCCAGCTACAAAGTTGGATGCACTTGCATCGCTTTCAGGTGTTAAACGTGTCTCTCCTTATGTGACTTCGGATGTGATTTTACAGACCAATAAAGAGCTGGTCGGTGTGCGGCTGCAAGGCTCGTTTGATGGTTACCCAACCGCGATAAGCCCTCACATTGAATCAGGCAGTGTGAAGTCGCTTCATGATGCTAGGTATCAGCTTGCGTTAAGTCGCTTTTTGGCAAATAAGCTGGACGTTAGGCTCGGCAGTAAAGTGCGGGTTATTTTTCCTGATATTACGAGTTACACTCCTCTTGGCCGAGTCCCCAAGCAAAGACTATTTACAGTGGCAGCCATATACAATTCACGTAGTGAGGCCGATACGAGTTTAGCCTTTGCTGATGGCAATAGCTTAATGAAGATGCTGAAGAAAAAGCCTGGAGAATACGATGTGAGTTTGACCCTAAATGATGCATTTTCTGTGTCAGATTTTAAAGCTGATCACCAGGCATTATTGTCTCAGTTTAGCTACCAAGATTGGCAAGTCCAACAAGGAGCATTATTTGCAGCCGTCGCCATGGAAAAACGTGTCATGTCTTTACTATTGGCATTGATCGTCATTGTCGCGGTATTCAACATCGTTTCTGCGTTATCCATGATGGTAAGTGAAAAGCAAGGGGAAGTGGCGATTTTGCAAACGCTTGGGTTTACACCTAGTAAAATTGCTCAAGTCTTTATGATCCAGGGTTTATACAATGGTGTTGTTGGCACTTTGATAGGTTCGATTTTAGGACTGTTACTTGCTGCGAACATCAATGAAGTTCTGAATTTGATTGGTCTATCCCTGTTAGGGGGAATGGCTCTTCCTGTTAAGTTTGATACTGTGAGTTTGTCCTTTATTATTTTCACCAGTTTATTATTAAGTTTTTTAGCAACGCTTTACCCTGCGAAAAAAGCAGCCAAAGTGATGCCTGCAGAGGTTTTAAGATATGAATGATCCAGTGATCCAATGCCAAGCGCTCAACAAGTCCTATCAAGAAGCTGGCAATCAAGTGTCAGTTCTAAAAGGGGTCAATTTATCTTTGCAGCAAGGCGAAACGCTTTCGATTGTGGGTAGTTCAGGTTCAGGCAAAAGCACGCTGCTACATATACTGGGCACATTGGATGCAGCGACAGATGGCACGCTAAAAATTAAAGGTGTAGATGTTCAGTCTCTTTCGCGTGCAAAACAAGCTGATTTTCGTAATCGTCATATGGGGTTTATATACCAATTTCATCATTTGTTAATGGACTTCAGCGCACTAGAAAATGTGGCTATGCCACTTTTGATCGCGGGTAAATCAAAGCAAGAAGCAAAAAATGAAGCTGTAAAAATGCTTGAAAAAGTGGGGCTTGGGCACAGAGCTGAACATCGGCCATCTGAGCTTTCTGGCGGAGAAAGACAGCGTGTTGCAATAGCAAGAGCGCTCGTAACCAAGCCATCATTGGTGCTTGCAGATGAACCGACTGGTAACTTAGACAAACATAATGCCCTTAAAATTTACGAGTTACTGAATGAACTCAATAAGGAATTCGATACCAGCTTTGTCATTGTTACTCATGATTTAGAGCTGGCTGAAAAGTTAGGACGTGTCGTTCAGCTGGATGACGGTGTGCTGGTTGATTACCAAAAAGCAGATAGGAGTGTGCATGCTTAGTCTGTTTTTGAGCAAACGGCTGCGAGAGTCCAAGCATCAAAGCGGCTTTATTGGCTTTCTCAGTAAAGCTTCAACAATAGGTGTGTTTCTTGGTGTTACTGTACTGATAGTAGCTCTGTCCGTTATAAATGGGTTTGAGCAGCAGCTCAAAGAAAGATTACTTTCTGTTGTACCACATGTGAGTTATCAAGCGCCTTATGATCCAATTACGGATTGGCCGAGTAAAGTGGAGCTGCTTGAAGCGCAACCTGGTGTGGTCGCTGCAACGGCGGAAATAAATTTAACCGGTATGGTACAGTTCAAAGGCCAATTAAAAGCAGCTCAGTTAAAAGGAATTGATCCTAGTCGGCATGTCAAAGTTTCAAGCATCCACGAATACATTCAACCATTAAACTTAAAAGACCTTGCAGCTGATGAAATTGTCTTAGGGCAAGGGATTGCAGCTCATTTAGATGTAAACCTAGGGGATAAGGTCACTGTACTGATCGCAAATCAGCATGCAAAAAATGCGCTTGCCGCCCCTAAACGTGTGTCTTTTAACGTCGCGGGCCTGATTGCAATGGGCGGGGAAGTAGATAAAAATTTGGCTCTGGTTAACATTGCGAAGATTCAACAGGCGCTTTCATTGGAACCAATGGTTGTTACGGGCTTGCGACTAACTGTTGATGATGTCTTCAATGCGCACCAAATTGCAATAGACGCAGGCAGAATTTTACCGGACTTGGTTTATGTACAAAGTTGGTTTAGAACACAAGGTAGTTTATATCAAGACATTCAAATGGTGCGAACCATTGTCTATCTTGTTGTTTTTCTAATTATTGCAGTAGCCAGTTTTAATATTATTTCGTCAATGGTTATGGAAGTTAAAGAAAAACAAGCTGACATTGCCATATTAAAAACGATGGGCACAAGAGACAAAACAATTTTTATGACCTTTGCAGTACAAGGGCTAAGTTATGCATTAGTGGGCGCATTTTTTGGGTTAATTGTCGGCACCGTGATTGCGCTTAACGTGTCAGATTTATTTGCTCTTTGGACCTCAATAGACGGGAGTAACCCATTGCAAGGGGTTTACTTTATTGAGTTCTTACCGAGTAAATTGGAATTCGCGGATATTATAATTGTACTCTTGGCGACGGTCGTAATTTCGGTCATCTCGAGTGTATATCCCGCATGGCAGGCTACTAAGGTGCAGCCTGCACGTGTGCTTGGCGGTGGGTAATTTAGGCGACGCGACAGTTAGCTCTCAAAGTGTAAGTAACTCGACTTGTCTTCAAGTACATATTCGATAAAGGCGTCTATTGGAAGGGGTTTACTATAATAGTATCCCTGAACATATTGGACGCCTTTGGCTTTTGCGTAAATCATTTGCTCCATGTCCTCTACACCTTCTGCAACGAGGGGTTTATCTAGGTTTTTTGCCAAAGATACAATTGAGTTAAAGACGGATTGCAATTTTCCATCTTTGACCACATTGGTCACAAACGAGCGGTCAATTTTGATTTCATCAAAGTGAAGCTTACACAAGTAACTCAGGCTAGAAAACCCAGTTCCAAAGTCGTCAATAGAAATAAGTAACCCTTTACTCTGTAAGGATATGAGGACTTCGTTTACATAAGAAAAGTTATCGATCAGGGCTGATTCGGTAAGTTCTAATTTGATGCAGCGCGGATCTATGTTGTACTCTGATAAAGCGGTAAGCAATTTACTTTCAAAGTTGACATCTAATATCTCTACGACACTGATATTGATAGCAAACATGTAATTTTTGGGATCAATGCCTTCTCGTCTGAGCTTGTCTTTGGCTTCCTTTATTTGTGAAAGTGTAAACATGGTAAGCTTATTGATATCACCTGTGCTTTCCACAATAGGAATAAACTCAACTGGTGAGACAGGTTGGCCGTCAAGTGTCCACCTCATCAAGCATTCGGCGCCAATTAAACATTCCGTTTTGGTATCGTGCAAAGGCTGCAACACAACATTAAAAGCATTTTTTGATTTTTCGTTATGCAAAGCATCTCTTAGCGCAGTCTCTATTTTATTTTGCCGTTCGATTTGCCGAGCTAACCCTTCTTGAAATTCAACTAATCTCAGCTTTTCCGATAAGACGTCAAAAGTTGCCATTTCAGCTTTGTTGAGGCTTAATTCATGGTCGTCTTTACTTGTCTCTTTGTAATACCCCAAAGCGACATTGCTATAAAAGCTACTGTCATTAAATTCAAATGGCTCATTTAGGTGGTTGTATAAGGCTTCGATATTGAGGGAAGAGGAGTTGGGAACAAATACACAAAAACAATCGGACGAGTGTTTAGAAAATACACCTTGTTCATATTCCCCTTGGAAGCGTGACAATACTTCCATAAATACAAGATTTGCGACACCAATGTTCCAAACCTCAGAGATCCTTTGATAGTTGCAAATGCGAATACAGCACATTACACCAGCGGTATCTAACTCTTGTACTTTTGCTACAAAAGCTTCTCTGTATAAGAGGCCAGTGTGCGGGTCGCGAATTGCCAGTTGTTTATTAAGTCGCCGAATCGCAACCAGCTCTTCTATTAAATCGACTTTGACAAAAGTGAGAGAGTTTTTTCTGGTATAGCTAAACCGAACCCAGTGCACATTGCTGTTGTCTACACTCACTCCGAGTTCTAGCTGGTCAAAACAGGTTTCAAATAATACGTCTTGGCTTTTTAAATCATTAAAGTCTTCGTCGAAAAATTTTAAGGTAGGGCTGTCAACAATATTGTCACCTACTTTTAGTGCGATTAAATTGCTAGCTTTGTCTGAGATGCCTGTAATTGTACCGTCTTGCTCGTAAGCAACGTAGATGATATTTAGCAGTTCTAAAAGGCTTTTTTGCATAGCTAGCACCTTAACACTTTTAAAATTTGATACGGGATATTGCTTAGTGAAAAGACTTTATCAACGGCGCCTCGCGCGATGGCTTCTTTTGGCATACCAAACACAACACAACTCGCCTCACTTTCGGCAAAATTTATTGCGCCGGCACTTTTCATGTCTAGCATGCCTGATGCACCATCATCGCCCATACCTGTTAGTATTACGCCAATTGCGTTTCGCCCGACTGACTGTGCGACTGATCTGAACAACACATCTACTGAAGGCCTATGCCTACTTACCAAGGGACCATCTCGTACTTCTAAATAGTAGTCGCTACCTTGACGTTTTACCAACATATGCTTACCTCCGGGCGCTATGTATACGTGACCTGCTTTTAATCTCATGGCATTTTCACCTTCAACGACAGTATGGCGAGTAACCGTGTTGAGCCGTTGTGCAAACGCATGGGTGAACTTGCTAGGCATATGCTGAACTATGACAATTGGGGGAATATTGGGTGGCAAAAGAGACAAAAACCCCGTGAGGGCCTCAGTGCCCCCAGTTGATGCGCCAACCGCAATGACTTTGTCTGGTGTTATTGGTGGTTTAAGCTCATTTGGTGCTGTAGGCGGCAGCATTTCGTCGACGGTGTGATTATGACGTACTGATTCTTCAGCTAAGTAACGCAGCGGTTTGACTTTCGCCTTACCCGCCGCTTTGATCGCATCAATAATTTGCGTGATACCTTGATTATTAAGGAAATCTGACAGGCCTTGACTTGGTTTGGCGATAACATCGACAGCACCAGAGGCAAGTGCTTCCATCGCGGTTTCAGTGTGTTTTTGCGTGAGTGCCGAGCACATGATAATAGGGGTCGGCTTTTCTTGCATGATTTTTTTTAAGAAAGTGATGCCATCCATTTTTGGCATCTCAACATCGAGCAAAATGACGTCTGGCCAATTCATTTTCATTTTTCGCTCAGCTAATATCGGGTCAGGTGCTGAACCAATAAGTTTTAATTCTCTATCATGCTGTATGATTTCGCCAACGAGTTGCCGCATTACCGCAGAATCGTCAACGATGAATACGCTGATCATAACCTAACCTTTTTATAGATACAGGGTTGAATTAATTCCAGTCCTGGGCGCTTTTTTCTCAATGACTCCGAATGCCCTAAAAACAAAAGACCACCATGATTAAGCCGATGCACAATATTATCAATAATTGCTTTTTGTTTAATTTCGTCAAAATAAATTAAGACGTTGCGTAAAAAGATAATATCAAAAGAATAGTCTACCTTTCGTAAGTGCAGCAAATTGTCTACATCGAACGTACAGTGGCTTTTAATTGCCTTATTGAGCGTAAACGTTCCCTCATTTGGTCCTATGCCCTTTAAACAATAGGCTTTTCGATATTTTTTAGGAATTTTTTGTGCGGTTGAAATAGCAAAACACGCTTCTTTGGCCATTTCTACAGAAGTTGGAGAAATGTCAGTGCCTGTTACAGACCAGCGTCCATTGTAGAATAAGTCATCTAACACCATGGCTATTGAGTATGCTTCTTCCCCGGTCGAAGAGGCTGCACTCCAAGCTCTGATAGGCACGTTGCGACTACGCCTGTTTCTATAGTATTCATACATAAACTCGAATTGAGACTGTTCACGAAAGAAGTAAGTTTCGTGAGTGGTCAGCTTGTCGATAAATATATCAAGTTCTTTGTGTCCGTTAGGACTGGTAATTAGCTGGTAGTACTGGTTATGTGTGGTGCATTTTGTCGCTCTAAGCCGGGAGCTCAAGCGGCTAGCCATTATATCGGCCTTAGCATTGTTCAACCGAATACCCGTGTGTTCATCGAGCACTCTGTTCAATTGATTGAACTCCAGCTGGCTGATGGTCATTTACTAGAGTTACCTTTGGCAGTAATTGATAAAGAACTGCTCTTGTTCATGTTTTAACGTAGAGTTGATTTCATTCACATTGAGCACTTTTGCAATGTCCAATAATGTGGTCAACTTGTTATTAATCTTTGCCATTTTCCACTCAAAGTGGCGAGGGATGTTAGAACCAAAGGAAGGGGAGGACTCGAGCTTGTTCAGGTCAATAAACTCGATAGACACGACACTGTTCACTAACATGCCAAGCGTCATTGACTCCTCCAATGATTGATCAAAGAAGTCGTACAAGACGATACAGCTATATTTGTCATAAGGGGTTACTGATTTTAGACCGAGGCGGCTTTGTAGGTCTAACACGGGTATCACGCTGCCACGGACATTGATCACGCCGCGAATTACATCAGAACACATTGGGACCATGGTTGTTTCAACCAATTCAATGACTTCTTTTACAGAGTCGATAGGGATCCCAAAGTGATCATGGCCTACCTTGACAAACAAGTATCTCAGTTCACCTTTTTGTTGAATATGGGGCAGTTCTTGATGACCATCACTCATGGTTTACCTCATTTGGTGCTTCTTCATCTAAGTTTTCTTGTGTTTCTATATTGTCTTCGGATTCTAGGGATGTTTCGTTGAGATCTGCGTTATTGAGGTCCTCAATGAGTTTTAGCTCATCTAACGTGAGAATTTTAGATATGTCTAAGATTGTCATTAGCTTATCGGGCAACTTGGCCAATCCAAGTACAAATCGACTGTGAAACTGACCACCAATACTTGGCACTGCATCGATGTCTGCACCGGAAATGTCGAGCACTTTGGTGACCATATCCACTTTCAAGCCAATTGTAATTTCCTGATTATTGAACAGACATTCGGCAATAATTATGCAGGTTCGATTGGTGATTTCTTGAGATTGTTTACCAAGGCGCAAGGAGAGATCAAAAACTGGAATAACCTCTCCGCGTAAGTTAATCGCGCCAATAATAAACTCGGGTGCCATGGGGATCGGATCAACTTCAATATATTCCATGATCTCCTTGACCAAAGAGATGTTGATGGAATAAGAGGCATGGTTGAGCTCAAACGCCAAATACTTATCTTTGTCGACTAAACTACTTTGACTAGTATGATCTGTCATAACATTTACTCATCAAACGGTGTATAGCCTTCTTCTGGCATTGAACTTGATGACTTTGCTTCTTGTACAGAACGTCTCAACTTCATCATTTGCCTATCGTTACTGAGTTTGAAGTAGTTCACTGTAGAGCGAATATCACTGGTTTGGTCTTGCACCATTTTGGCGGTTGAAGCTAGTTCTTCCGATGCTGACGCATTTTGCTGCGCAATTTCATCTAATTGCGAGACAGTTCGGTTGATTTCAGCAACACTCGTGCTTTGCTCTGTTGACGCTGCGGTGATCTCTTGTACCAAATCTGCGGTTTTACCAATATTGGGCACCATTCTGTCAAGCATTCCTCCTGCATGTTGCGCTATTTTCACGCTGTTATCTGCCAGTGTACTGATATCTTGTGCAGCCACTTGTGAGCGTTCTGCAAGCTTTCTGACTTCATCAGCTACCACAGCAAACCCTTTACCATGTTCGCCAGCTCTTGCCGCTTCAATTGCGGCGTTGAGTGCAAGTAAATTAGTTTTGTAGGCGATGTCTTCGATTATTCCTATCTTTTCAGCAATTTGCGTCATAGCTTTAACGGTATCTTTTACAGCGCGGCCACCATCGTTTGCTTCGCTACTTGATTGCTTGGCAATGTCATTGGTTACCTTAGAATTTTCTGTATTCATAGAGATAGAGGAGCTCATTTGCTCTAAGGATGCGGAGGTTTCCTCTACGCTTGCTGCGAGTTGGTTCGACGTAGAGCTGAGCATTCGAGATGTTGTTCCCACTTCGTTAGTGCTGTGGGCAATAGATTCAACAGATTCTTGAATGTCTAGCAGGATATTTTGCAGACGCTCAATAAAGCCATTGAAGCTGCGTGCAGTTTCTCCTATTTCATCATTGCCAAAATCAGGAATGCGCCTTGTTAGATCTCCTTCACCTGATCGCAAGTCTTCTGCTGCTTCAGCGAGTGCGTTAATGGGGATAACGATACCCCGGATCAGAAACGCAGCTGTGGCTGTAGCCAGCACAATGGCCACAACTAATAGAGCCCAGACTAATGATATACTTTCTCGAGCTGCGGTGACTAAAGCGTTGAGAGATTCATCACCTTCTTGAATGGCTTCATTTGATATCTCTTCCAAGAGGTCTTCGATTTTGTTGAATACCTCATGTTCTAGACGGTCAACATCCTTAGATGCCTTGATTTTATTGCGCGGATCATACATGGCAAAAATCTCTTTACCACCATTGTATAGCTCGAGGTACATCCGCTCGACCTCACTCAGTGCTTTTATTTCTGGCGGTTTTCTCTCAAGGGGCTTGATATCAGCTAAAAACCCAGAGAATGTTCTAGCATCTTTTTCAAATGCTGAGTCTGCACCTAATGCACCGCGCATATAAGCATTTAGGGAGCTCATCATATCGCCTTGTTCGTCAATTAACTCTAGGTAATAGCGAACGCCAGGTAGGTCATCGTTCACCACTTCATTGAAATCACCGCTGCTGCCTGCATCGGCGACTTCCTCTTCTTTCAATGTATCTAGAAGTTGCTCAAGCGGGATAGCAAACTCTTTGTTTAAGTAGTCGTATTTATCAATCGCCTTTGCTTCTAACAATGGGTCGAAGCGGTCAAAAATTAACTCTTGATTTTCATTGGCGTAGCGAGTTACTAATTCTTCCAGTTGTCTCAACAGAGAATTATTCACCGTCCCAAGTTGCTTCAAATCTTCTAAGTAACGAATAAACTCATTGTAATTCGAGCGAAAATCCTCGCTCTCGTCAGACTCCCCGGCAATATACTCCAGTACATTACTGTTCATATCCCCAAGCTCATCCAACATGTTTAATGCGTAGATTGTTTCAGGTATATCCACTTTACCGACGTCTACCGCAAACTCTTCAATTTCTCCGTTTTTAAGCTGAACAGACATTGCTATGACTAATAACAATACCCCCATGGTAAACATCGCAAGAATAATCTTGTTGCGAATTGTAAAGTTCTTAAACATGTTAGCTCTCCGGGATTACCTAATGCTTTTTCTCTAACGCCTCATAAACTGAAATTGCAGACTTAATTAGTGCGGAAACGTCTAAAATAATGGCGACATTTCCGCTACCTAAAATGGTCGCACCGCTAATACATTTGAGTCCTTCGAACAACCTTCCTAGTGGTTTTACAACTGTTTGGAACTCGCCCTTAAGCGAGTCTACTACCAAACCAGCACGCAGCGTGCCGAACTGAACAATGACCAGAGATTCTCTGGTATGATCTATTTGCTCTTCTATGCCAAATAAGGTTCTTAACCGTATAAATGGCAGTACTTCGGTTCTTAAATTGATATAACTTTTATCCTGAATATCTTGCTCAGATACAACTTCATGAAGCTCTAAACACTCGACAACGGTATCCAATGGAATGACATAGTTTTCTTTATGAACCTCGAACATAAAGCCATCGATAATAGACAAAGTAAGAGGTAAGCGAATTAAAATGGTCGACCCCTGTCCCGGTGTGCTTTCAACTTCAACACTGCCTCGCAAGCTGTCTATATTTCGCTTTACGACATCCATGCCCACACCGCGTCCAGAAATATTGGTGATAGACTCTGCAGTGGAAAATCCAGGCTCAAAAATCAACAAGTTGACATCTTTTTCTTGCAAGGTTTGATTTGCAGAGATTAGGCCTCTGTCGACTGCTCGTTTTAAAATCTTTTCTTGATCTAACCCTTTACCATCGTCACTTACTTCAATCACTATTGAACCTGAGTCATGGTAGGCTTTAAGTGTTAGCTGTCCTTGCTCAGGTTTACCTTGTGCGCGTCGGGTATCAGGGTCTTCTATCCCGTGATCTATGGCATTCCTTACAATATGCATCAGTGGATCGCTGACTTTTTCGACAAACGTTTTATCCAGCTCGGTTTCTGCACCGACAATGGTTAACTCCACTTGCTTACCAAGCTCGTCTGCAATATCTCGTACAACGCGTTTAAACTTATTGAACGTTTCTCCAATTTGCACCATTCTGAGCTTTAACGAGCTGTCTCTTATGTTTTCGACAAGTCGTTCAAGCAGTGCCATTGCTTCTATTAAGGTTTCGTTGCCAGTTTCATGAGCAAGTAGGTTAGTTCTAGCGCCAGTTATGACCATCTCTCCAACTTGATCTATGAGCCTGTCGAGTTTTAGTGCTTCAACCCGAAGTGTTTTGCTTTTATGGAGCTTTGATGTATTTACCGCTGGTGCAGCTCCGGACTGAGCAGTGGATTGTTCTGGTGGAGGTGCTTTTTCTTTTTGATTGAGCAACTGCATTATGTCAGCGAAAGCTGGGTCTGCCTCTTTGAGAGAATGAGTTACAAAGTCTATGTCTTGATATTTCTGAATACTGGCTTTGAGGATTTCAGCGTCGCCTTTAGGTGGTAAAATGGCGATATATGCTTCACTGTGAATAAATTCAAAAACGTCAATGATGTCATTTTCCGTTTTGTCTGTATTGAATGATATTATAAACGACAAGTAATTAGACTCAGGATCAAATTGTTGTGGTCCAAACATCGAGTCAAACCAAGTACTGACTTTGAGATCATCTGTTTCTGAATTCAAATAGTGAATGAACGAGTAGGGGTCTAATCCATTCCTGAGCACATTCTCATTAGGTACAAAAAACAGTATCCAGCGCTCGTTATCAAGTTGGTTTCCCGAGGTGGTTTTTTTCAACACCTCACCTTGGGCATCATCGACATCTGTATCAATATACTTAGAGAAACAAGAAACTAAGTGATTTACTTTATTAAGTAAATCTTGGTCAGGTTCCGTCTCTGCTGCGGCGAGTGTGATGAGTGTTTCTGTTGCATCTCTAGTTTCTAGATAAAGTGAGATTAAGTCCTTGCCCAATTGCAGTTCACCATTTCTGGCACTTTCCAATAACGTTTCTGCGATATGGGTCAGTGTTACGACATGCACAAAATCAAAAATGCCCGCGCTGCCCTTGATTGTATGAATAGCTCTGAACAGCGCGTTGATAATTTCGCTCGCATGCTCATCAGAGGTCTCAGACTCCAAGTCTAAAAGGCCATTCTCCATCTCTTGCAACAGTTCTTTTGATTCCGTTACAAAGGTTGCTATGGCCGAAGACAAATCAATAGACATGACTACCCCTTAGTCATTTGGGGGCGTGGACATGCCAACACCCAGTTTTTGACAGCGCGCTTCGATGATGTCATTGGTAGAGATTGTATCAATTTTTAAACCAATCTTTTGGCTATGATAAACAACCCAAATAATGAGTTGCAGGCCTGCTGAATCGACTTCCGTGGTCTCACTGAAGTCAAAAGAAACGCTGTCTTTTTCTGAAATATATGACTTTATTTCATTGAACGTTTGTTGAACTTCGTAAATTGTCAGCTCTGTTGGAAATTTAAAACACTCAGACATACCTATTCTCTACATCATTAAAAGTTTCGATACTGCTTGCAACATTTGTGCAGGCTTAAAGGGTTTGACCATCCAAGCTTTGGCACCTGCTTTTTTCCCTTCTTCCATCATACTTTGCTGGTTTTCTGTAGTGAGCATAATGACAGGCGTAAACTTGTATTGTGGTAATTGCTTAGCTTGCTTTACAAATTCGATGCCGTTCATATTGGGCATGTTCACATCGCTGATTATCAAGTGTATTTTATTGCCATTTAGCTTAGTTAAAGCGTCTTTACCATCTCTGGCTTCGATAACATTAAATCCCGCCCCTGTTAGGGCAATGTTTACAACTTGTCTGAGAGAATCAGAATCGTCTACAACTAGAATGGTTTTACTCATAACGTCCTCATAAGAAAGTTAAATCATCAACAGTGTCGTCGTCACGACCTTTGGACAAGATGCTGCGTTGCTCATTAGTCGCGGCAGTTTTTTTCAATTCATTACTGATCCTCTGATGATTAAATCTGGCTGTTTGGCACTCTCTGCGACTCAAAATAAATTGGTCTATTTCTTCAATCATGATGTTTAAAGCGATTGTGACGCTGTCTTGGATCTGATCGACTCGGTCTTGAAACTGTAAATCAACAAGGATCTGTGAGATTTTTTCTCGAATTTCTAAGTTTGACGCATGTAATTCAGCGGCATGAGATTCGACGTGTTGTGATAGATCCAGCCATTCGTCAACAACGGTATTTATCTCAGTCCGATACTTTTCGGTCAGTACTTGCTTTTTCTCTAGTTCTGAGTTCATTAAATCCATTGAAGAGCGCATTGCATTAGCAATACTCTCTATAAGCTGACCAATACGTACACCAGTCTCACCACTTGAATTAGCCAAGGAGCGAACTTCATCTGCGACCACAGCGAAGCCTCTACCATTTTCACCAGCACGCGCCGCCTCAATTGATGCATTTAGCGCAAGTAAGTTGGTTTGCTCGGCAATTTTTGACACATCTATTGACATGGTTTGAAGTTCATTGCTTTTGTCGACTAGATCCTTAATGGTCGTAGTCATTTGTGCCTGTGAGTCGTTGGTTTGTTCAATATAGGCGAGTACGCCATTTAACTTGTCTCGGCTAGACTCTGAAACGTCTTGCAAACTAGCCCCATTATCATTGGCTGTTCTATCTAGCGTCGCTGATATATTGCCAACGAGATTAGAAAACTCTCCCGACATGTTTACAACTGAGCCTTTTGTCTGCTCTCTGGCGCTTGTAACTTGGGCTATCAATTGAGGAATGATGACACTGCTGAGCTGCTCTAAACAAGCAAGGTCTTCTTGTTGCTCTTGCATTATGTTTTCGTGGGGTAGGGGAGGTTCCTCTTGCTGTTCGGCTTGCTGTTGTGCGAGTGCCAACTTTTGCATAAACAAACTTGCAGCAGACAAACCCGCCATTAGCACTGAAATAGCTACTGAGTCAATAAATATTAAACCAATAACGAGTACCAATATTGGCACTATGTAAGATACAAACAAAAACATGTTACTTAATCTTCAGTTGGATTAATTTTAGCCTAGTAAAGTATGATTATTGTGCAAATTTTAATTTATGTCTGCGCTTTGGCGTTTCTATGTTGCAAGTCGTTAATGAAATTAATAGAGTTAGAGACAAGTTGAAGCGCGTTAGAATAAAAGTAAGCAAGGTTTATTATGTCAAAATCACAACAGCAGCAGTCACTACAATTGTGGCAAAGAGAGCAACTACAAGCTGCGCAGCGCCATTTGGCAGAAAAAGGAATTATCACCAATAAAATTATTGAAAAAGAGTGCCGCATTTTGCCTCCGGCGATTGCTGTTTGGAAGCTGCAAGACGAAAAGGGAAAAGGGTATTGGGCAATTACAGGGCAAGTTCCTACTGATGCTACAGGAGACAAAGCTGCGAGCAATGCAAGAGAAGCGCTGAGATATTTTTCATATCAATGGCAACTCAAAGCAGACGGCATTATTAACGCTGGTGTTAAAGAGAAAACACAAGTTGACTTTGCTAACTTACTTGTCAACAAAGCTCATGATATATATGCAATTTATAACAACGACAAATTGTGGGCTAGTGTAGCATCGTAAATGGCTCTGAATTTATCATCGAAGCAGGGCACTTAAGACGTTGTCTTGGGATCCCAGCTTCCATAAAAACACCACCTTGTTTGCTGAAGCCTGATTTTACAAAGGTGGGCACTTCTTCCAAAATACATTGCACAAAAACTTCTTTAAGGCCTTTTTGCTGGGCAAGATCTGCTAGGTATCCGATCAAAGATTGATAGGCTTGTCTATTTCGGTGGTCTTTAACAATTGCGATACGGCTTATTAACCCATCACTGCACAGCCTACCTGTACCAACAGCCTGGTGATTTTCATCGCGGATTAAGACATGATCTGCTGTTTTATCATGTTGATCGAACTCAACATGTTTTGGTAAGTGTAATTCGCACACAAACACTCTTTCACGAATTTGGCGCAGCTGTCCCTGAGTTTGTTTCCAACTCACTTTGTCGACGTGATAATTCATGATTACCTCTTAGCGAAAATCATACAACACGCCCTGACGAATAAGGGAAGTTTCAACCCCTATTATTATTTTAGGTGCCAAATATCGTGACACCTTTTTGTATGGTTGGCCCTGTCAGTCAGGCATTAAGACCAAGCTTCGACATAATAAAGCCCGTCGTTTATAAGCGTAGTTAACGTTTGTTTGAATTCCAAGCTCATTAACGCTGGTTTTACCTGTTTAAACAAAAAATTTGTATTATCAGTTAACAACTTTACCTGTTCTAGGTCTGTTTGTGACAATTGATAGGATTCACCGTTTATACTCAATAGTATATTTTCGCCGATGCTTTGGTATATTGCTCGCACACCACCAGCTCGAACTATTGTGTCATCCAGTTCAATTTCTGATTCTAAGTGTTCAGCAACAAGCGCATCCTCTAGAGGGGCCAAATCCATATCGTGTTTGGGTTGGCTGAGATACGTCCCTAGCCACTTGCTAAACAATTCATCATCATGGATCAGACTCGATAGCATCGCTTGTATTTTGGTTTTATCTTGTGTGTTTATTTCACCAAGAGAAGACCTTATAGTCAGCTCTGGATCATTGTATCGCTCTATGCCAGCTTCTTCGTCAATGACATGGTCAGCAAAACTACTGATGAGGTCCTTTTGGTCTGGTGCTCTAAAACCGACAGAATAGTTTAGTGCATTTTCAACAGCATACCCTTCATGAGGGCAGCCCGGAGGAATATACAAAATATCTCCAGGTTCTAAAATATGATCTATTACTGCTTCAAATTGCTCGACTTGTAGTAAGGCTTTATCTTTGGTGAATTGCTTTAAGTTGGCATTTGGCATACCAACGCGCCAATGTCTTTTGCCTTCACCCTGAATGATAAAAACATCATACTGATCTAAATGTGGGCCTACACCACCATTTGGTGTTGAAAAGCTCACCATCAAGTCATCGATTCGCCAATTGGGTATAAACCTGAAAGGGACAAGTAGTTGGGCTGCTGGTGGATGCCAGTGATCAACGGCTTGCACTAATAACGTGCTATTTGTTTCAGTTAGTTTTTCGAAGTTTTCAAATGGACCATGGTGCGCTTGCCAATTTTCGTCATGATTAGTGATTAATCGAGACTCAATGCTGTCTTCCATTGCCAATCCTGCAAGTTCTTCTGCAGACAAGGGGTCCTGAAAGTCTTTGAAACCTCCTTTAATTAACAAGGGTTTTTTTTGCCAGTACTGACTCAAAAACGCTTCTTGAGTCATGTTATTAATAGACAGCTGGTACATATTTTCTCCATAAAAAAAGCGAAAGTTACAAGCACAAAGCTGCTCCTTTCGCTTAATAAAATCTATTTGACTAGATTAGTTTAATTCGTCAATAAACGCTTCAGCACGACCGATATAGTTTGCCGGCGTCATCAACTTCATTTCCGCTTTAACTGAGTCTGGTAAGTCTAAACCATCGATAAAGTCAGCCATGATTTCTTGATTAACACGCTTACCACGCGTTAGCTCTTTTAGCTTCTCATATGGTTTTTCGATGCCGTACTTACGCATCACTGTTTGAATTGGTTCAGCAAGCAGCTCCCAGTTGTCATCCAGTTCAGCTAGAAGACGATCTGCGTTTACTTCTAACTTGCTGATGCCTTTTAGCGTTGCTTGGTATGCAATTAGCGCATAGCCCATACCAACGCCAAGGTTACGTAGAACCGTTGAGTCAGTTAGGTCACGCTGCCAGCGAGAAACTGGTAGTTTTTGTGCTAGGTGAGCGAAAATAGCATTGGCTAGGCCTAAGTTACCTTCAGAGTTTTCAAAGTCGATAGGATTAACTTTGTGCGGCATCGTAGAAGAGCCAATCTCACCAGCAATGGTCTTTTGTTTGAAGTGGTTAAGAGCAATGTAGCCCCAAACATCACGATCAAAGTCTAGTAGGATTGTATTGAAACGTGCAATTGCGTCAAATAGCTCAGCAATGTAATCATGCGGCTCAATTTGCGTTGTGAATGCATTCCAAGTTAGTCCTAGGCTAGTTACAAATGATTCTGCATGTGCATGCCAATCATACTCTGGGTAAGCACTTAGGTGAGCGTTGTAGTTACCAACAGCGCCATTGATTTTGCCTAAAAGAGCGACGTTAGCAATTTGCTCGCGCTGACGTTGTAGACGAACATAAACGTTAGCAAACTCTTTACCCATAGTTGAAGGTGAAGCAGGTTGACCGTGAGTACGAGTCATCATTGGTACTGATTTGTACTCAACTGCTTTTTCTTTGATTGCTGCAAGTAGGTTATCACAGTATGGTAGTAACACCTGATCGCGCGCTTCACTTAGCATTAAACCATGAGATAGGTTATTAATGTCTTCAGATGTACAAGCGAAGTGAATGAATTCATTTACAGCTTGTAGCTCTGCATTATCCGCTACTTTCTCTTTTAGCAAATATTCAACTGCTTTAACATCGTGGTTTGTAGTGCGCTCGATATCTTTGACACGTTGTGCATCTTCTTCACTGAAGTTTGCAACAATGCCGTCAAGTATCGCATTAGCTTCATCACTGAAAGCAGGCACTTCTTTGATTGCGTCTGCTTTTGCTAGAGCTTGTAACCAACGAACTTCAACTGTGACACGGTATTTGATAAGACCGAACTCACTAAAGATACTTCTCAGCTCTTTGGTTTTGCTACCATAGCGACCATCCACTGGAGAGATAGCGGTTAACGCTGAAAGCTCCATAATTTCTCCTAACTAATTGGTTTTTTTGAACGATAATTTATATAAACTGTTGTGCAGTGGCGATAATTTTCTTTTTAGAAAAAAAGAAATGGCGGCGTTTACCACCTAGTTGTCTCCACAACACAGCACTTCTAATTCCTGCCAACAGCAATGCACGTATTTTGTGTTGAATATGGCTTTGCTGAAGTAAATCTGGTTTACCAAATACTTGGATTTTAGGGCCGGCAGGGCTGATAACTTGGGTGTAGATATCAGCGAGTGCACCTAATACTTGTTCGTCGTATACATTAAAATGTAAGGTTTGTCTTTCGACTTGTTCAATGCGTTTGGCCAGCTCTGAAAATACAGCGCTATTTGCAGACAAAGCGCGTTCAAGCTGTAGCAAGCTACCGACGTATTTTACGATTTCAACGTCTTTTTCACCTTCGCTGGATAATTGTGCTACCAAAGCTTGATAGCCACCTTTTAAAGCGAAGTGGTCGTCATAGACGTCCTCTGGGTTTTGAGGTGACGTATTTAGTATACTTTGCAAAAAAGTATGGACTTCGTTTTCGTTAAAAGTGCCATAACGTGCGCATTTTTGAACAAGCTTAGCTATCTGACATATAGCTGCTAATGGAATAACGGCTTTTGGTTGCATTATTTGATCACCGACTCGATGATACCGCCGCCAAGACATGCATCATCTAAGTAAAATACCGCTGATTGACCCGGTGTAACTGCTTTTTGTGGCTCATCGAACAGTACGCGCGCCATGCCATCTTTACCGACCAGCAGAGTACATGGAATATCTTCTTGTCTGTAGCGAGTTTTTACTGTGCAGCGAGTGGTTCCTTGTGGGCCTTCGCGGTCAACCCAGTGCAGTTGATTGGCATTGAGCCCGTTACTATACAGGCGAGGGTGGTCTTTACCTTGACCTACAACAAGGACATTGCGCTCAACATCTTTATCGACGACATACCAAGGCTCGCCAGAGCCTTCCTTCATACCACCAATCAGTAGGCCTTTTCTCTGACCTAGGGTGTGATACATTAAGCCTTCATGCTCGCCGACTTGATTGCCTTCAGCATCTTCAATAATACCAGGCTGAGCAGGAAGGAATTTTTGCAAGAAATCTTTAAATTTGCGCTCACCAATAAAACAGATACCCGTGCTGTCTTTTTTGTTATGAGTGATTAAACCTTGTTCTTCTGCAATGCGGCGTACTTCAGGCTTTTCAATCTCACCGACAGGGAATAGTGTTTGCGCAACGTGTTCGTGGCTTAACGTATATAAGAAATAGCTTTGATCTTTGTTGTTGTCTAAGCCTCTTAGCATTGCAAACTTACCATCACGCTCTTCACGGCGAACGTAGTGGCCAGTCGCTATATAGTCAGCACCTAGTGCTTCTGCTGCAAATTCCAAAAAAGCTTTGAACTTGATTTCTTTGTTGCACATAATATCTGGGTTTGGTGTGCGGCCTGCACGGTATTCCTCTAAGAAATACTCAAATACATTGTCCCAGTATTCAGCTGCAAAGTTGACAGTATGCAGTTCAATACCCAGTTTTTCACACACGGCTTGTGCATCTTTTAGATCTTCAGCTGCGGCACAGTATTCATCGTTATCGTCTTCTTCCCAGTTTTTCATGAACAAGCCTTCTACTTGATAGCCCTGTTCTTTTAGAAGGTAAGCTGAAACTGAAGAATCCACGCCGCCAGACATGCCGACAATGACTTTAATGTTACTGTTATCGCTCATAATATCGCTGTACATCTATATGTAATATTTGAAAGGTCGTGAGTATAGCACGCATTTGGCCGCCCTCAAAAGACACTCCCTAGACTTTATTTGGCTGTAAAACCTTATACTGCCCGTTATTTAGACCACTGAGTGTATATTTGCCAATGCTGTATCTAATCAATCGCAAGGTTGGATAGCCAATGTGTGCAGTCATACGCCGAACTTGACGGTTTCTCCCTTCAGAAATCGTAATACTTAACCACGTTGTGGGAATATTTTTTCGCTCTCGTATTGGCGGATTTCGAGGCCAAATGTCAGGCTCGTCAATGACTTCGACTTTGGCAGGTTTGGTCATGCCGTCTTTTAATTCGACACCTTTTCTCAGCATCTCGAGTGGTTGCTCATCGGGCACTCCCTCTACTTGAACCCAATAGGTTTTATCGGTGTTTTTTTTCGGCTCTGTGAGTTTGTGCTGCAACTTGCCGCAGTTAGTCAAAAGTAATAAACCTTCGCTATCGCGATCTAGTCGACCCGCAGCATAGACTGATTTGACATCGATAAAGTCAGCTAAGGTTTTTCGGTGTTGGTCATCAGTAAATTGACATAAAACGTCAAAAGGTTTGTTGAATAAGACAATCTTAACATCCTCAGGCTTGACTGGCGGTTTTTTGGAGCCGTTGGAAGGGCGTCGTCGAGTATTGCCATTGGATCTATTTTTAGGTGATGTGTTTGGGCGCTTGCTATTTTTATGTGTCATAACTCACAGAGGACCAGCATAATTGGGCGCTTATACTAGCAAATATGAGCAGCTACTTCAGCATGAATACGAAAAAAGGCAGCATATTGCTGCCTTTATAATTGAGTTTATTTAACTTATGCGATTAGGTTTAATGCATCGTTAAATAATTTGCTTGGACGCATTGCAGCAAACGCTTTTTCGTCGTTTGGCTGGAAGTAACCTTCTACATCCATCGCTTGGCCTTGAACGTCATTCAGTTCAGCCACGATAGCAGCTTCATTCTCGGTAAGTTGTTTTGCAACTGCTTCGAATTTAGCTTTAAGCTCAGCGTCAGTACCTTGAGCAGCAAGCTCTTGTGCCCAGTAAAGAGAAAGATAGAAGTGGCTACCACGGTTATCTAGCTCATTTACCTTACGAGAAGGTGATTTGTTCTCATCAAGGAATTTACCTGTTGCTGCGTCTAGTGTATCAGCAAGTACTTGCGCTTTAGGGTTGTTAGTTACTTGGCTTAGGTGCTCTAGAGAAGCAGCTAGTGCAAGGAATTCACCTAAAGAGTCCCAACGTAAGTGGTTTTCTTTTTCGAATTGTTGAACGTGCTTAGGCGCAGAACCACCAGCACCAGTCTCGAATAAGCCACCGCCGTTCATTAGTGGAACGATAGAAAGCATTTTCGCACTTGTGCCAAGCTCAAGGATTGGGAATAAGTCAGTTAGGTAGTCACGTAATACGTTACCAGTTACTGAAATTGTGTCTTGGCTGTCTTTCATACGCGCAAGTGAGAACTCAGTCGCTTCAACAGGTGCAAGAATACGGATGTCTAAGCCATCTGTGTCGTGCTCTGGCAGGTATGCATTAACTTTCTTGATTAGCTCAGCGTCGTGTGCACGCGCTTCATTTAACCAGAATACAGCAGGTGTGTTAGATGCGCGAGAACGGTTAACTGCTAGCTTCACCCAGTCTTTGATAGGTGCATCTTTAACCTGACACATACGCCAAATATCGCCTTGCTCAACGTTGTGTTGAAGAAGCACGTTATTAGCTTGGTCAACAACGCGGATCACACCGTTTGAAGGTGCTTCAAACGTTTTGTCGTGCGAACCGTATTCTTCTGCTTTTTGTGCCATAAGACCAACGTTAGGGATAGTACCCATAGTACGAGGGTCGAATGCGCCATGCTCTTTACAGAAGTCAATTGTTGCTTGGTAAACACCAGAGTAACAACGATCTGGGATCACAAAGCTAGTGTCTTGTTGCTTACCATCAGCGTTCCACATTTGGCCGCTTGTACGGATTGCCGCAGGCATAGATGCATCAATGATAACGTCACTTGGAACGTGTAAGTTAGTGATACCACGATCAGAGTCAACCATTGCGATGCTTGGGCGAACGTCGTATACAGCTGCTAGATCAGCTTCGATTTCTGCGCGTTTTGCATCATCTAATTTAGCAAGTTTGTTGTAAACGTCACCAATACCGTTGTTTACGTCAACACCTAGTTGCTCGAAAGTTTCGCCATGCTTTGCGAAAACTTCTTTGTAGAATACTTTTACCGCGTGGCCAAAGATGATTGGGTCAGAAACCTTCATCATGGTTGCTTTCATGTGAAGAGAGAAAAGTACGCCTTTTTCTTTAGCAGCCTCTACCTCAGCTTCAAGGAAGCTGCGAAGTGCGCTAACACTCATGCGAGAAGCATCAATGATTTCGCCAGCTAGTAGTGGAGTGCTTTGCTTCAATACGTTCACGGTACCGTCAGCTGCAACGTGTTCAATACGTACATCAGTTGCTTCTGCTACTGTTGTAGATTGTTCTGAACCGAAGAAGTCACCTTCGCTCATGCTTGCTACATAAGATTGAGAGTCAGCAGACCAAGCGCCCATTGAATGTGGGTTTTTCTGTGCGTATGCCTTAACAGAACCAGGTGCACGACGGTCTGAGTTACCTTCACGTAGTACAGGGTTTACCGCGCTACCTTTGATCTTATCGTAAGTTGCTTTGATAGCAGCTTCTTTGTCATCTTTTGGCTCTTCTGGGTAATCAGGTAGTGCGTAGCCTTTCTCTTGTAGCTCTTTAATCGTTGCTTTAAGTTGAGGGATTGAAGCACTGATATTAGGTAATTTGATGATATTTGCTTCTGGCGTCTTAGCAAGTTCGCCTAGCTCAGACAGGGCGTCTGCGATTCTTTGTTCTTCAGTAAGAAACTCAGGGAAGTTAGCGATCACACGACCAGCTAAAGAGATATCTCTTGTTTCTACTTCAACACCAGCTGCTTTTGTGTAAGCTTGGATCACAGGCAGCAAAGAATAAGTTGCTAAAGCTGGTGCTTCATCGGTTTTTGTATAAATAATTTTTGATGTCATCATCATTCCTAGATAGTTTTGGGTCAATTAGACCGTTCAACAATAAGCAAGATCTTGCTAACTTTTGTTACCCAACGTTATTTTGACGATTGAGTGACAAAAAAATTAGCTTTAAATAAAAAGCTTAATCTCTTTGTAATTAGCAAGTTTGTTAGTTATTCCTACTGAAGTTAGGGAATAGAAATAACTAACAGACCTGGACATCGGCAGGGATTGTACCAATCTAATCGGAATGCTGCTAATGCAATTTACTTAAGATATAGAAAAATATGTTACAAGGGGGATTTATAGTGAGAAAAAAGAGATGAAGCGAGCAACTTGCGTAGCTCGCTTTTAGAGCCTTGAGAATTTGCTATGCCATTTCACCAACTTTCGGTGCAATATTAGTAGCATGTAAGCCCTTAGGCCCTTCCTGTAGCTCGAATGTTACATCTTGACCAGCTTTAAGCGTCTTGTATCCATCCATTACAATCGTCGAGTAATGTGCAAAGATATCTTCGTCACTGCCGTCTTCTACGATGAAACCAAACCCTTTGGCGTTGTTAAACCATTTGACTTTTCCGCAAGCCATACTTCTACATCCTTCTATAAGTTGACTAATTAAGTTAATCTAACCTTTGAAATTTGCTAAGCTGTCCATAACATGAACAACTAGGACTAGAATGTAGTTTAAATAACCATACAGTCAAGTTTTTTAGTGCAGTTTTTTAACATTTTATTTATTTTTTAATTCAAGTTTGCTTGAGTATATAAGACAAGACTATATTTAATTATGAGTGGGATAAAAGATTCAGGTGTGTTGGAAGAGGTCAAAGACCTAGAGAAGCAAAAACTTCAACCACCGAAAAAGTACAAAGTAATTTTAAACAATGATGATTACACGCCGATGGATTTCGTCATCGAAGTGTTAATGACTTTTTTCAACATGGATAGCGAAAGAGCAACTGAAGTGATGTTGAAAGTACATCACGAGGGAAAAGCGGTATGTGGAATGTATCCTGCAGACATAGCCCATACAAAGGCTGAGCAGGTGAACAGATACGCTCGCGATCATGAGCATCCGCTCCTGTGTAGCTGTGAGCAAGAATGACCTTATTTATTCTCGTTGGGGGTTGCCAATGCTAAATAAAGATTTAGAAATTACACTTAACACCGCGTTTCGTGAAGCTCGTACTCGTCGTCATGAATTTATGACGGTGGAGCATTTATTACTTGCCCTAATCGATAATCCTTCGGCAAGTGAAGCGCTTAATGCCTGTAGCGTAGATACTGACAACCTTAAAAGGGAACTGTCAGAGTTTATTGATGAAACAACGCCAATTATTCCTGAGTTAGAGGAAGACCGGGAGACTCAACCAACGCTTGGATTTCAGCGTGTATTACAAAGAGCAGTGTTTCATGTGCAGTCTTCAGGTAGAAACGAAGTAACTGGCGTCAATGTTTTGGTAGCTATTTTCTCAGAGCAAGAGAGCCAAGCTGTATATTTACTCAAAAAAGCAGATGTCAGTCGATTAGACATCGTTAATTTTATTAGTCACGGTATTTCAAAATCGGACGATGATCCTGAGCCAGAAGAGCATGAGGATATCAACGAAGAGGGAGCAGAAGTACAAAGCGACGAAAAAACCAAGCTTGAAAACTTTACTGCAAACCTCAATGTACTGGCTAAAGCGGGGCAAATAGACCCCTTAGTTGGTCGCGATCAAGAAGTTGAAAGAACCATCCAAGTGCTATGTCGCCGTAAGAAAAATAACCCATTACTTGTTGGAGAGGCTGGGGTAGGTAAAACTGCCATTGCTGAAGGGTTGGCGTATCGTATCGTGAATGATCAAGTACCAGAAGTCATCGAAGATGCAGTAGTCTATTCTCTTGATATGGGCGCATTGCTTGCTGGTACTAAATACCGAGGGGATTTTGAAAAGCGTTTTAAAGCACTTTTAAAAGAACTGCAAGCCAAACCGAACGCCATTTTATTTATTGACGAAATTCATACAATTATCGGTGCGGGTGCTGCATCTGGTGGGGTAATGGATGCGTCGAATTTAATTAAACCGCTGCTTTCCAGTGGTAAGCTGCGCTGTTTGGGCTCAACAACTTATTCTGAATTTAAGAACATTTTTGAGAAGGACAGAGCGCTGGTTCGTCGCTTCCAAAAAATTGACGTGGTCGAGCCTAGTGTTGCTGACACGGCCAAGATCCTGTACGGCTTAAAAGAACGTTACGAAGAACATCATGGTATTCGCTACACCCAAAAAGCGCTGAAAGCCGCAGCTGAATTGAGCGCAAAATATATCAATGAGCGCCATTTGCCTGACAAGGCGATAGACGTAATTGATGAAGCGGGTGCAAATCAACGTTTATTACCTATGTCTAGGCGTAAAAAGACCATAGGCGTTGCTGACATCGAGCAAATTGTTTCAAAAATTGCACGTATTCCGCAGCAAAATGTGTCATCAAGCGATAAAGAAGTACTTAAAAATCTTGATAGAAATCTGAAAATGCTTGTGTTTGGTCAAGATGAGTCTATTGATGCGCTTACATCGGCTATTCGTTTATCACGCTCTGGCCTTGCGAATGAAGAAAAGCCAATTGGATCTTTCTTATTTGCTGGCCCGACTGGAGTTGGTAAAACAGAAGTGACTAAGCAGCTCGCTAAATGTATGGGCATTGAGTTTATACGTTTTGATATGTCTGAATACTCTGAGCGACATGCTGTGAGCCGTTTGATTGGCGCGCCTCCTGGCTATGTTGGCTTTGAGCAAGGCGGTTTGTTGACCGACTCAGTCATTAAACATCCTCATGCTGTTGTATTGTTAGATGAGATTGAAAAAGCCCACCCTGATATTTACAACATACTTTTACAAGTGATGGATCATGGTACGCTGACAGACAACAATGGTCGTAAAGCTGATTTCCGAAACGTGATTTTTGTTATGACAACAAATGCAGGTGTTCAAGAGACAGTGAGAAAATCGATTGGATTCCAACAGCAAGATCACTCTCATGACGCGATGATTGAAATCAACAAGGTATTTACACCTGAATTTAGAAACAGGTTGGACAATATCATTTGGTTTAATCACCTCGAAAAAGAAGTTATTTTGCAGGTTGTTGATAAGTTCATTGTTGAGCTGCAAGCTCAATTAGACAAAAAGTCTGTTAACTTAGAGCTGACTAACGAAGCGAGAGGTTGGATAGCTGACATTGGCTATGACAAAGCAATGGGTGCACGTCCGATGGCACGCGTTATTCAAGACAACCTTAAAAAACCGTTGGCAAATGAAATCCTGTTTGGTTCTTTAATTGACGGCGGTAACGTGAAAGTGACTGTGAAAGGCAATGCTTTGGAGTTTGATTTTGAGCAGGAGTTAGTTTCTGCATAACAATCGCTAACTTTTAAAGTCTTAGGATCGGCTGGCGTAGCTGGCTGGTTCAATAAAGACAGTGTACAAGCAAAAAACCTAGCCAATTGGCTAGGTTTTTTGCTACATACGTCTTATAGCATCAAATAGATGCTGGCGAGACGGTAGAATTAACGCGCACGGAAAACGATGCGTCCCTTACTTAAGTCGTAAGGAGTTAACTCTACAGTGACTTTGTCACCTGTTAAAATACGGATGTAGTTTTTGCGCATCTTACCAGAAATATGTGCCACAACAACGTGACCATTTTCTAATTCAACACGGAACATTGTATTTGGTAATGTTTCAAGGACCGTGCCTTGCATTTCAATAACGTCTTCTTTCGCCATTTGGAGCGTATCACCTCTATATAAGTTTATCGTTGGAGATTTTGCCCAAAAGCACACAATAAGTAAAGGTAAGAGCTTAAATTAGTAACTTAAATATTTGTCCAAGTATCTTCTTTAAGCTGTTGAGCTGGCGCAAACTGCTTTTTGTAGCGCATTTTTTTACATTCGTCTATTTGGTAACCTAAATATACAAAATCCTTATTTTCAGAATGCGCGAGGTTAAGCTGCGCCATTATCATGATAGTGCCTAAACTTAAGTGTTCGTAATCCGGGTCAAAAAAAGTGTAGATCGCAGATAACGCATTAGGCATAGTATCGGTTACAGCGACGGCAACGAGCTTTTTCTCATGCCAAAGTTCAATAAATGAAATCGGCATCCAACGACAAAACAGAAAGCTTTCATACTGTAATCTATTTGGCGGAAACATTGTGCCATCACTGTGCCTTTGGTTGATGTACTTTTCATACAGCGGAAAGTAATTTTCCTTCTCTTGATAGCTGACTTTGACTGAAAAGTTACTATCTATCTTTTTGTATTTACGTTTTTGTGATTTGGAAGGCACATATTCTTTTGCAAGTACCCTGACGGACTGGCATGCGCTACACATAGGACAGTGGGGGCGATAGATTTGATCTCCGCTACGCCTAAATCCCAGAGATAATAGCGCCTCAAACCGAGGTGCCGTATAGCATTCGTTATCCAATATTACGAGCAGTTGCTCTTTTCTGTCTGGCAGATAGCTGCAATCAAATTGTTGACTGAGGCCTATTTTAGAAGGAAAGTGTTCAGTCATATATTGCCCCTATGTCTTGTGGTAGCCACATGGTGCTTGCAGGGTGATAGTCACTTGCTTCTTTTAGTTTAGTCAAAAATTCTTCTCTAGGAATGACTTTTGCGCCCATAGAGCTTAAGTAAGGGTTATCGAGCTGGCAATCAATAAAGTGAGCATTGTGCTTTTTAAGCCAATTCACCAGCGCCCACATGGCCAACTTAGACGTGTTTGGCAGGTTGTGAAACATTGATTCACCGCAAAATACACCAGAGACCATAATGCCATATAACCCACCAACGAGTTGGTTATCTACCCACACCTCTACACTGTGAGCGAACCCTTCTTTATGTGCTTGGCAATATGCTTTAAGCATACTTTTGTTTATCCATGTCCCTTCTTCATTGAGCCTTTGGGTTCGACACTGGGAAATCACCTGCTCAAAGGCATGGTTTATGGTCACTCGGGGGTTGAGTCTATTTTTAGCCTTTTTTAAGGTGCGACCAATATGAAAATCTTCTAACGCCAGTATACCCCGCTCGCTAGGTGACCACCACATTATGGGTTCTCGCTCATTAAACCAAGGAAAAATACCTTGCTGGTAAGCTTTTTTTAGTCTTAATGTGTTCAGGCAGCCGCCAATAGCCAATAGGCCATCAGGTTCTTTTAATGCAAAGTGGCAAGGTGGAAAGATGTAATCAGTTGGCGATAGGTGAAACAGCTGTTGTGTCATAAGTGACTTTAGTTTTGTGTCAAAAGTTCGCTAAGACAAGTTTAGCAAATTAAGGGGTGAAGCACGCCATGATTTATGGCGTGCGGTGGCATTATTTTAGGTTATCTAAATAACGCTCAGCATCTAGTGCAGCCATACAACCTGTGCCCGCAGAAGTAATTGCTTGGCGGTAGATATGATCTGAAACATCACCAGCAGCAAATACACCTTCAACACTTGTTTGCGTCGCATTGCCGTTTAAGCCTGATTCAACAACTAAATATCCATCTTTCATTTCAAGCTGGCCCGCAAACATGTCGGTGTTTGGCTTATGACCGATTGCAATGAACACACCAGCTAGATCTAAGTCTTCAGTTGCGTCTGATTGAGTGTCTTTGATTCTGATGCCAGTAACACCCATGTCATCACCCAGTACTTCGTCTAACGTACGGTCGAAGTGAAGAACAACATTTCCGTTTTTCGCTTTTTCCATTAGGCGGTCAGATAAGATTTTTTCACTGCGGAAGCTGTCTCTGCGGTGAATAACGTGTACTTCATCTGCGATGTTTGAAAGGTATAGTGCTTCTTCAACGGCAGTGTTACCACCACCTACTACAGCAACTTTTTGGCCTCTGTAGAAAAAGCCATCACATGTTGCACAAGCAGAAACACCGCGGCCTTGGAAAGCTGTTTCAGACTCTAGACCTAAGTACTTTGCAGATGCGCCAGTTGCGATGATTAGAGCATCACAAGTATAAGTACCTTGATCACCTGTTAGTGTAAATGGACGCTTTGTCACATCTACTTTATTAATATGGTCAAAAATGATCTCTGTTTCAAAGCGCTCCGCATGTTCTTTCATACGCTCCATTAGAGCAGGTCCTGTTAAACCGTGTGCATCACCAGGCCAGTTTTCTACTTCAGTTGTTGTTGTAAGCTGACCACCTTGCTGCATACCCGTGATTAAAACCGGGTTTAAGTTTGCACGCGCTGCATAAACAGCCGCAGTGTAACCAGCAGGGCCAGAGCCAAGGATCAATAGTTTACAGTGCTTCTCACTCATGAATTTCTATCCTAAAATTTAGTATTAGCATTACAATGATGCCGATTCTAAGTAAATCAACCCAGAAGTAAAATAAAAATCAAATAAAGCAAATTTCGAAATTCTAAACTTGTCAAATATAGTGTACTTGATGGAAAAGTAAGCCAACAAAGCTGAAATTGTCGGATCTTCATGACCTTTCTATTTTTTTTTGTTATGTTTGAAGGAATTTTTTTTGCTACTAAATTATCAGTAGCCCAAGATTAAAAGGTGTATATGGCATTTTGGCAGGACAACTCCGGCTTTGCTTTACAAGCAGACAGCTGTAAAGTCTTAACAGACGCTAAGCATTATCACAGTGAACTTTTGTCTCTGATCAGTAAAGCAAAGCAGCGAATTTATATCGCAGCACTTTATTTACAAGATGACACTGCTGGCCAAGGCGTATTGGCTGCGCTACATAATGCGTCACTGCAGAATCCAGAGTTAGAAATTAAAATACTGGTAGACTTTCACAGAGCACAAAGAGGTCTTATTGGTGAAGCTAAGTCCGAGGGAAATGCACGTTTGTACTGTGATTACTTGGAAAAGTTTAACTCTAATGTAGAAGTTTACGGTGTGCCTGTAAAAGCGAAAGAGCTTTTTGGTGTGTTGCACCTTAAAGGGTTTGTGATTGACGATACCGTACTGTACAGCGGTGCGAGTATTAACGATGTATATCTACATCAAGAAGACAGATATAGACTTGATCGCTATTTCCTTATCGAAAATGTGATGCTGGCTAACAGTTTTACCGACTTTATTGAAAAGCATCTAATAAGCTCAGAAGCGGTCCCTCGTATCGACACTCGGCCTTTAACACCTTTTAGTGATATTAAATTGGCGCAGAAAAAGTTAATGCGTTCACTGAAGCGTGCCAATTACGATATGTCCAAGGCAACCGAATCAACAGACTTAAATGTTCGTGCATTCCTAGGGTTTGGACGCAGAACAAATAAGCTGAATAGATTGATTAAAACCTTGTTTGATACAACAGAACAAGAGTTGATCCTATACACGCCTTATTTCAACTTTCCGGCTCCATTACTTCGTTCGTTGCGCCGTTTACTCAAGCAAGGTAAGTCTATAACCATTGTCGTTGGCGATAAGACGGCAAATGACTTTTATATTGCGCCAGATAAGCCATTCAGCCGCATTGGGGCTTTGCCTTATTTATATGAGCGAATCTTACACAAGTTTTTAAAGTCACAAAAAAGGTATATAGAGCAGGGGTTGCTCAATGTTTATCTTTGGAAAGATGGGGACAACTCATTTCATTTGAAAGGTATCAACCAAGACAATCAAGTTCATTTGATGACTGGGCATAATTTAAACCCAAGAGCATGGGGGCTAGACATTGAAAATGGCATTTTAATTGAAGATAGAAATCAAGTATTAAAGCCATTTATCGACGATGAGAAAAACGCGATTTTATCGCATTGCAGAAAGTTAAGTGGGCCTGATGACATTGAAACCTTGCAAGATTACCCTGCACCGGTGCAAAAAATATTAGGGCAGGCTAAGCGCGTTAAAGTCGACTTTATCATTAAAAAGTTTATTTAAATCTGGCGTGTGTCTCTGCAAGATTAGCAGGGCGACCGACTTCAGTCAGTCGCCTTCAAGGCCTATGAATATCTATGGGCCTAAACCATGTTAGCTATCATCTCAACTCCTTTCCCCCTCGAGCAATGCGAGTGACGCCCAAGCGGTTGCTTCATCAGATAAAAATAGATAGGCAGGATCGTCTTTGCTTCGGTTCACACTGATAGAGTATGTTCTCCAAGAGCCGTCAGGTTGTTGATTGTTACGCAGCCAATTAAGGGCGGATATGATATTTGGATCGTCACTTTTAACACCGGCTTGCATCAAAATATAGGCAATCAAACCAGTCGAATATGCTTCCGGCTTGCGCGCGTCAGGGTGCAGCTTTCTCGGTTTGGTTGGCGCTGTTTTTTCACTATAGCGCCAATCGTTGAGCTCATATAGGGTCCAACTTCCTTTATTCACTTCATCTCGATTTTGTTTTTGTAACAACTTACCAATTATTTGATTTTGCTCTTGAGGTGTTAATAACCCTTCCAATTTCGTTGATGCAAAAAGCAACCAAGCTTCTCCAAATAGATTATTTGGATTGCGACTAGCTTTAAGCCAGTTTCGTAGTTTATCTACTCGATTTATAAGCGCTTGTGGTGCATTCTCATTAAAGTAACCAGGAGCGGTGCCGATAGCAACCGCAACCTGACAAGCTGCAAAATGCTGTGCTTCTATTGAAGCTAGGGGTTCGTATGTAAAGTTAAACCAATCCCAACCGCCATCGGCGCGCTGATGAAGCCAAAGCCGTTCGAAGGCGGTAATTAACAAAGGGGAAGGTTGCAAAGCGCCTTCTCTGGCTTCTTTCATCGCGAGCAAGTAAGTGGTATTAATCGCTTCACTACCACGAGACTGAGTTAATCTGCCGGGAGGATTTACAAACCATGGCGCAACGCCTGGGCCGGCAACAAGGCGGCGACGTATGTTATCAAATATGTGCTCATTCAGTCCTGTTCCTTGCATAAGCTTAGGACGAACGAGTGTGTAAGTGTGTGTTGTGTGACAGGCATTACATTGCACTGCACCGTTGTGGTCAGTAGGCGTTTGTTGAACTGGGTAGTCGAGCCACTGAGCGGCTTTTAGCCTATCCCAGTGAGGCGGCTTGTTTAATGTTTCAACTTGGCTCCATGCCAAAGAGGCGTTTAAAAGCAGTAGTGGAAGCAAATACTTAAGACTATTTGAACCAAATAGCGAATTTGGATTTTGTGTTTTGCAATGTATTGTGAGATTGTTTTGCATATTAGTTTTAGGCCAATAGCCTAACCCCATTTAATTTTAAGCAGTACACAGGCTGTAGGTTAGAATTAGTATCAAAAGTAAACTTTGACAGGCAGTAGTTAGTAATTATCAAGTTGTTTATTTTGGGCCTTGACAAGTGGGTAATCGATTTCCGTTTTGGCAATCATATGGTAGTAAGTTGTAAAGATGTTCATTGCGGTGTGCGCCACAATTTCGCTTATCTCAGCATCTGTTAGTTTCAGTTCTTTTAACTTGATAAACTCGAGATCATATACTTGCCCGCGGGATTCGAGGATATGATTAACAAACTCTAATATACACTGTGTTTTTGACTCTTCCGATTTACCTTTTAAGTTAAGCGCCATTTCCTTTTTGCTCAGTCCTGCCATCTCTCCGATGACAGTGTGAGCCGCGCGCAATACGCATCTCTACAAGCTACCAATTTTAATGACTGGGTATATTTAAAGTTCAGCAATAAATCTAAAAATACAGTTGGACATAATTTAAGTCGCATCAGGCATACACGCTTTATGGGTAGAAAGGAATAATACCTTTAAAGCGATATGCATATGGTTGTTACAAAATGAAATGACTTTATTTGGTGATTTTGTGGTCTCTTCTGATATGGACTTGACACCCGTCGATCGCTATACAATCTTAACTTACTGCACTGTAGGGTGTTTACACAGTCACAAGCGGAGGGATGACGATAATTTACACAGGAATTGAAGCAAGGCCTGTATGTTCGAGAGAATAATTCATAGGCGATTGACACATAACAGACTTTTCAATTAGGTAGCTTATGAGTAAGCAGCAACTGAGCAGGAACAACAAAATTACACATTTAATCGCGGAATACCTCAGGATCCGAGCGCGTTCAACTGCGCTATGTGAAAGACTTGAGGTTGAGGATTATACAGTTCAACCCATTGCGGATGTAAGTCCACCTAAATGGCATTTGGGGCACACGACATGGTTTTTTGAAGAGGTTATCCTAGTAAAACACAGGGTTGATTACTCTAGATATCATCAAGGGTATCGCACGCTGTTCAACTCTTATTACAAGTCAGCTGGCGCACATTGGTTGCAAAGTCAGCGGGGTGAACTTTCGAGGCCAACCGTCAGTGAGATCATGAGTTATCGAAATTATGTAGATAAACAGCTGGTGAACTTTTTATCGACTGTTGAAGTAAGCGAAGCCATCTTATCTTTACTAGAAATAGGACTGCATCATGAGCAACAGCATCAGGAATTATTGCTCATGGACATTAAATATATTTTGGGTTGCAACCCTCTATCTCCCACATTTTGTGAGTCTTCTCTAGACAATACCCTCAGTGAAACAGCACGTTGGCACTCATTTGACGAAGGGGTGTACGAAATCGGTGCAACCGAGAGCTGTTTTGCATACGACAATGAAAAACCGAAGCATAAGAGCTACAACTATGCATTTGCCATGAGCGAACAGTTAGTCACAAATGGGGAATACTTGGATTTTATTCAAGATGGCGGCTATGACAGGGCTGAGCTTTGGCTGAGTTTGGGGTGGGATTGGTCAAATGACAATAAAATTGCCCACCCTCTTTATTGGCAAAAAATAGATAATGAATGGTATGAGTTCACACTGCACGGATTAATGCCATTAGCGCTCAATCTTCCTGTCACACATATTAGTTATTTTGAAGCGGACGCGTTTGCCAACTGGAAAGGCAAGAGGCTGCCAACGGAGCAGGAACTAGAGATCTACCTGTCAGTTAGCTCTGATCTTGAGAGGATATCTAATATTAAAAAGCAAAGCGCAAAAAGTGCAGACATTTTTCATCCTACATCGAGTGACATGCCTTTTGGGCAAGTTTGGTGTTGGAGCAAAAGCCACTACTCGGGCTACCCAGGTTACAAACCCTATCAGGGCATGCTTAATGAATACAATGGTAAGTTTATGTGCAATCAGTTTGTTTTGAGAGGTGGGTGCGTGGCTACACCCAGTGATCATTACCGCCATAGCTACCGAAACTTTTTTGCCCCCCATCAACGCTGGATGTTTTCAGGCATTAGATTAGCGAAGGATATTTAATGACACACTTCAGATTACTCACGCAAGACTCGCACGGTGAAAATACGCAAGATGACCAGTTGGCAATCGAGGTATTGACAGGTTTGAGTGCTTCACCAAAACATTTGTCAGCAAAGTACTTTTATGACGACATTGGGAGCGAAATTTTTCAGAAAATTACTCAACATGAAGACTATTACCTGACTGCCAAAGAGGTTGAAATTTTAACCCGAATAAGCGGGCAGCTCGCACAATTAGTTGATGAACAAGAAATTGATATTATTGAGCTTGGCGTGGGGGATGGTCACAAAAGTAAGTTGATTATAGATGGTTTTTTACAAAGCGGTTGTAAAGTAAATTTCTACCCTATTGATATTTCAGAAAAAGCCATGGTGATGTTACAAGAGAACATCATACCGGATGACAAGCTATCGATTCATGGCGTCGTTGCAGAGTACTTTGAAGGGCTAAAGCTTGTTAGGAGCCAATCGAGCAACAAGCAGTTGGTGCTATTTTTAGGCTCTAATATTGGTAATTTTAATCGTGAGCAGAGCCAAGGATTTCTTAGAAAACTTTGGATGAGCTTAAATGCATCAGATTACATACTGATCGGCTACGATTTGAAAAAAGACGTGAATAAGCTCACTGCAGCATACAACGATAGAGCTGGACTTACAGCAAAATTTAATCTCAACTTACTGCATCGCATCAACAGAGAACTGGGTGGCAACTTTCAGTTGGAAAAGTTTCAACACTTTGGCGTTTACAACCCTATTTTGGGCGCTATGGAAAGTTACGTGTTATCAACCGAAAAACAGGATGTATATATAGAGGCGTTGCAACGAACGTTTCATTTCGATGCATATGAAGCCATTCATTTAGAGTACTCGTTTAAATTTACACCAAGTGATATTGAATGTTTGTGTCAACAAACGGGCTTTAAAGTCACCAAGCATTTTTCGGATGAACAGCATGACTTCGTTGATTCTCTGTGGCAAGTTGTTAAAGATGGCTTGTAACACAGGCTGAGTAGCCTCTGGCGAATATACCTTTGACGAGCAATTACAGTATTTTTAGGTGGGAACATACGTTGTTAAAAAAACACATTGAAGACACCCATAAGAATGCAGTTTTTGTTCGTCAGGTGTTTTGCTCTGGCCGTTATAAAGGAAATACTGCTCATGTAAAACTGTGTGTGAACTTAGCAGAGTTTACCAATGATGTGTACCTCCAATCAGTTGCTATCCGAAACGGGGTGGCTGCAACCGTTTTTATATTTGTTCAACCTGACGGTCCACATTTAATTCGCTGGTTTTCACCCCATGGTGAGATTCAATTTTGTGGTCATGGAACTTTAGCAGCCGCAGATGTATTGATAACGGCCCTGAATAGCTCACAAGAGACCCTAAACTTTCAATCTGCAAGTCACTCAATTTGTGTGAAAAGGACGGCTTCAAGTAAATACATTATGTTTCTTCCTCAGCCTGAACTGAGAATAAGCTCACTAACGCATGATATGCACAATATTTTTGGGCAAGAGGTAAGAAATTTAAAACAAACGAAGTCTGAAAATGGCTATTTCGTAGCTCAGTTACCAAATAGAGATAGTCTATTGAAGTTTGATTTTGCAGTAGATAAATACTGTCAAACTACGCGCAGAGCGCTTGTTGTTACTACACGAGATGATAATCACTCAAACACTTTATATTTTAGATATTTTGCACCGCAATATGGGGTCAAGGAAGATTCTGCAACCGGATCCGCTGCACCGCTTTTGGCGGCATTTTGGCAGCTGCCCAACAATCAAGTTTTCAATTGTTTCCAATTGTCCAGTCACGGTGCTTTTTATCAAATCTCGCGAGAAAGCAATCAAGTATGTGTTTTTGCAAGCGTACAAACTCCCTCATAACATTAAATTTTATCTAGCTCGCTAAACAAAAAATCCGGTTTTAATTTTTTCAATATCGTTATTGACCTCAACTTAGCTTGAGGTTTTATTGTGCGCGTACTTTATGAATTGATATCCATTAAAAGAGGTTTGACGAATGAAAATAAGAGCTTGGATAGCAACTGTTGTCATGATAGCTGCACTAATAGGCACCATGGGGTACATAAAATGGATTGAAATGTCTGCTATTTTAGCAGCAGCTTCAAACACCCCGGAATACTCTGAGACCGTGGAGGCTACCCGAGTTGAAAAGGCAATGTATACACAATCCGTTACTGTAATAGGCAATGCTGTTGCGCCTGATCATGTTGTGCTGCTGAGCGAAACATCAGGCGTGATCAAAGCGGTCAACTATTCATCTGGAGAGCGAGTTAAAAGAGGCGAGGTTATCATTCAATTAGATATTCGCAGCGAACAAGCTAATCTCAAGGCTGCTATTGCAAAGAAGAAACTAGTGTCTTCGAATTATAATCGTGTCAAAGCGCTTAGTGCTCACCAAGCGATCAGCCAAGAAGAGTTGGATACCGCACAGGCCAACCTAGTAGTCATTGAAGCCGAAATAGAAGCAATCAAAAACATAATTAGAAAAAAGACAATCACAGCGCCATTTGACGGTGTATTGGGTATCCACTCAGCGAAAGTGGGAGAGTTTTTAGATGCCAATAGACGTGTTGTGTCAGTCACTGGCGATCTCGGTTATATGTGGGTCGACTTTTATATTCCGCAGACATATCACAAGCTAAGTGCAGGGAGTGAAGTTCATTTACTAAAAGTGGAAGATTCAACGGCTCCATTACAGGCAAACGCAAGTATTGTCGCAGTGGAAGACGCGCTTCAAGCAGGGATCCGAAGCCGCAAGTACAGAGCGAAAGTATGGCGTTCTGCTTTGGAAGTTGATGCAAATGAAGCCCTGTCGGTTCATGTGCCGGTGAGACAATATGACAATGTTATTAGCGTGCCTAACATGTCAGTTCTAAGGGATGTTTCAGGAGGATATATTTTCGAATTAATACCTACAGGTGGTAACGAACAATTCAGAGCTAAACGTCGACAGGTAGAAATTATTGCCGCGAATGAACGTGTGACATTTTTGAAGCCGAGTGTGGCACCTAACAGTTTGGTTGCAGCACCTGGTGCATTTAAGTTGTTTGATGGCGTGTTGGTAAATATTGTCAGTCAACCAAGTGCTCTGGCTGGTAAATCAATCCCGTTGGACAAGGAGCTATAAGATGGAAATTTTCGTAAAAAAGCCAATCTTGGCGATTGTCTTATCTGTCGTCATTTTATTAAGCGGTCTACTCGCCGCGACTAAAATTTCCGTTTCTCAGTTTCCTAAGATTGAGAGCACCTCACTGGTTATTTCTACTCAATATAGTGGTGTATCAGCGCAAACCGTGCAAGGGTTTGTAACTGATCCCATTGAACGGGTCGCGATGACGGTTCCTGGCGTTGATTTTGTTGACTCGACTACCATTGCAGGCTCATCTACGGTAACAGCGTGGCTTAAACTGAATCAAAATAGCACAGACGCAATGGCTGAACTCAATTCAAGGCTTAGCCAAATAAAGTTTGAGCTTCCAGAAGGCGCGGAAGACCCAGCTGTTACCGTTTCTCGAGTCGACAGACCCGGTGCAACCTTTTATTTAGATGTTGAAGCACCTAATCTGAGCCGAGCTGAACTCACTGACTTTCTTAGTCGTAAAATCACGCCATTACTATCGGGTATTAATGGTGTTCAAAAAGTAGATTTAGAAGGGGCAAGAAACCCGGCGATGAGAGTGTGGCTAGACCCGATAAAAATGGCCGCATTTAACATTGGCAGTAATGAAGTATATGAAGCGATGAAAAGCAATAACGTAGTCGCTTCGTTAGGTCGTGCGAAAAATAATGCTCATGAGATAGATTTCTTAAGCAATGCAACCATGAAAACGGTTAATGATTTTGAAATGATGATCATTAAAAAGTTTGATGGCGGATTCATTCGGTTAATTGATATAGCGAGGGTAGAGAAAGGAGAAGATAGGGGCAGGGTAGATGCTCGAATAAACCAACGCCAAACCATTTACCTGTCTGTTTATCCGTTGCCGGGGGCGAATGAAATCGAAATCGGTGATGCGCTGTATGCACAGTTGGAGCAAATTAATGCAAGTTTACCGCAAGGCATCAAAATCAATATTAGCTTTGACGGTACACTTTATATGCGAGATGCCTTGCAGGAAATTTTTACAACCTTGCTGGAAACTGTGGTGCTTGTCGGTATTGTTATTCTGTTTCTTATGGGATCTTTTCGCTCGGCGATTGTTCCTTTAGTGACGATACCCATTTCAATTCTAGGCAGTATTGCTGTGATTTTAGCGATGGGCTTTTCACTTAATTTACTGACGATTTTAGCGATTGTTCTCTCTGTGGGACTGGTCGTTGACGATGCCATCGTAGTTGTTGAAAATGTTGCCAGACACATGCGTCAAGGCAAATCTCGTCTCGCAGCTGCGCTGATAAGTTCCAAAGAGCTATTTTCACCAATCGTAGCAATGACAATAACTTTGGCCGTAGTGTATGCGCCAATTGGCTTTGTCTCGGGCCTCACGGGCGCTTTGTTTAAAGAGTTTGCATTTACCTTGGCAATCGCTGTTTTCATTTCCGGTATTGTTGCGGTCACTTTATCTCCCGTAATGAGCGCATTTGTGCTCAAAGAAGGCGGTGCAGAGAGTAATTTCACCAAACGGGTAAACCAGTTTTTTGACAGACTCGGATTGATGTATGCCAAGGCATTAAAAGTAAGCTTTAGGTATAAAGTACAAATCGTTTTCGCATCAATTGTCTTGAGCACTTTGATGGTGCCATTTTATTTGTACTCGGCAAAAGAGTTAGCGCCTGTTGAAGATCAAAGTTCAGTATACATTGTCTCGGATGCACCTCCCGCTTCTACGTTGGCTTATGGTACTGAATATATGTCTAAAGCCGTTGATACTTTGAGTCAAAACCAAGGGGTTGAAGCTATTTGGCAAATTATACGCCCAGGTAATGCATTCAGTGGTATCAACTTTGTTGATTTTGAACAAAGGGATGAGTCAGTTCAATCGATGTTACCGACAATATACGGGCAGTTATCTCAGGTTTCTGGTATTAAAGTATTTCCTGTTTTGCCCATGCCTTTACCAACTGCTGGACAGTTTGATGTGGAGCTAGTGGTGCAATCTCAAGATAGTTATGAAGAAATGTTGAATTATGCGTATCAATTGGTTGGCGCGGCATATGAAACGAACATGTTTCTTTTTGTAGATACTGATTTAAAAGTGGATCGTTTGCTGGCACATTTTGAATTTAATCATCAACAAATGGCTGATTTGGGGTTGGATGTATCAAATGTTGTCAATCAAGTGTCATCTTTACTTTCTGAGCAGGCGGTGAATCGCTTTGATGCTGACGGTAGGGCATACCGTGTCATACCTATGGTTGAACATAAAGACCGCCGTTTCGCTGAAGCTGCTTTGGGACTACATATAAAACTTCCCAGCGGTGATTTGATCCAGTTGAGTTCAATTGCGGCGCTTAAAGAGGCGGTTGGGCCAAGACAAATGGGGAAATTTAATCAGCAAAATGCATTTAGAATTCTTGGCGGAGTGGCGCCCGGGGTGACGGCTGAGCAGGCACTTCAAGCGCTTGAAGAACAAGCTCGAAATATATTACCCGATGGGTATTCGCTAAATTATGCTGGAAACAGTCGTCAGCTTAGAAAGCAAGGCAATAGCTTTTTAGCGACATTGAGCGTCGCCATTCTAGTGGTCTACTTGGTACTAGCTGTGCAATTTAACAGTTTTAGATCGCCATTGGTGATTTTATTGGGGTCAGTGCCGTTAGCGATCTCTGGCGCTATGTCATTTAGCTTTTTCAATCTAACAAGTATGAATATCTACGCCCAGATTGGACTTATTACATTGGTTGGTTTAATCGCAAAAAATGGCATCTTGATCACAGAGTTTGCAAATGAATTATTGTCGCAAGGAAAGTCCAAGAGTGAGGCGATTATTGAAGGAGCTGTGGTTAGATTGAGGCCAATCATGATGACAACCGCAGCGACCGTGTTGGGTCATTTTCCTCTGGTGTTGGTTTCTGGAGCCGGTGCCGAAGCAAGAAACAGTATAGGGATTATTTTAGTTGCTGGTATGTTGATAGGCACAGTGTTCACGCTATTTGTGCTACCGACGGTTTATATGTTGCTTGCAAAAAACGCTCAGCAGATAAAAAGTGAAAACAATCAACTTCTCACAGCGGATAATTAATCGTGATGGTCAGGTAAAATAAGTACTTTGCATCTCTTTTACCTGACCGTTGTCGTATTATATCTGACTAGCATGTCTGCAATCGCCTTCTCTAAACCATATCGCAATATAATAGTGTTTTATTTGAGCTTACATCTACGCTGTAATTTATTAAGACCTTCAAATTAATTTCGAATTATTTTACTAGGTATTACAGAGTCGCCATATTTGACTGTGTTACGACTCAGTTAGTGTCCGTGTTTTTCTCTAGCTTTTTGCTCTTGTAGCTAAAAGTTATTTTAAGTGCTTGACCTCAACTTAACTTCAGGTTTTAGAGTTGCATTACACGGTTTGAGGCATGTAGGGCTTTAAAGAATTGCTACTTAAATCGATAACTAATGATTAATTAATGAGGGCTTTAAATGAATATACTGGCATTTGGTGCAAGCAATAGTAAAAAATCAATAAATCAAAAACTGGCTTTCTATGCGGCTTCACAAGTAAGTGGCGCGTCTATTTCTCTCATCGATCTCAATGACTATGAAATGCCAATTTATAGTGAAGATAGAGAGAAGGAGTCTGGTATACCCGAGCTCGCAACTTGCTTTTACAACAAAATAGCAGAGGCCGACTTAATTGTGGTTTCATTCGCAGAATATAATAGTTCTTATACTGCCGCTTATAAAAACTTGCTTGACTGGACATCGAGAGTTGGCATGCATATTTTTCAGCAAAAGCAGGTGCTCATGCTGGCCACATCACCGGGTGCTGGAGGGGCAAAAAGAGTGTTATCATCAGCACAATCTTCAGCTAGTAGCTTCAGTGCTAACCTTATTGGCGCAATATCTCTTCCTAGTTTTTATGACAATTTTGATTTGGAAACAAACACGGTCACGAGTGATGAGTTTAATACTCAGTTATTAAATTCGTTTAAGAGTAATGACATTGAGCCTATCAGTTTAAGCCAGATCCAGTAATAAAGCAGAGGTATACCCATGAATAGTGAATTACTAGCAAAGTATTTTAATAGAATTAACCTTAAAACTGACGCGATTGTGGATATTGATTCGCTTTTCCATATTCATCAATTACAACATGAGTTCATTCCTTTTGAGAACCTCGACATTATTGATGGTAAATCCATAGACTTATCAAATGAGCATGTATTTAAAAAGCTTGTGGACAAGCAGCGGGGAGGATACTGCTATGAATTAAATGGCTTGTTATACCAAGTATTAAAGACCATTGGTTTTGAGGTGACGCAAGCATTAGGTAGAGTTCATTTGTCAGATAAGCCTACAGGTCGTGGGCACCTTGTCAATTTAGTGTCAATAGATGGCCAGCAATGGGTTGTTGATGCAGGATTTGGTGCTAATACACCGAGAAAGCCATTACCTTTGATATTTGATCAGGAGTTTGATACCGACAAACAAGTTTTTCGATTTGTCAAAGACACTACTTTTGGTGTGATGCTACAAAGTAAAATTGAAGATGGCTGGCAAAATCTTTACAGCCTTGACATGAGCTATGTCTGTGAGGGAGATATTGAGTATGGCAATCACTTTGCTTCTACCGGTTCTAGCTCTCTATTTACATCGAATATAGTGATGGTAAAACGTACAAAATATGGGAAAAACATATTATTTAATAATAGGTTAAAAATTGACACGCAAGACGAAACCATAGAGACAATATTGGACAGTGAGCAGCTGTTTAATCAAGCTTTGAAAGAGCATTTTGGCATCAAAAAGAAGGTTGCTTACGAAAAAATAGCTGGTTACGTCAATTGGGCTGAATAATTTAGAGCGATTAATATTGTGTTGGATCTGATGTAATGGGTTGATTGCTGAAGTGAGAGTGAAAGCAGTGTCTTTTTTGACAAAAAAGCCCAGCAATAACTGGGCTTTTATTATTTTAAAGCTTGTTAAATCTTACAAGCGCCGCCTTCGCAGCCATCATCTTCTGGCTCAGGCTTTAACTCATCTTGTGCATCGGCTGCACCATCGCGAGTATTGTGGTAGTAAAGAGTTTTAACACCAAGCTTGTATGCTGTTAGTAAGTCTTTTAGCAACAACTTCATTGGCACCTTACCGCCGTCAAACTTAGTTGGATCATAGTTTGTATTTGCAGAAATAGTTTGGTCGACAAACTTTTGCATAATACCAACTAGACCAAGGTAGCCATCATTTGAAGGGATATCCCATAGCAATTCATATTGGTCTTTAAGCTTTTCGTACTCAGGTACAACTTGCTTTAAGATACCATCTTTACTTGCTTTTACGCTGATATGGCCTCGAGGTGGTTCAATACCATTCGTTGCGTTAGAGATTTGAGAAGAGGTCTCTGAAGGCATCAATGCTGATAGCGTAGAGTTTCTCATACCATATTCTTGGATACTTGCTCTTAGCGAATCCCAATCAAGGTGTAACGGCTCATCACAAATTGCATCGATGTCTTTTTTGTATGTATCGATTGGCATAATACCTTGTGAATACGTCGTTTCATTGAACTTAGGACAAGCACCGCGCTCTTTTGCAAGTTCGTTTGAAGCTTTCATTAAGTAATACTGTATTGCTTCAAATGTTTTGTGTGTCAGGCCATTTGCGCTGCCGTCTGAGTACTTTTTACCATTTTTAGCAAGGTAGTAAGCGAAGTTGATAACACCAATACCTAGCGTACGACGTCCCATTGTTGCAGTGTGAGCTGCTGGTACTGGGTAATCTTGGAAATCAAGCAGGTTATCAAGTGCACGTACCGCTAGCTCAGCGAGTTCTTCAAGCTCTGAAAGATCGTTAATCGCGCCTAAGTTAAATGCAGACAAGGTACAAAGTGCGATTTCGCCTTCTGCATCATTTACATTGTTTAGAGGCTTAGTCGGAAGTGCTATTTCTAAACATAAGTTTGATTGACGGATTGGCGCAACTTTTGAGTCAAACGGGCTGTGTGTATTACAGTGGTCAACATTCTGTAAGTAAATACGACCTGTACTTGCACGCTCTTGTGCGAACATTGAAAACAGCTCAATCGCTTTGATGCGTTTTTTACGAATAGATTCGTCTTGCTCATACTTTAGGTATAGCTCTTCGAATAGTGCTTGATCTTCGAAGAATGCATCATACAACCCCGGTGTATCAGAAGGGCTGAATAGGGTAATGTAGTCATCTTTTAATAGACGCGTGTACATTGTTTTGTTGAATTGCACACCATAGTCTAAATGGCGAACACGGTTTTCTTCAACACCACGGTTATTTTTCAGAACAAGTAGGTTTTCTACTTCTAAATGCCACAATGGGTAGAAAAGGGTCGCAGCACCACCACGCACACCGCCTTGTGAACAGCTTTTAACGGCTGTTTGGAAGTGCTTGTAGAATGGAATACAGCCAGTATGGAAAGCTTCACCGTTGCGAATAGGGCTACCTAGTGCACGAATACGACCGGCATTAACACCAATACCAGCTCGCTGACTCACATACTTTACGATTGCAGAAGAGGTCGCGTTGATTGAATCTAAGCTATCATCACATTCGATTAGTACACATGAGCTAAACTGACGCGTTGGTGTACGCACACCTGCCATGATAGGCGTTGGCAATGAAATTTTGAATTGTGAAACTGCATCGTAAAAACGCTTAATATAGTCTAGACGAGTCTCTTTTTCATAATCTGAGAATAGGCTTGCTGCAACTAGCATGTATAGAAACTGCGCGCTCTCATAAATCTCACCAGTTACTCGGTTTTGTACCAAGTATTTACCTTCAAGTTGTTTAACCGCTGCGTAACTGAATGTCATATCACGGCTGTGGTCGAGATACTCATTTAATTCGTGAAGCTCTTCGCGGGTGTAGTCTTTCAATAGGTGTTCGTCGTAGCGCTTATCTTCAACCAACTTGGCTACATGATCATATAAATGTGGTGGCTCAAATTGACCGTAAGCTTTCTTTCTTAAATGGAACACTGCAAGACGTGCTGCTAGATATTGATAATCTGGCGTATCTTTTGAAATTAAATCAGCAGCTGCTTTAATGATTGTTTCATGGATATCTTCAGTACGGATCCCATCGTAAAATTGGATATGAGACTTCAATTCCACTTGAGAGACTGAAACATTGTCTAGGCCTTCGGCAGCCCAAGTTATCACACGATGGATTTTATCTAAATCAAGCGGCTCTTTACGACCGTTTCTTTTACTGACAGATAATTGTTGGTTCATAAGCTATGCCTGTATTCCCAAATTCTTATATTGGCTAGGAAATCACCACTAGATATGGTGCCTATTTGAAAGTGCATCACAAGATAGTGTGGTTATTTGTATTTTGCAATAGAACAACTTCACTCAAATTGTGGATAACATTGGGATAAAATTAGCGTGTTAGTGTTTACTAACCTTCTGTTATCCACGAAGTCTGCGTGCGTAAAAAAATCAACGTTAGTTCGGCAATTTTTGTCTTTTTTTAACAAAAAAACTGAATGATTTTTTTATGTTCAATTTATTGCCCAACTAAGTGTAAGACACAATATGTAGTGTCTCAAATTTAAATTTTTCACTATATGTGCGAAATTAACTCATTTGGTTGCTTTAAGTTTAACTCGGCTTGCCAGGAAAGTGCTTCGTCAAGAGAAGGAATGAACCCCCATAAAGCTGTGACTGAGCGCATCTTTGCTGCTTTAGCTGCTTCGATATCACGTTGTGCATCACCTACATAAGTACACTGTGTTGCCGTAACACCAAGTTTTTTAGCAGCATATAGCAGTGGTTCAGGGTGGGGTTTGGCGACTTTTAACGTATCTCCACACACAACTGCTTTAATATCTTTTAATGCATCTATTTTTGCAAGAAGTGGGAAAGTCAAAAACTCAGGCTTGTTTGTTACTATACCAACAGCGATATCTTGCGCATAGAGCGATTTTAGCATATCGGTAATACCGTCAAAGCAATGGCTGTGAACAGAAATATTTTGTTCATAATAGTCTAAAACTTGCTTCCTTAATGAGGCAAAGTCGTAGTCGACCAACTTGTCTTTAAAGCCTACTTCTAACAGGGCTTTTACCCCATTAGAGATTGCCGGACTATATTCATTTTTGGGTAAAGTCGGTAATCCGTGCTCTTTGAGCACGTGATTTAACGCAGCCCCGAGGTCGTCACTGGTATCTAATAGCGTACCATCTAAATCGAACAGAACGGCTTTGGTCATGCTAATTTCTCAAAGTGAAGTAGGTAGTTAACACTGACGTCTTTAGTAAGCGTAAATGTCTTAGTAAATGGGTTATAACTGATACCAGCTGCATTACGCACTTTTAAACCATGTTCTTCGGCCCAGCCAATTAGCGTCGACGGTCGAATGAATTTGTTGTGATCATGCGTACCTTCAGGAACCATTTTTAATACTTTTTCGGCCGCGACCACTGCAAGTAAGTAGGCTTTGTGTGTTTTATTTAACGTAGAGAAAAAGACACTGGCACCTGGTTTTGCTGCCTGTGCAACGGCGCCAATAATCGCAGCTGGGTCAGGCACGTGTTCAAGCATTTCCATACAAGTAACTACATCAAACTCTTCTGTATGCTGCTGTGCAAATACTTCGGCAGGGATCTTCTGGTAGTCCACATCTACGCCGCTTTCAAGACTGTGCAACTTGGCAACGTTTAATGGCTCTTGACCCATATCAATGCCAGTGGCTTGTGCCCCAAGCTTTGCCATGCTTTCTGTCAGGATCCCACCTCCGCAACCGACATCTAGTACTTTTTTAGAAAACAAGCCTGTGCTTTTGTCATTAATAAAGTCCAATCTCAATGGGTTGATGTCATGTAGCGGTTTAAATTCTCCCTCGGTATCCCACCATCGCTCGGCGATTTCTTCAAATTTTGCGATTTCTTGGTGATCTACATTTTGATGTTCGGTCATAAAAAGCTTCCTCGTTTATCTGGGCGCATTGTATTGGCTATTTATAAAAATACCAGACATTTTACGACTGCAAATTGAATTTAACTGTGTTACTATCGGCAGCCGAATAAATAATAACTTAACCCTTTGTTGCTAATAGTTTGACACAAAAGGGCAAGACTCTGAAGGAAAGTGGTATCAAATGACTGATCTCGCCAATGAAATCCTCCCGGTCAATATTGAAGATGAATTGAAAAATTCATACCTAGATTACGCGATGAGCGTAATTGTAGGGCGTGCATTGCCAGACGTACGTGACGGACTAAAACCAGTTCACCGTCGTGTACTTTTCGCAATGAACGAGCTACGTAATGACTGGAATAAACCTTATAAAAAATCAGCTCGTGTAGTCGGTGACGTCATCGGTAAATACCACCCTCATGGTGATAGTGCGGTATACGATACTATCGTACGTATGGCTCAGCCGTTTTCGTTGCGCTATATGTTGGTAGACGGTCAAGGTAACTTCGGTTCTGTAGATGGTGACTCAGCTGCGGCAATGCGTTATACCGAAGTACGTATGGCTAAAATGTCTCACGAACTACTTGCTGACTTAGAGAAAGAAACTGTTGATTATGTGCCAAACTACGATGGCACTGAGCAAATTCCTGATGTATTACCGACCAAGGTTCCAAACCTATTGGTAAATGGTTCATCGGGTATTGCAGTTGGTATGGCGACAAATATTCCGCCACACAATCTAACTGAAGTTATCAATGGCTGTTTGGCTATTATTCAAAACCCAGATCTCACCATTGAAGAGCTAATGGAATATATCCCAGGCCCAGATTTCCCAACAGCGGCAATCATTAGTGGTAAAAAAGGGATTGAGCAAGCTTATAAAACGGGTCGTGGTAAAGTTTACATCCGTGCTCGTGCTGAAATTGAGACGGACGAAAAAACGGGCAAAGAAACAATTATTGTCCATGAGATCCCTTATCAGGTTAACAAAGCTCGCCTTATTGAAAAAATTGCCGAGTTAGTAAAAGATAAAAAAGTCGAAGGCATCAGTGCGTTACGTGATGAGTCTGATAAAGACGGAATGCGTATCGTCATTGAGATCAAGCGAGGAGAAGTGGGTGAGGTTGTATTAAATAACCTATACGCTCAAACGCAGCTTCAAACTGTGTTCGGTATGAACATGGTTGCGCTAGACAATAACCAGCCTAAGTGTTTCAACTTGAAAGAAATGCTAGAGGCGTTTGTTATCCACCGCCGCGAAGTTGTCACACGTCGTACTGTATTTGACTTGCGTAAAGCTAGAGACAGAGCACATACACTTGAAGGCTTGGCAATCGCCCTTGCGAATATAGATCCTATTATCGAACTTATTCGAAAGTCACCAACTCCATCAGAGGCTAAGGCTGCGTTAACTTCACGCGCATGGGAGCTAGGTTCAGTAGCACCAATGTTAGAGCGTGCTGGCGAGCAAAATGTTGCTAGACCTGACTGGTTAGCGGATGAACTTGGTATTAGAGATGGTCAGTACTACCTATCCGAGCAACAGGCACAAGCAATTCTAGACTTACGTTTACATAAGCTAACCGGTCTAGAGCATGAGAAGATCTTAGGTGAGTACCAAGAACTTCTTGATGTGATTGCTGAGCTACTATTTATTCTTTCTTCACCAGAGCGTCTAATGGAAGTAATCCGTGACGAATTGGTTGAAATTAAAGAAGTATATGGCGATGAACGCCGGACAGAAATCACAGCAGCCGCTCATGACATCAGCTTAGAAGACCTGATTAATGAAGAAGACGTTGTAGTAACACTTTCACACGAAGGGTATGTAAAATACCAGCCATTATCAGACTACGAAGCACAGCGCCGTGGTGGTAAAGGTAAAGCGGCAACTAAGATGAAAGATGAAGACTTTATCGAGCGTCTACTTGTTGCCAATACCCATGACACGATATTGTGCTTCTCGACAGCTGGCCGACTATATTGGCTAAAAGTTTATCAACTACCATTGGCGTCACGTCAAGCACGTGGTAAGCCGATAGTAAACTTATTGCCATTGGAAGCTGACGAGCGAATTACAACAATTCTTCCAGTTCGAGAGTACGAAGAAGACAAATATGTCTTGATGGCAACGGCAAATGGCACAGTTAAGAAGACACCATTGACTGCGTACAGTCGACAACGTGCAAGTGGTATCATTGCAATCAACCTTAATGAAGGTGATAACCTAATTGGTGCAGATATCACTGATGGCAGTAATGACATCATGCTATTTACTGATCACGGTAAGGTTGTGCGTTTCAATGAAAAGTTACGCGATTCTGAGACTGGTGAAGTGAAACTTGACCCTGAAACGGGTGAAGAAATGTTAGCCTTGCGTCCAATGGGTCGTACTGCGACAGGTGTTCGCGGCATCAAGATGCCTGATGGCGTGAAAGTTGTATCTTTAATTGTGCCGAAAAATGATGGTGCAATTTTGACTGTAACAGAAAATGGTTATGGTAAGCGCACACCACTTGACGAGTACCCTGCTAAGAGTCGTGCAACACAAGGTGTTGTATCGATCAAAGTAACTGAACGTAATGGTAACGTGGTTGGTGCAGTACAAGTAGAAGATAACAATGAGATTATGCTTATCTCTAACCGTGGTACTTTGGTTAGAACACGCGTAAATGAAGTCTCTACAGTCGGTCGTAACACGCAAGGTGTTATTTTGATCCGTACTATAGAAGACGAACAAGTTGTTGGGCTTCAGCGCATCGAAGAAATTGAAGTAGATGACATTGATGATGCAGTTGTAGATGATGCAACTGGCGAAGAAGCACCACCAAGTGCACCAGAACAAGATTCTGAATAATACAAAAGCGGCTTAGGCCGCTTTTTTATTAAAAAAATTCAACCAACCAAGATGATTTAGTCCAGAATTTTGTTTTATCTGACTCCGTATTTGATGTAAATTCATAGATTGAAAATTTTATTTCCGTGTCGCGTTGTACAAACTTTATTTGTGTTGTTTGAGCGATACGTTTTATTTGGAATGAGGAAAATATGACTGTTTATAACTTTTGTGCAGGTCCTGCTATGTTGCCACCCGCCGTCATGGAGAAAGCGCAAGCTGAGTTCATTAACTGGCAGGGGTTGGGCGTATCTGTTATGGAGATCAGCCACCGTTCAAAGCCATTTTTAAAACTGGCAGAAGAATGTGAAGCGAGCCTGAGAAGATTAATGAATATCTCGGATGAATTTGAAGTGCTATTTATGCATGGTGGTGGTAGAGGGCACTTCTCTGCTGTACCTTTGAATCTGCATTTAGATAGTGCGCCAGGCGTGTATGTAGAAAATGGTATTTGGTCTGTGGGTGCGACCAAAGAGGGCGCTAAATTTACACAAGTAGAATCAGTTGATATTCGCACCGACAAAGATGGTCAATTTGATATTTTACCAGTTTCAGAATGGTCACTACCACAAAACGCATCATTTATTCATTATTGCCCGAATGAAACCATCGATGGTATCGAAATATTTGAAGTGCCTAAACATCCTACAGCGCCGATTGTTGCCGATATGTCTTCAATGATTCTCTCTCGCGAAATCAACGTAGATGACTTTGATTTGATTTATGCTGGTGCACAAAAAAATATTGGTCCTTCTGGTTTAAGTATCGCAATTATTCGCAAGACGTTATTAGAAAGAGAAGGCCTGCCAAAGCCTGCAATTTTAGATTATGCCATCGAAGCAAAGCAAAATAGCATGTACAACACACCCCCAACTTATGCTTGGTATTTAGCTGCCGAAGTATTTAAGTATCTTGAGTCTATAGGCGGTGTGCCTGCGATGGAGAAACATAATAAGGAAAAAGCAGCGCTTCTATACGACTATATTGATAGCTCTGATTTTTACTACAACAAAGTGGCAGAGTCTTGTCGTTCATTGATGAACGTCCCATTTTGGTTAAAAGATGATGCATTAAATGACAGCTTCCTACAGCAAGCTGAACAAAACGGCTTAATGGCACTTGAAGGCCACAGATTTGTAGGTGGTATGCGTGCAAGCATCTACAACGCTATGCCAAAAGAAGGTATTGAAGCACTTATTGCATTTATGGAAAAGTTTGCCAAGGAGCATAGTTGATGGAACAGTTACCTTTAAAACCAATTAAGAAAGTGTCTGGTTCAGTTACATTACCTGGCTCAAAAAGTTTATCAAACCGTATATTATTGCTCGCAGCCTTGTGTGACGGCGTCACTGAGGTGCGAAATCTACTGGATAGTGACGATATTCGTCATATGCTCGCAGCACTTGACGTCATGGGTGTTAAAGTCGAACTAAACGACGACAAAACGGTTGCACTGGTGCACGGTAATGGCGGACAGTTTAAAACGCCATCTGAACCTTTATTTTTAGGTAACGCAGGCACTGCATTTCGACCTTTAACAGCGGTTTTGGCGGCGACACAAGGTAAGTTCACGCTTACGGGTGAGCCGAGAATGGAAGAGCGCCCAATTGGTCACCTTGTAGATGCTTTGGATGCACTAGGAGCTGATGTTACTTATCTTAAAAATGAGCACTACCCACCACTAGATATCACAGGCAAAAAGCTGCAAGGCGGAACAGTTGAAATTGACGGTAGTATCTCAAGTCAATTTTTAACTGCTTTGTTGATGGCTGCGCCGATATTTGACGGAGACAGTGAAATTAAAATCTCTGGAGAGTTGGTCTCTAAGCCATATATTGATATTACGCTTGGTGTTATGAAGCAATTCGGTGTGGTCGTTGAGCACGATGACTACCAAATTTTTTATGTCAAAGGACAGCAAGGTTATACATCGCCTAAAAGTATAATGGTTGAAGGCGATGCGTCGTCTGCTTCTTACTTTGTTGCAGCTGCTGCTATTGCCGGTGGTGAAATCGAGATCAATGGCGTTGGTAAATCGAGTGTACAAGGTGATATTGGCTTCGCAAAAGTCATGGAACAAGTGGGTGCAAAAATTGAATGGTTTGACGAGAAGCTTATTGTCAAAAAGGGCCAGTTAATAGGGGTGGATATTGATGCAAATGCGATCCCAGATGCGGCAATGACACTTGCGACAGTGGCATTATTTGCAGAAGGTAAAACTGCCATTCGAAATATTTACAACTGGCGAGTTAAAGAAACTGACCGATTGTATGCCATGGCCACAGAACTTCGTAAAGTCGGCGCTGAAGTTGTTGAAGGCGAGGATTTTATTGAAATTACGCCGCCAGAAGAGTTTAAACTTGCTGAGATCGACACTTATAACGATCATCGAATCGCAATGTGCTTTTCGATGGTGTCTGTGGGTGGGCAACCCGTTACCATTAACGACCCAGGTTGTACTGCTAAAACTTTCCCGACCTACTTTGACGTATTGGCATCAATTTCACATCACTAATATTTCTGCAAAAAGAGCGTGTTTCTTACACGCTCTCATACCTATAAAAGATACAAATCCGACAATAGAACAAAAAGTTACATGTTGATAAGGATCTATTCAGCAAACTTGCGTATAATGGGCGCCGATTTATATAAGGTGTGCATTTCAGGAGGTTTTAATGCAGGCTGCAATGCCCGTAATCACCGTAGACGGCCCAAGCGGTTCTGGCAAAGGGACTGTTTGTCGCTTGTTGGCTGAGAAACTAAATTGGGATGTATTAGATAGTGGCGCAATTTATCGCGTGTTATCTATTGCAGTGTTACATCATCAAATCGCTCTGGATAATGAAGAAGCGCTTGTGCCACTGGCTGCGAATCTGGATGTCCAATTTGTGATTGATAGTGCGTCAAAGAAGTCTAAAATCGTACTAGAAGGTGAAGATGTAACGAACACTATTCGAAATGAAGAAGTAGGTGCCACAGCTTCTAAAATTGCAATGCTTCCACGCGTTAGGGAAGCGCTCCTTCGCAGGCAGCGTGCGTTCAGAACAGAAAACGGCCTTATCGCAGATGGCCGAGATATGGGTACCGTTGTTTTTCCATCAGCTGAATTAAAAATTTATCTCACAGCGAGTGCCGAAGAACGAGCTAAGAGACGCTTTAATGAGTTGAAGGAAAAAGGCCTTGATGTTACAATTGAGGGCCTTTTAGAAGATATTAAAGCACGTGATGAGCGAGATATGAATAGAAAGGTGGCGCCGCTAGTGCCAGCTGATGATGCTATTCATATTGATACCACGACTTTAGATGCCGACCAAGTGTACCAGCAAGTACTTAAACTTGTTGATGAAGCTGTATTGGCAGGTAAACTTCCAAAAGTTAGCTAATTTTTCATAGCACTGGCAAGGCTGCCGGTGTTTTTTTAACTACCCCATGCAGCATGGTTGCTTATTGGTACATTTATATATGAGACGTATTTAGTATGTCAGAAAATTTTGCGCAGTTATTTGAAGAAAGCCTAAAGGGTTTTGAAGCAGAGCAAGGCTCTATCGTTAAAGGTACTGTTATCTCAATCGAGAACAACATCGTTCTTGTTGATGCTGGCCTTAAGTCTGAAAGTGCAATCCCTGCAGAGCAATTCAAAAATGCTGCTGGTGAACTAGAAGTTGCTGTAGGCGACGAAGTAGACGTAGCACTAGACGCAATCGAAGACGGTTTCGGTGAAACTATCCTTTCTCGTGAGAAAGCGAAGCGTCACGAAGCTTGGATCCGTCTTGAGAAAGCATGTGAAGACCAAGAGACTGTTATCGGTGTTATCAACGGTAAAGTTAAAGGTGGTTTCACTGTTGAAGTTGATTCAATCCGTGCTTTCCTACCTGGTTCACTTGTTGATGTTCGTCCTGTACGTGACACTGCTCACCTTGAAGGTAAAGAGCTTGAGTTCAAAGTAATCAAGCTTGACCAGAAGCGTAACAACGTTGTTGTTTCTCGTCGTGCAGTTATCGAATCTGAGAACTCACAAGAGCGTGAAGAACTTCTTGCTAACCTTGTTGAAGGTCAAGAAGTTAAAGGTATCGTTAAGAACCTTACAGACTACGGTGCATTCGTAGATCTAGGCGGTGTTGACGGTCTACTTCACATCACTGATATGGCTTGGAAGCGTGTTAAGCACCCATCTGAGATCGTAAATGTTGGTGACGAAATCGCTGTTAAAGTACTTAAATTCGACAAAGAGAAGACTCGTGTTTCTCTAGGTCTTAAGCAACTTGGCGAAGATCCTTGGGCAGCAATCGCTGGTCGTTACCCAGAAGGCGCTAAGCTTACTGGTCGCGTAACTAACCTAACTGATTACGGTTGTTTCGTTGAGATCGAAGAAGGCGTTGAAGGTCTAGTACACGTTTCTGAAATGGACTGGACTAACAAGAACATCCACCCTTCAAAAGTTGTTTCACTAGGTGATACTGTTGAAGTAATGGTTCTTGAAATTGACGAAGAGCGTCGTCGTATTTCTCTTGGTCTTAAGCAGTGTAAAGCTAACCCTTGGCAGGAATTTGCTCGTCTACAGAACAAAGGCGACCAAGTTACTGGTAAGATCAAGTCAATCACTGACTTCGGTATCTTCATCGGTCTTGACGGCGGCATCGACGGTCTTGTACACCTTTCTGACATCTCTTGGAACACTCCAGGTGAAGAAGCTGTACGTGAGTACAAGAAAGGCGACGAGATCACTGCAATCGTTCTTCAAGTTGACCCAGAGCGTGAGCGTATCTCACTAGGCGTTAAGCAAATCGAAGCAGATCCTTTCAATAACTACCTAGACGCAAACAAAAAAGGTGCTATTGTTAAAGGTAAAGTGACTGAAGTTGACGCGAAAGGCGCAACTGTAGAGCTTGTTGAAGGTGTTGAAGGTTACATCCGTGTAGCTGACATCGCTCAAGAGCGCGTTGAAGATGCAACTTCTGTTGTTTCTGCAGGTGACGAAATTGAAGCTAAATTTGTTGGTGTTGACCGTAAGAATCGTGCGATCAGCCTATCAGTTAAAGCTATCTTCGAAGCTGAAGAGAAAGAAGCGCTAGAGAAGCTGAAGAAAGAAGAGCCAGCATTCGAAAATGCAATGGCAGCAGCTTTCAAAAATGCTCAAAAAGACTAATTTTTAAGTCTAATCAAGAAGGGCACTTTAGCCCTTCTTTTTTTATTTAAAGGAAACGTTATGACAAAGTCTGAATTAATAGAAAAACTTGCTGAACAGCATGCACATGTTCCTGTAAAAGACGTAGAAAATGCAGTAAAAGAAGTTTTAGAACAAATGGCGGGTTCACTATCTGGCTCTGATAGAATTGAAATCCGTGGCTTTGGCAGTTTCTCTCTGCACTATCGCTCACCAAGAACTGGTCGCAACCCTAAAACAGGCGAAACGGTTGAACTAGACGGTAAGTACGTGCCACATTTTAAGCCTGGTAAAGAATTAAGAGATCGCGTTAACGCCAGTCTCGAAGGGTAATTGGAGTACCTAGTTTGGTTCGAGTTGTAAAAAAGGGACTACTTTTGGTGTTGCTTTTAGTGGCGTTTGTAGTAGGCACACAAAATCCGAATGTTGTTGAAGTAAACTTTATCGTTGCAAGTGCCGAAATGCCGTTAGCGACACTACTGAGCTTATGTCTATTTACAGGTATAATTCTTGGTGTTTTGTTTAACTTAGGCTCAATAGTAAGGTTAAAACGAAAGAATAGTCAGTTACATAAAACAAACAACTTATTATTGAATAAAGATCAAAGCCAGCCATGATCGAGCTTTTGTTCTTGCTGCTTCCTGTTGCTGCCGCTTACGGTTATGTAATGGGGAAGAACAGTGCTAAAAACTTAGCACATGAGCAAAATAGAAAAATCACATCCGAATATAGTAAAGGCCTGAAATTCTTGCTCGACCGAGAAGAAGATCAGGGTCTTGAGCATTTAATTAAATTATTAGAAGTATCCGCAGACTCCGTCGAGCACTACCTCACCTTAGCTACGCTATTTAGAAAACGCGGTGAACTGGATAGAGCAATTAAAATCCATGAACTTCTTATTGAGCAGCCCAATTTAGACATTGAGCTGGTTAAGTCATGTCGGCTTGAACTCGCAAAAGATTATATAATGGCGGGCTTGTTAGACGGAGCTGAATCAAATTTAGTTGTTTTGGTTAAAGCGGGTTTTGAAGAAGCTTTGGAACCGACTATTCAGCTGTACTCGCAAACACGGGACTGGCAAAAAGGCGTGAATATGTATGAGGCGTATTCAGAGCTTTTTAGCGATAAGGCAAGCTGCGCTGCGATAGCAAACTTTTATTGTGAAGTTGCCCTTGAGTCTAATGATACCCAATATTTAGAAAGGGCAACCAAACTTAATCATCAGGCGATCAGGCCGCTTTATGAACTAGGTTTGGATGCGCATGGGCGCCAAGACAATGTTAAAGCCATTTATTATTGGCGAAAATTAACCTCAGAGTTTCCACAAATTGCACCTCTTGTTATTCATGATCTTCAATCTTGCTATGTATCCTTAAATATTTCAGATGATTTTTATGGGTTGATTGAAGAGCTACTACCTAACGCTGGTGTCACAATAAAAATAAAACACTGTCAGGGGTTAGTTGAATCAGGAAGAGTAGCCGAAGCGATAGAGTTTTTGACTGATAGCTTGAAAAGAGAACCCTCAATTAGAGGCTTCAGCTATTTACTACAGTTATTGAGTTCCAAAAATGTAAAAATGCAAGATGTGCTAGAAGAGATAGATCATCTAGTGACATCTTATATATCCACAAAACCTGACTATCAGTGTAATAAATGTGGCTTTACGAGCCATAAACTATACTGGTTATGCCCATCTTGTAAGACATGGGAGTCAGTTGTACCAAGTCGAGGTTTAGATGGATATTAATATTGTATGTGATTCTTTTAAAAGAAAATTAAGGTAATTATGTCAAATATTGAACTGAAAAAAGTGCTAATTGCATTGGATTATGATGACGAAAATGCAGCGTTAGCGTTTGTGTCTCAGCTTTCTCCAAACGAGTGTAGACTAAAAGTAGGTAAGGAGATGTTTACTTATTTTGGACCTCAGTTTGTTAAAAAGCTGGTAGATCTTGGATTTGACGTATTTCTAGACCTGAAGTTCCACGACATTCCGAATACGGTTGCCAAGGCTGTGACTGCGGCTGCAGAGTTGGGCGTATGGATGGTTAACGTGCATGCAAGTGGTGGCACTGAAATGATGAGTAAAGCGAAAGAAGCTTTGAACATATATGGTGAAAAAGCGCCATTACTTATCGCCGTAACCGTGCTGACCAGTATGGATCAAGCTCAGCTGGATAAGCTTGGAATTGATAAAACACCGCAAGAGCAAGTGCTTTATCTAGCAAAGCTTGCTAAAGAGTCGGGATTAGATGGCGTTGTTTGTTCTGCTCAAGAAGCTGAATCTCTCAAGGCTGAGCTAGGTAACGAGTTTAAGTTGGTCACGCCAGGTATTAGGCCAGCAGGCAGTGATGCAGGTGATCAAAAGCGTATTATGACGCCTGCAAAAGCAATTGCCGCAGGCAGTGATTATTTGGTTATTGGCAGACCAATTACTAAAGCAGAAAATCCTGCGCAGGCGCTTCGAGAGATCAACCTGAGCATTGCTTAAACAACATAAGACTTTTGGTTAAGGCTGTCTATAGCCTTAACCCTTTTCCTCGCAATCTCTAACAAGTATGTAAATCTAATCTCCTTGTTGATACGTATATCTCTGTCAAATATTGATTTTATGGGCAGAGTACTAACGCGTCATGAATAATGCACTATATTGGTTTACCGATGATCTAAGGCTTCAAGATAACCTTACATTAAATTCCACTCTATATGCGTGTAAAAACATCCTTTTTATTTATGTGTTTGACCAAGCACTTTTTGAGCCTACCAACTATAGTCATGTCCACCTCGGCCCAAAGCGGCAGCAGTTTATAAAAGACAGCCTAATTGATTTAGCTGAGCAGTTGCAACAATTGGGGTATGAGTTACAAGTGTTTAAAGGGAACTCAAGAGAAGTATTAAATCAAGTAATCTCACAAGCAGATATAGACATAGTGGGCTGTCATGCTGGAGCTGGTTATTATGAACAGGTATTGCTGAGAGATATTAAATCCGATAACGGGGATGTACGCTTTATACATCAGCACAACAACTTGTTGTTTGGCCCTCAGCAGGTAAATGACCAAGACTTAAGAGGCTCTTTTTCGAAATTTAGAAAAAAGGCGGACAAACTGGTTATCTCTGAGTCGTCAGAAGATGTTTTTGCAGATACATTGCCATTGCCCCTAAATTTAAAAGCATTTAATTCAAAAAACTATCAGCTAGAAAGCACAAACTCAACAGACCTGAGCCATTTTTTAGGGGGGGAGCGAGCAGCGCAAAACCACCTTGAAGAATATTTTTTAAAGCCCGCTGCTTCTATATATAAACAGACCCGAAATGCGCTAGATGGAAAATACAATTCAACTAAATTTAGCCCTTATCTTAGCGTTGGCAATCTCTCGCCAAGGCAAATAATTAACCATTTAACTCAGTATGAAAAAGAGAATGGAGCAAATGAATCGACTTATTGGATACGCTTTGAGTTGATGTGGCGAGATTTCTTCCATCATAAAGCTATGCTAAAAGGTGCTATGTTGTTTAAGTTTACAGGCTCGCAAGGGGGGCGGCCTTTGACAAGCTATTACCCACAGCGATTTAAAAGTTGGTGTTGCGGCACAACTCAGTATCCGCTCGTGAACGCCTGTATGAAAGAGTTAAATGAGACTGGGTTCATGTCTAATCGAGGTCGTCAAATAGTTGCTAGCTGTTTGGTCAACGAGCTTCAAGTAGATTGGCGTTATGGCGCAGCGTATTTCCAACAGCAACTGATTGACTATGATGTTGCTTCAAATTGGGGGAATTGGCAGTACATTGCAGGTGTTGGCGATGACCCCAGAGGCGGTAGGCATTTCAATATCGAAAAACAAACTCAGATGTATGATCAAGACGGGTCATTTCAAAAGAAATGGCTCTGTGGATCAAAGCCAAGTTTTGAAAGCGTTGATATGGTAGATTGGCCAGTTATGAGAGCCGAAAATGGGCGTTAACCTAGTGTGGTTAAAGAGAGACTTGCGCCTTAAGGATCATGCAGCATTGTATGAGGCCAGCCAATCGGGCAACCCGATACTACTGTTTTATTGCTTTGAGCCAAGCGCGGTAAAAGATAAGCATACCTCACGTCGTCATCTTAGATTTATTGCACAATCTTTGGAAGACATCGCACACAATATCCCGTCCGAAAGTTTATATTGCGCTTATGGAGAGATCCTTGAAGTGCTAGAGCAGATCAACCAAGAGGTGGGTATAGATGGCTTGTATTCTCATCAGGAGATTGGAGTTGGTTTTACATATGATAGAGATAAGCAAGTCTCACAGTGGTGCGATGAACGCGATATTACTTGGCGCGAATTTCCTCAAGGGGCGGTGACCAGAGGACTGAAAGCACGAGCTTGCTGGGACAAGCATTGGCAACAAGTCATGCGTGGCCCGCTTTACGACGTTAATTGTAGCCAGGTTAACTGGTTTTCAGCTAGCAACCTATTCGATAGGCATGTTGACATAGCACGTTTTAAATATGAAAGCGGTGCAGCTGACTTTCAAAGCGGCGGAGAAACTCAAGCTTGGCATATGATCGACTCTTTTTTTGGCAGTCGGGGAAAAGAGTATGCTTTTTCTTTGTCTAGCCCTGAGAAGTCGCATAAACATTGTTCTAGGCTTTCAGCTCACCTTGCTTGGGGAAATGTGAGCTTGAAACAGGTATACCAATCAGTTTTGGCTAATTGGAAAAAGCCACAATGGCGGCGCTCGCTTGTGGCTTTTGCATCAAGGCTACATTGGCACTGTCACTTCATTCAGAAGTTTGAGAGTGAATGCGAGATGGAGTTTAGATGTGTTAACCGCGCATATGAATGCATGCCTAGGATTGATGGTAATGAAGCCTCCGAGAGGCTTCGTGCTTGGGAAACAGGAACTACAGGCATACCCATGGTTGATGCTTGCATGCGATGCTTAATAAAAACAGGATACTTAAACTTTAGAATGCGAGCCATGTTAGTGAGTTTTTTATGTCACCACTTAGAGCTAGATTGGCGAGCTGGGGTCGCGCATTTGGCAAAGTTATTTTTAGATTTTGAACCGGGGATACACTACAGTCAGTTTCAAATGCAAGCCGGTGTAACCGGGATAAATACGATACGGATCTATAACCCAGTTAAACAGGGTGAAGAAAAAGATCCCGAGGGCATATTTGTCAAAAAATGGGTGCCGGAGCTTGACAATATTCCAGCACCTTTGGTGCATTCGCCTTGGGGATTAACGGACATGGAGCAATTGATGTACGGCATTGAGGTTGGTGTTGATTACCCGTTACCGATAATAAATTTACAAGAAAGTTATACCAAAGCACAAGCCTTGTTATGGCACTGGAAAAATCGAGAAGACGTTAAAAGAGAGTCAAAACGTATTTTGGCGACGCATGTAAGGGAAGGGTGATGCACAAAAAACTGAACTTACCTACAAAAACCTGCCCTGTATGCAAGCGCTCGTTTTCCTGGCGCAAAAAGTGGGCAAGGGATTGGCCGAATGTGAAATATTGTTCGAAACGCTGTGCTTTGAGCCGCGTTAAAGAGAGTTAAAAAACCATGGCTAAAACTTACCAAACGCTACGACTTATATTGGGCGATCAACTCAATGCCTGTCATTCATGGTACAAGTGTATAAACGATAACACCTTGTACGTGATAGCAGAGTTGCACCAAGAGACAAATTATGTAAAACACCATATCCAGAAAGTTTGTGCATTTTTTGCAGCAATGAAGGCATTCTCGCTTGCGCTTCAAAAAGCGGGTCATCATGTTGTCCATTTAATACTAGATGACACTCAGCCCCATGAGGATTTACCTGCGTTATTAGATACACTTTTTGAAAAATATGCGATAGAGACTTTTGAATATCAGCTGCCTGATGAGTATCGGCTCCGCACACAGCTTAGTGAATTTTGTGCACACAGTAAATTGAGTACTCGAGGTTATGAAACAGAGCACTTTTATTTATCCGATAGTGAATTAGCGACCTATTTCTGCGCTGGAAAAAAGCATCGGTTAGAAGCTTTTTATCGAAAAATGCGGGTTAGGTTTAATATTCTCATGGACAATGGACAGCCTGTGGGAGGAGAGTGGAATTTTGATACTAATAACCGTAATAAGTTGAAGCAAAAAGACTTATCCCACATCCCAGAACCTTTGGTGTTCGCAAATGATGTGAGTGATGTGTTTGCTAGATTACAAAAGCATCAGGTCAGCACCTTTGGTACCTATGAAGCAAAATGTCTGTGGCCTATTAATAGACAACAAGCTAAGGCGCTTCTTGTTTCTTTTTGTGAAACGCAATTAAGTAAATTTGGTTTTTTTCAAGATGCCATGACGTGCAAAGCTGACGATATGTATGTAAAAAAACAATGGAGTCTGTACCACTCTAGACTGTCATTTGCTATGAATAGCAAAATTATCAGTCCAAAATTTGTTGTAGATACTGCTATAGCTTATTTTCATCAACATGAAGATGAAATAGATATTGCACAAGTGGAAGGTTTTATTAGGCAAATTGTTGGCTGGCGAGAGTTTGTACGCGGTATTTATTGGCTCAATATGCCGCGATATGGACAATTAAATACGCTTGAAGCAAAGCGAGACTTACCAGTTTGGTTTTGGCATGGAGAAACCAAAATGAATTGTCAAAAACATGCTGTTAAACAGTCCCTCGATTATGCCTATGCTCATCATATTCAGCGCTTAATGGTGACAGGTAATTTTTGTTTGATAGCTGGTATCGAACCATCTCAAGTTGATGCGTGGTATCTGGGCGTATATATTGATGCGATTGAATGGGTAGAAATGCCAAACACTCGTGGTATGAGCCAGTTTGCAGATGGTGGAATTGTTGGCTCTAAAGCATATGCAGCCAGCGGTAACTACATCAACAAAATGAGCGATTACTGTTCCAATTGCCACTACGACATTAAATCTATTACCGGGCACAATGCTTGCCCACTTAACTCGCTCTATTGGCACTTTATGAACGAGCATGAACAGCCGTTTTCTGCTAATCCTCGTAACCGAATGGTCTACGCAACATGGCGTAAAAAGTCACCTGAGCAACAGGCCGAAATATTGAAGCATGCTTCAGACCTTCTATGCAACTTGGACAAGCTGTGATCACTGATGTTCGAAGTATATTCTATAGGTGCTTGACCAAATAGGATAATCTACTTCTGTTGCGTAACAGATAAAGTCGTTTGTATTGGTGTCACTGACGTCAAGCAAATAGCGCAGCTTCTCTTTTTGAGCCGGTTGCAATTGACTGTGCGCGAAGCGCTCTTCTAAAGACGTAATTTTAAGCTCGGGAAACTCAGGAAAGCGCTCTGTCCATAAGTCACTGGCCTTGAGTTTACCTTCCTCTACTTTTTGGTTGCTGTGATAGCAGCCAATGTTTACGGTACTGCATTTATCTATTTGCTTTTCAAGTAAAACAAGCATAGTGAGCTTTTTCGCTGGGTTTTTAATCGATAGACTTGTGGAACTGCAAGGGCTGTTTTGATGTAACGGGTTGACTACTTCGTCGGGGTTATTAAACACAAATGTGACGTTACAATTATTGCTAGGTAAAGGGTCAAATACCAGTCCAGAATTGCTAGGTGAATAAGTACTGAAAGCCTCTATAAACCCAGTGCTTGAATATTCTTTAGAGACACCAAGGGTGAACTCGTTTGTTTGCAAAGTGCTAGAGCGCGTAATGGTGATGGGACCTTTAAAGTGTTCTGGGTGAGGGTGGGTGTAAAATTGCACGAAAGGTACTGCACCAACTTGTCGGTTTATACCGGATTTACTAATAAGTGCGACTTCTTGTAAATATCTTGGATCGTTCTGATTTTTACGCAAAATATAGACGCAAAATATTTCTTCAACACTAAATTTTAGAAGTGCTTGTGCCGCTTTATATAATTGGGCTTTGTGGTTAGTGTTTTCGTCACCGTTATCTATTTGGTGCAATGGCGCAAGAATACGACGTTTTAAGTCTGCATGACTTTTCGCATTATTTTCAATGCACTGAATAAACAAAGTGACAACTTGATTTACTTGGCTCATTAGCGAGTGGGATATTTCAGGGGAGAGCTTTTGTGATAGCAGTTTTAGAGCGTGGATACCAGGCAACTCAACGAGCACTTGCAAACCACTGTTGGCTTTACATGCGGAGAAAAACCGTTGGCTATTTGAGCGGTTATAATCTAGGTGCTTTGTAAATCCGCCAATTGTTTGTGCATGATCGGGTAACGTATCTTTTACTGCATTAAAGGTTTTTTGGATCCTTTCACCTAACCGGGTGAGTTCTGTTCTATCTTGTTGATTAAGTCCCATGCTCTCTGTATGACTAATTTTTCCTACAAGATTACATGGGACTGAATGGCTTTAAAAGTAAAATTTACATTTTACTATCAGTTTGTTAATTGCATGGTTGGATATATGTCCATGGACCCCAGTTACCTGAATTAGCCGGGTTTTCTCCTTGTACCCACCAATTCGCTTCATAGATAGCATTATTGTGTGCAACTCGGTCACCTTTTAGGTAGACAGCATCGGCAGACCATGTTGGTAAACCACCACACCCACCTGTAACTTCTCCAACTGTTACAAGCTTGCTGGACGTTGCTGATTCACCCTTGTTATTTTTTGCAACTAAAGTGATAGTGTACTGACCTTTTACTGCGTACGTATGTGTTGGTGATTGTAGACTACTAGTAGCGCCATCACCGAAGTCCCATGAGTATGAAACTGCCCCTGTACTTTGGTTTTGTAGCGAGACGGTAAGATTGTTTTTTACTACGGTAAAATCAGCAACAGGCAGCGGGCCTGTTGAACCATCACATTTGCCACTGGATTTCCATACATTGCTGTATAGATCAGGCTGCGCACCTTGTGACCACCAAATAGCTTCATAGACCACACCATTAAATGTCACTTTATCACCAGGCGAGTAATTCTGTGTTGCTTGCCATTGCGCGGCGCAATCAGTCGGTTTGCCTACAGTAACGAGTTTTGAAATACTATCGGTTTGTCCCTTGGTATCAGTTACTGTCAAAGTAACGTTAAAGCTACCTTCTGAGTTATAATCATGGCTTGGATTTTCTAACGATGAAGAGGCGTTTCCTTGACCAAATTGCCAATCGAAACCAGAGATGCCATTGTCATCGGTCGATTTGCTAGTAAAGTTGACTGAAGTTCCATTCACTGCGTATAAGAAATCTGCTACTGGCGGGTTGTCTTCGCCAATCCCGGTTTTTTGTTTTATCCAGTCTATATAGCTAGTAGTACGCGTAAAAGCAGTTGCCCCTTGGCAACCAATCCCCCAGCTGACTGTACCAATGCTATAGAAGTCACTACCTACACGCACCGCATACGGGCCGCCACTGTCGCCATTACAGGCAGAGCGACCGCTTTCGCCACCACCACAAATCACCGAACCTGGAATAGAGAAGTTTAGCAATGAGCTACAGCTACTATTGCTGATCACCGGTAGGTCTGCTTCTCGCAATACATCGCTCGGTCTGCCTCGGTTTGAGGTAAGACCCCAACCAGAGACAGTGACATAATCGCCGACATTTGCATATTGAGATTCAATGGCGGCAGTTGGTAGTTTTGCCGGTGTATACTGATTCGATGCAGGTGAGGCTAGTTTTAGAAGAGCAATGTCGTAGCCCGAGCGGATACCATTTGCACCGCGCCAACGCTCATGGTTTATAATCTGAGATACTCTGATGGATTGACCATCACCACGACTGATTGAGTGTGCGCCGACACGTACGGTTAAGCTCGAAGTCGAAGCGCTATCGAGGCAGTGGGCGGCTGTTAATACCCAATTTGGGCTGATCAGTGTTCCGCCGCACCCTTGGCGGCCATTCATAAGCAGAGCAACTTGATATGGTCTTGAGTAAGCTGGCGTTTCTATACCACCAACCACATTTGGTTGGACATCTGTAGGTGGAGAAGCATACGCATTAGCTGTCATTATTGTGAGCGCTGACAGGAGTAAATTAACCTTTTTCATGATGTATCGTTTCCTTTAATAGCTCGGAATTGAGCTAATATAGGAATAATCTGAGATACACCTAGATTTCAAGATTTGACGGATAAATAAACAGAGGTTTGACCACTTTGTTTCTAAAACAGATTGTTAATATAAGTATTAATAACAAACAATTGGGTGTAACAATAAATTTACATGACGGCGTTGCGATTTTAGCGTTAACTTTAGTGTGTGCGAAAAAGCGAGCCGATCAGCTCGCTTGTTAGAGAGAAAGAGAGAACGGTTTAGAAGTTATATCTTGCTGATAGCTTCCAATTCCTTGGTTCACCCCACGTGACATAACCTTGGTTTTTAGAAATGGCGTTGTAGTATTTCTTATCAAACAGGTTGTCTACATTAAGTGAAACGCTTAAGTTGTCGGTTACATCGTAACGGGCCATCAAATTAAATAATGCGATAGAGCCGTGAGTACGAAGCTCTTTAACCTCTACAGGCATTGGTCCCCAAGGTGCTTCGTAATATTCGCCATTGCCAGCAGGGCGGGTACTATTTACCCAATAACCGTCTTTCCAGTTGACACCTAAACCAACCGTTAAATTTTCTATCAATTCAGTTGGTTCGTATGTTGTGTATAAGTTAAATAGTTGCTTTGGTACTTCGGTATTCAGGGGGTAACCAGTTTCATCTTCCGTCTTAGCGTATGAATAACCTGAATAGATGTTAAACCCTGGAGAGATTTCACCACTGAGCTCTAACTCAAAGCCTCTGGTTCTGGCACCATCGATAAGAATGGTTGCTGTATTACCATTTGGTGTGAGCTGCTTTTGAGTTGGGTCATCTTGTGCAACATTGTTTTTATTGCTTTCAAATACTGCGAAAGAAAAGTTTAAAAGCCCGACTTCGGCCTTTAAACCAGCTTCAATGCTGTCGCCGACTACAGGATCTTGCAGGTTATCATTTTTGTCGTATTTGTTTTGAGGCTCGAATGCATCGGTATAGCTTGCGTAAATACTGAACTCGTCGTTCACATCATAAATGAGGCCTGCATATGGTGTAATTTCGTTGCTTAATTCATAGCTGCCGCCTTTGCTGTGAGCAAACTCACCCGTTTTGCGGTTGGTTCTATGTTCAACTACTTCCCAATCGGTTTGTCGAACACCAATGATAGACTTTAAATTATCAGTAAGAGAAAGGCGTGTGGCTATATATATACCGCTACTATCATGATTTGTGGTGTAGTTAGCTGTGCCTAAATTAGTGTATGAATAACGCGGTACGTCGCCTGTCCACTTGAAATAGTTAATGTTGTCGATTGAGATATCGCGCTGACCATCTTTTTTGTTGTAACCAACACGCTCTCTATCAAACAAATTAAAACCGACGATAAGGTCATGCTCTCGACCTAAAAACTCGAAGCCACCCTGTAAGTTAATATCAAATGTCTTTTGCGTGTCTTTTGAGTCACTGATCACAAAATTGTAGCTGTGCCCTAGTGTATTGGTTCCGTCTGGATTGTAATAGTCATCTGTCCACACAAAGAACAGGTTGCCGCCTTCCATCTCAATGGTGTTATACGTTGCAATAGTATTTAGCTGCCACCCGTTGTCAAAACCGTGGTTAATACTTGCAAAATAAGTATTTTCTTCAAGCGGCCAGGAGCTGTACTTCGCGGCAAGGCCCGTATCACTTCTGTCAGCATTAAACAAAGAGCCATCGCTGAAATAGTAAGGAACAGCGTGTGAATTCATTGCACCCAAAGACTCTGTGTCTGCATACTCGTAACCGATACGCAAAAGTGTAGACTCTGTTAAGTCTGCTTCAGCTGTCATATAAACAGAAGTTTTTTCCTGACTATATCTGTCTACAAAAGAGTCTCTATCATAGTGTGCTGCTGCAACACGGCCACGAATACTGCCGTCACTACTAAGTGGAGTAGAAACATCTAACTCGACACGGTTATTGTTCCAGCGTCCAGTGGTTACACCTACATGACCGTCTAGTTCTTTGCTAATAGCACGTTTGCGAACTAAGTTAATGGTTGCTGTAGGGGAGCCCACACCAGTCATTAAACCGTTTGCACCACGCAAAATTTCGACACGTTCGTAGGCAATGGCGTCACCATTTACATCTGAACGGCGGCCACCCGGAAATTGCTGAACGCCATCAACTTGAACTAAGTTGACTCGCTCGCCACGCGCCATGAAAAATGGACGGTCATGGCTGCGAGATGTACTGGCATAAACCCCTGTGGTGTGTTGCAAAATGTCCTTGATATTAACTGATTTCCAGTCTTCCAATTGTTGCTGAGTAATAACCGACACCGACTGCGGCGTTTCTTTCAAAGAAAGAATCATCTTTGTCGCAGACTTGGTCGCTGCGTCAGAGTAGTTGCCTGCCGTTGACGCTGTCACATAGATGCGTTCAATTTCATTTGCAGATTGACTACTATCTGATTCGGTCTCGGCAAAGGCATGAGTACCCGTTATAGCTGAAGCAAGCGCGATAGCAATAGGAGCCAAGCGGAGAGTACCACGGCGCTTAATAGAAGATTGAAAAGTTGAGTTGTCCATAAAATCCTATCCAGAAGAACAAGTGAATGCCACACCAATAAATGGTGCAACTGAAGTCAGTTAAGGAATATGCGGTCCATACGCTTGTACCAAATATGGTGTTAACTGATAATGGTTTGCATTATCGTTATGGCCGTTATGAAGTCAAGCTGATTTAGATATAACAACTTGAAAAATTGCCATATATTAAGTTTTTAATGGAATAGAGGGGTTTTACTTAAATTTTGTTTTATTTGCGGAGTCTATGATTATCAGCGAGGTATTTTCCCGTTCAAAAAGTAATTTCTCTTAAAGCTATGTTCATTACTAAACCCTAATAAAAACCTTACTACTGATGAGCAAAATAATTCATCGTATGCTGGTTGTTTTTTAAACTGTGTTTGTTAGTCTAGTAATTCTTAGTATAGATGTACCTAGTTTGTTACCTGTGAATAAATATAAGAAGATAGGTTATGGGAGATTTGTTTCTAAAGCGACGAGAAAATTGGTGGGTGTGGATCACATGGGGTGTACTCGGGTGTATCATTTGCCACTATTTGCTCATATATGTTAGCAATGCTTGGGTGTCGTTATCATCGCCTGTTTTATTACTTGTTTTGATTACCACATGGATGAACTTTAATCGGCGTTTTGATTTTTTCGCAGCATTAAAGATTTTTATGGTCGTTGCATCTATTTCGGTAATTCCGTTAATGGCAGAAAAGTTTAACAGTTGGGAAAAGCTGATCCATATTGCTATTGATTCTGGCGCTGTGTTTCTGTGCATCGTTTTTGTAAGCATTGTCTGTGCTTTCTTGGCGCGACGTCCAAAACAATATTATTAAGCTCGGTATTTTATAATAATTGTCAAAAGTTCAAAAAAGTACTTTACATATTTATGAATAGCCCTTAAGATGCGCGCCAACAACGGAGAGATGGCTGAGTGGTTGAAAGCACCGGTCTTGAAAACCGGCATACGTTAATAGCGTATCTAGGGTTCAAATCCCTATCTCTCCGCCACCTCATTCCCAAAACCGCCTAACGGCGGTTTTTTTCGTTAGGAGAGTTCAATGGCCCAAGATGTTGTAAAACATTGCTCGTTATGGATTGTCTTTAGTTTTTTCTATTTAAGTGGTCTGCAAATGGCAGTGATTATGTCAATTGATGGCCAGTCTGAACCCACACTTTGGCAAACACTGTTATATACTTTTTTATTTAATGCCCTGATTGGACATCTCATTACGAAGTATGAAAAGCTATGGCCATTTTTAGCATCAATTGTTATTTCATTATTTGGTGTGATTGGTTTTGGGATCTTTTTTGGCGACAAACTTGCCGGTTACAGTAATGAGCTGGTTATAGGTTTAGTGTTATCTCTTCCATTTGCGACATTCTTAGTTAAAGAACTAAAATCAAAAAATTTTGATACTAACTCATGATAAGTAGTTTATAGGGCGTGTATTTTCTTTGCGCCCTATAAGTTATCCTTTCTCTGTGCTAAACTGCGCGTCCTTTTAAAATGATAAATAAAGTGAATTTATATGTCAGATTTATTCAACACAGACGCTGGTAAAGCGAGCTACGGTATTGGTCTACAGATGGGCGAGCAATTGAAAGCTAACCCTTTCGAAGGTCTAGACTTAAATGCAGTTTTTGAAGGTATGAAAGACGCATACACTGGCGGTGAGTTCCGCGTTGAGATCCCAGAGATCCAAGCTGCTTTCGAAAAGATCAATAGCGAAATCCAAGCTCGTCGTGAAGAAGAAGCAAAAGTACTAGCTGCTGAAGGCACTACTTTCTTAGAAGAAAACGCAAAGCGCGCTGAAGTAACTGTAACTGAGTCTGGTCTTCAGTACGAAGTTATCACTACAGGTGAGGGTGACAAGCCTTCTGCCGATTCAACAGTACGTGTTCATTACCACGGTACTTTAATCAACGGCACTGTATTTGATAGCTCATACGACCGTGGTCAGCCTGCTGAATTCCCTGTAAATGGCGTGATCAAAGGCTGGACTGAAGCACTACAGCTTATGACTGCTGGCTCTAAACTACGTCTATACATTCCACACGACCTAGCATACGGTGAGCGTGGTGCTGGCGCATCAATCGCACCTTACTCAACACTTATCTTTGATGTTGAGCTTCTAGAGATCCTATAAGTTAGGTTGTCTTGAAAAGCAGTATGCTCAGTAACCACTGAGCATACTTATTCTATTATTACTGGTCAAAGAACTCATATAGTTCCGACAAAGTGCCACGTCTCTCTTCATTTTCAACTATAAATTCCATACCGTAGTAAGTATATTCTTGGTTCTTTTCCTCTTTCCTTACCACACGTGCTGATATCTTCATAGGAGTTTGATCCATATACTCTTTGTAATTCTTTTTAGGGAGATACATTACCAAAGTTAAATTTGCGTCAATGTCTAACTCTTGATTCAATTGTTTACTAAGTGTGACACCACAGCCAACACAGCTTAATTCCCTTGTGATGGTAGAGTACGATATGTCTTGGGCGATGAGCTGGATCTTAATTTTTGCTTCCAATCTGTCTGAACGCCTTTTTTCATGGCGCTTTTTAATGGCATCTTTATCTTCGTCAAAATGGAAACTATCCATTAGGTTGTTCACAAGTTCAGATGTCTGATACAAATCGGCCCCAATCATGGAAACCATCTGCGCTTTCTCAGCGTTTTGCTGCAATGATGAGAATAGGTGCTGTAGTTTGTGTTGCATTTCGTGCATCTGATTACTTTGTTCATTAGATCGCTGAGCAATTTGGTCATTGGCAGAAATAATAGAATCAATCGTGCTTGTCATCGCTCTAAGTGCTTGGCCGCTTTCATCTGAACGCATCTTACTGACATCAACTTGATGAATTATATCCGACATTAACCTGATCACATCGCCCACTTTGTTAGTCAACTGAGAGATCACAGTTCTAATTTCGTCTGTAGAGTTGGCAGTTCTCTGTGCCAAATTTCTTACTTCGTCAGCAACTACGGCAAAACCTCTGCCTTGTTCACCAGCTCTTGCAGCTTCAATTGCGGCATTGAGCGCTATCAGTGCAGTTTGATCTGCGACAGTAGAGATGGCGTCAGTCACAGATTCGATTTCTTCGCTCGCAGCTTTGAGCTCTTCAACACCTTCGGAAGCAAGCGTTACGACTTCAACTGTTTTTGCCATTTCACTAAGGTTACTCTCGACTGCTTGTATACCTGTGTCCGCTTCTGTTTTGGCTTGCTCTAGCACTACTTGGCTTTGTTCTATGGCTTGTCCAGATTCAACTAACAAGTCCATAAAGGACTCTATTACGCGCATTACTTCTGAATAACTTGCGTTCTCATTTTTGGCAACAGTGCTTATTTCTGTTGCAATTGCAGCCACCTGGTGTGCTGAGTGGCCAACTTGTCTAGATTGGCGTCTCACTGTCGCAATGGTTGAGGATAAAGAGAGCGTCATGTGGTTAAAACTTTCCGACAGTTGGTTTAGCTCATCATCAGAACGAATAACAAAATACGATTGTTGTGTTTTAAAATCTCCCACAGAGATATTTTTCGCTCTTGTCAACAAAGACTTAACTCGGTTTTTGAGCTTGCTGCTGAACATCACGCTGATCACACTGGCTATTAAGATAGTGAGGATAGAACTGATCGCAAGGACAACTAGCATATTGGAGAGCGCATGTTGGGTGTCATCAATCCCTTGCTTAGTGACAAACTCAACGTGCTCGTTCATTTCTTGCAACTCACTGAAAATAGTTTCAGTTAGTGGCTTTATCGTTGTACTGAGGTGGTGGGTGGCAAAATTGGCTTCTTCACTAGCTTGTTTTTCAAAGGCTAGTATAGTGATAGGCGCGAGTTTTTCCCGCTCTTCACTGTACGAACTCCAATAGTCTAATTGCTCATCGGTAAATAAGTCTTCGAAGTCATCTAGGATAGATACAAATGCATCACTATTTTTAAACCAAGCTTGATCAAATCCATCGATGTTCTTTTGTTCGCGAGTCAATAAAAAAGCCCGTAACTCTGAAATGGCAGTGGCGAAACTGACTTCAGAATCGACTAACAATTTGAACAGCTCAATGCGGTCTTCATCCAAGTCTTGTTCACTTTCAATTTCGATCATTTGTGCTAGTAACTGCACCATGGACTCAGCAAGCGGGATAGCCTGTGTCACCAGTAGTTTAACCGCAGGCTCATTCTCAAGCGTGTTTGCGATGTTGGAAGTAACTTGTTGCTCTTGCTTGAGCCGCTTTAGATTAGATTGAATCACGCGTAGCTTATCCTCGCTAAACCCAGTCTGATTCGCGAGTTGGCTCAATTGTGTAAAGTTTCGCTCAATGTCTTCCCATGCATTCTCTCTTCTCGCAACTGTACTATTACGTGCTTGCACGTTACTACCTGTAATAATTTGCTCTTCAAGTGCGATTAATGAATCGAGGATTTTCATTTTTAGATCAGAATTGACATTCACCAGTGGGATCGACACTGAGGATACTTGAGTGAAGTTGCTGGCCAATGTACCTGTGCTCAAGTAAACAAAAAAGTTACTAAAAATGCCCAGTGATGTAATCACACCAAAAGCCAGTAACATCTGCGCAGCAATGCCTGGAACGAAACGAGAAATTTTCATATTTTGTTATGAGCTCTGATTTATTTTAGTAGCAAGGTACTTTGGTGTTTGTACCTAATTCCTTGGATTTAAAAACTTTTATTAAAAGCTACTAATTTTTTGATTTATTGAAAAATATAGTCAATCCTTCGGTAAGGTCAAAGTTTATATCTAAATATTTACAAATGATTATTGATTACTTGGGGGCTGGTAATGGATTGTAACAAATGGCTTTTATTCTCTTGTGCTCTGACGCTTTGTTCGGGAGCGTGGGCGGTGGATTCACCCGCATATGGTAATTTGGCAACGCCGGATATTGATGACATAGAGTACATCGATGATGAAGAGCCCAGCGAGAGGGAAGTAAACCTCGGTAAAATGCTATTTTTTGATAACAGATTGTCAAAACATCAAAATCAGTCATGTGCGACATGTCACAACCCAGAGTTGGGCTTTAGTGACGGTTTAGCAAAAGGCATTGGAAGCGGAGGAGATATTTTGGGGCGTAACGCGCCACACCTATATAACCTAGCTTGGTCTGCTATCTTTTTCTGGGACGGTAGGGCAAAAAGTCTTGAAGAACAAGCTTTAGGGCCGATAGTTTCTGATGTTGAAATGCAAATGACACCTAAAGAAGCGTTACAAAGGTTAGAAAAAGTACCGTTTTACAAAAAAGAATTTAAAGAGGTATATGGAGCCTTAACGTTCGAAAACATTGGTCGCGCAATTGCCGCGTTTGAAATGACTATAATTAGTGACGACTCGGCATTTGATAAATATCTCGCTGGTCAAAGAGAGGCGATGTCGCATTCAGCAATTAGAGGACTCAAACTGTTTGTCGGTAAAGCAAGATGTGTCAAGTGTCATGACGGCGCAAACTTTACTGATGACAGTTTTCACAATATCGGCATTGAAGACAATGACGATGGTCGATTTGCCGTTGACCCAAATAGTAAGCTAAAAGGCGCTTTTAAAACTCCAGGGCTTAGAAACATCATCATGAGTGCACCATATATGCACGATGGCTCTTTAGCCAGCCTAGAAGAAGTTGTTGAACACTATGACAAAGGGGCGGTAAACGTGAAAAATGTTAGCCCTTTGATCGTGCCGCTTAATTTAAATCCACAGGAAAAAGCGGATCTCATTGCATTTATGGCGGCTTTAACAGATCCGGTTGTTATCACCCGTCCCAAATTACCAAACTAAGGAGTGGCCATGAAAAAATATATGTTAATAAGTATAGGGCTATGTTCGATATTTTCTGCCGAAGCAGCGGTATTAACGGGGGAGTTAGAGTTTGTTAAACGCCCCTCATTTGTCGGTTTAGTCTATGCTAAAGGTGGCAAAGGACCAAGTTCTGCAGAGTTGGATCAGTCCAATAAAGTGTTCGATAAAAAAGCGGTAGTGATTGGAAAAAGTGGAGAGATTACGTTTAAAAATTCCGATGAATTTCAACATAATATTTTTGCTAATGACCCGAACTCAGGCGTCAAATTTGACGTAGGGCTTATGAACCATGGACAGACAACAAAGGTGTCAGCTGATTGGTCCGAAAATACGCTAACCAGAATTGGTTGTAAAATTCATCCTAAAATGCGCAGCTATATTGCAAATGTAAACTCTGATGCCTATCAGGTGCTGCCTTTTACCAAAAAACAAAAAGTATACCCAATTAAACTAGACGTTGGTTCTCATACTGAATTTGTGCTCCAAATCCCAAAATACGATCCCGTCGAACTAAAGTTGGCAAAGGGACAAGAAACGAGCGTTGATGTGATGTATAAAGGCAAAAAGCGTGCGACATTAAAGCTTGCTCTAAATTAGGGAGCCATCAATGACACGTATTATACAATTGCTGTGTGTGTTACTCAGCTTACATTCTTTTACTGTATCGGCAGATCCGTTTAACGTGTACCCGTTTAAAGTACCTGATAAATACAAAGCTGCTTTAAAAAATTACCGAACCAAGTGGCATCGTATGACGGGTTTTGAGCACTCAGGACTTCACTGGCAGCAGTTTATTGTCGTTTTTCTTAATCAAGATGCGAAAGTATATGAGCAAAACTATCTAGAATATTTAAGATATTATCAAGATTATGATGAAGAAGAAGAGGATGAAGACGAAATTGCTGAGCCAAACTTTAAGGTTTATAGCCCTGGCACCATTGTTTTGAAGGAGAACTTTTCATCGGTTTCTGGAGCGCCCCATGATGCCCTGACTATTACGATGATGATTAAGCGAGAAAAAGGCTATTCTAAAGGGTTTGGGGATTGGGAATACGTTCAATTTGATAAAGAAGGCAATATTGTTTTAGCTGGGAAAGGCAGTGAACCAATGATAAAGCAAATGTGTTCAAACTGTCATGCAAGCATTGAAGAGCGCGATTTCATATTCGCTAATTTTTATTCTAGAAAAAAATAGTGATGTAATTACGCAGGCTGTGATGTAATTCTTCGCAGCCTCTATCACTTCCACCTCTAATGACTGCTGATCCCTGTTTTACTGAATGACAAATTTTTTTGTTCTTAGACAGACAATAAAAACGTCCAACAAAAGTAAAAAAGTATAAATTTCGATATGCAAGTTTGCAGATTCATATGGCACATACGTAATTGCCTTGCGAGAGAGACAAAAGAGTTTAGCCGCTAAGTTCGCTACAGCAGAGTTATTTGGTTTGATGTCTTCGCGAGTATATTTTTACTCTGCAGTGATTGGTTTCAATTTTGGACTTCAAATTCTACTTAATCAGATTGTGGTATTAAAACTGTGAAAAAAAGAGGAGTGGTAATCACGCTGATTTACATACATTTATATGTACAATTAGAATTTGTCGGCGCTGTTGTGTAAATTCATAGAAACGTTTTGTTGTTGTTTGTTCATGGCTTGATGTCTTACAGAGGACTGTGTCTAATCGAAAAACGATGAACTCATCGATGACTAATGATTAGCTTGATTTTTTTTCATGATTTAAAGTGTTTGTTGAAGCGGGGGAATAACCAATTTTATTGTGATAATACGTATTATTAGCCAGATTGAGCTATACGGTCTAGAGTTGTTAACAGAGCCATAAATCTCGGATGTTAATATGAGCATATCACAGAGACAAAAACAGTTAGTACAAGCAAGTTTTGTAAAAGTTGAGCCTATTTCAGAGCAAGCGGCTGATATTTTTTATACAACACTGTTCGAATATGATCCATCACTTAAATCATTATTTAAAAATAGCATGAAAAGCCAAGGTCAAAAGTTAATGGCGACTTTAAAAGTTGCCGTCAATTCTTTAGACGATTTAGACGCATTGGTCCCTGTGCTGCAAAAACTGGCCGAGCGGCACGTCAACTATGGCGTTAAACCAGAGCATTTCACACTTGTTGGAAATGCATTGCTTTATACCCTGAAAAAAGGGCTGGGTAGCGATTGGAACTCGGAGTTGAGACAAGCTTGGATCGATGTGTTTAAAGTTGTCGCAACGGTGATGAAAAATCATGCATTCAATACAAAGCACTAGATGACTGTGGTTTTTTTGGTTCAAAAGCGACAGCACTAAGTCATTTTATATGTTGTTTTTAACAATATAAGCCTAATAAAAAAGGTACATATTTACCGTAAAAATATTCAATACTCTATAAAGGTTATTCGTGTTACTTAAAGTAAGGATACATATTTTAACAACATGGAGAAGGTTATGTTTAAACGAAATTGCATCGCGGCATTGACTGTCGCATGTATTGGTTCCATAGCAACAAGTGCTGTCAGTGCAGAGTCGTGCCCTAGAGTCGAAGGTTTTTACTCGACTTGGGATTACCCCGCAGGTGGAGAGCTTGACGTAAGTGATCTTGCGACCGAACAGCTTACGCATATTATAGTTGCTTTTGCCTATCCTCGTTCTGATGGCACCATGGATACCACTGAAGCTGATCGTTATATTGATGATATCGTGGAGCATGCGCATGCAAATAATACAGGCGTAATGTTGTCTGTTGGTGGAGCAGGGGTAGACTTCTTATCTATGGATGCGCAGGCCAGAAGCAACCTGGTTGACAATTTAGTTGCGTACGCTGAGCTGCATCAGCTAGATGGTATTGATGTTGATTGGGAAGACTGGAGTACATATAACCAGCCAAACCCGATTGAGAGTGCTTACTTGTTAAACTTAGTTAAAGAACTACGTGAAAAGTTACCTCAGCATTTGGAGGTCTCAGTAGATGTTCAGGCCGGTGGTTGGTCAGGGATCAACTTCCATAAAGATCTGGATGAATATGCAGATATTATTCGTTTTATGGCTTATGACTACACTGGCGGTTGGGGCGGTTCTCCTAAAAATCACCATGCTGCATGGGAGTATATCCATGGTGGACTGGTGCATCCAGCACCTTGGAGTCAAAGTATGATAACGAAATATGAAGTAGCGAAGACGAGCCTTGGGATCCCTTTTTACAATAAATCTTTCCCCGTGGTAAGTGGACCTGTGAAAACACTTACAGCCAGAGAAATAGTCGATGTTATCGTTAAAGGAGAGGGCATTGATTACAATCAAGGCTTTTACGAGCTAGATAACTATGTGCATTTTTGGGAAACACCTGAGTTACTGAAGACGAAAACAGATTTTGTATCAGAAAACGGTTATCCCGGAATTTTTATTTGGGAGCTACACCAAGACTCACGCGACGAAGACTACAAGCTATTGGATGTAATCGCCAAAGAGCTACCGAAGTGTCAACCATGTGCACAGCAGTGGCAGCCTTACCCGAGCGTTTATAGTGCTGGTGATGTAGTGAGCTTTGAAGGGAAAAACTGGAAGGTAAATGGCGGCCCATTGCACGGTGTGGCACCTCAAACTTTAGGCCATGCACATCGCTATACAGATCTTGGTGCATGTAAGACTTACGTATTGAACAATTAATAGGCAAAATAGGTTTTACAATTGGAACTCTTGCCATAATACGTAAACGTTAGTGGTTTAACCTAAGAAATTGGGCTCTGAATCAAGTTCAGAGTGACGAGGGCTTATTCCTCTTCGTCATTCTGAGCATTTTGGTGCATTAAAACGCCAGTCATTCTATTCTTGCCTCAGAATCCATATAGTCTTTGTGCTAATTTTGAAACTGGTGATAACTCCGCTGGCGGTTTAACACAATGTGTTTGTTGTATACATACCTCCGTCATTCTGAGCTTGCCTCAGAATCCATATAGTCTTTATGCTCATTTCGAAACTGGCGATAACTCCGCTGGCGGTTTAACACAATGTGTTTGTTGTATACATACCTCCGTCATTCTGAGCTTGCCTCAGAATCCATATAGTCTTTATGCTCATTTTGAAGTTAGCGGTAACCTTGCGAGAGTTTTAACGCTGAGCTACAGGCGTATATATTCCTCGTCATTCTAAGCTAGCCTCAGAATCCATATAGTCTATGTGCTCATTTTGAAACTGGCGATAACTCCGCTGGCGGTTTAACACAATGTGTTTGTTATATACATACCTCCGTCATGCTGAGCTTGCTTCAGAATCCATATAGTCTTTGTGCTCATTTTGAAACTGGTGATAACTCCGCTGGCGGTTTAACACAATGTGTTTGTTGTATACATACCTCCGTCATTCTGAGCTTGCCTCAGAATCCATTTTAAGTTGTGTGCAAGCAAAAGAAAAATCACAACAAACTATTGTTCATCAACGAGCAAAGCGTGGAAACAAAAAAGCCCCGTAAAAACGGGGCTTTCATTTTTAAACTAGGTTAGTTTAGTAAGTTGCGCTGCCTTTTGTACGCGGGAATGCAATAACGTCACGAACGTTTGCCATACCAGTAACGTATGCAACTAGGCGCTCAAAGCCCAGACCGAAGCCTGAGTGTGGCACAGTACCGTATTTACGAAGGTCTCTGTACCAGCTGTAGTCTTCTTTGTCTAAGCCCATTTCTTCTAAACGCGCATCAAGTACGTCTAAACGCTCTTCACGCTGAGAACCACCGATAATTTCGCCGATACCAGGTGCAACAACGTCCATTGCAGCGACAGTTTTGCCATCTTCGTTTTGACGCATGTAGAATGCTTTAATATCACGCGGGTAGTTCTTGATTACCACAGGTGCTTTAAAGTGTTCTTCAGCTAGGTAGCGTTCATGCTCTGACTGAAGGTCTACACCCCACTCAACGTCAAATTCGAACTTTTTACCAGAGGCTTTTAAGATGTCGATTGCATCTGTGTAGTCTACTTGAGCAAAATCTTTATCTACAAAGTTTTCAAGGCGAGAAATTGCTTCTTTGTTAATACGTTGAGCGAAGAACTCCATGTCATCACGGCGCTCTTCTAATACTGCTTTAAACACATACTTCAACATGCTCTCTGCTAAGTTTGCAACATCATCTAGATCAGCAAATGCAACTTCTGGCTCTACCATCCAGAACTCAGCTAGGTGACGTGATGTATTTGAGTTTTCAGCACGGAATGTTGGGCCAAAGGTATAGATCTTTGACATCGCACTTGCGTAAGTTTCACCGTTTAGCTGACCAGATACAGTAAGGAAGGCTTCTTTACCGAAGAAGTCTTCATTGTAGTCAACGTCGCCTTTGTCCGTACGAGGTAGGTTGTTCATATCCAAAGTAGATACACGGAACATTTCACCTGCACCTTCACAGTCACTGGCAGTGATAATAGGTGTACTGATCCACATGTAACCTTGCTCGTGGAAGAATCTGTGAATCGCTTGTGATAAACAGTTGCGAACACGTGTTACCGCGCCAATTACATTCGTACGAGGACGAAGGTGTGCATGCTCACGAAGATATTCGATTGAGTGGCGCTTTGCAGCCATAGGGTATGTGTCTGGATTTTCTACCCAACCAAGTACTTCTACAGAGTTAGCCTGTAGCTCGAAGCTTTGGCCTTTACCTTGTGATTCAACAAGCACACCTGTTACAGCCACAGAGCAACCAGCAGTTAGGCTCGTTACTTCTTCATAATTATTAAGCGAATTAGGTACTACTGCTTGAATAGGGTCGAAACAAGAACCGTCGTGGACGGCAAGGAATGAAATACCCGCTTTTGAATCGCGTCGTGTACGGATCCAGCCTTTGATTGTAACTTGGCTGTCTACCGCAACGGTGCCTGCTAGTAGCTCCGTTATCGCTATGTGGCTCATCTTTACTCCAAAATGATTTGTAAAAAGGGCTAAAAGTGCCCAGCTTGTTTTTGTCTATATATGCGCATCAGCGCAGATTTCAATGCACTGAGCGCAAATTCTGTTGTGACTCGGTTTTTTAACGCAATTTGCTTGTTGTGTTTGGAGTCACGTGATCGGTATCTTACCTCTGATGGCTACATAAAAAAACTACCAAATGACGCTATTTCAAAAAAATTTGACGATTGCGACCAATATTTGACTTATCACTTTGTTTTACGGGGTATAGAAGACTGTGCGACGGCACATTTTTATGGCATTATAGCTCGGTTATAAATAAAAATAGTCGGAATGAATTTTCACTAAATGAAACAAGCTTTTATTCTTAGAGGGTTGCCGGGCTCAGGCAAAACACACTATGCACACACATTGGCCGATGAACTTGTCTCGGGTGATGAATCAAGGTATACCATTTGCTCTACCGATGATTATTTCACAGACGAACAAGGCCATTATGAGTTTAATAAGGCCAAACTACCTCAGTTTCACAACCTGAACATTGCACGTTTTATAAATGCAATGGCTGAAGGTATACCTCTGGTTATTCTTGATAATACCAACATTAAAAAGTGGGAATTTATCGCTTACGTCAGTGCTGCACATGCAATGGGTTACCAAGTTAAAGAGGTGATCGTGGGAGAGGTTAAAGATAAATCAATGCAGCATCTATATGCCAAGCGAAACCAACATGGCGTTGCATTAAAAACCATAAGTAAAATGGCACATATGTTTGAATGGTAAAAAGCCGACTTTAAAGTCGGCTTTTTTCTGCGTTACATCGCTTCGTATTCTTCTTGCCAGAAGAATTTTTCTTCGCCAAATGCTGGTTTTAAGTCATCTAGCCAGTGTGCGTTCTCGTCAAACTTCGCAAAGAATGGACGTTGTACCCACTCAGGATTACGTGCTTGGATAAAGCGCAGTGCAAATACTTTTTCGCCGTTAATTTCAGTAACGCCTGAAATTTCAACTTTACCAGGGCCTGCACTCATAGAAGGGCCTCGAACCGTGCGGCTTACACCTGATACTTGCTTATATGCATCTTTGAAGATTTCCCACGTTTTGTGAAGTGGTAGTTCAAAGTAGCGTTTTGCACCTGTATCACGTTCAATGAACATGTAATAAGGGATCATGCCCATTTGTGTTTGCTCTTTCCACATTTCTGCCCACATATTTGGATCTGTGTTCAGGTGGTTAAGCAAAGGCGCTTGCGTTCTGATTTGCGCACCTGTCTTACGGATAAGCTTGATCGCTTCTTTGGCGACATCAGTGCGTAGCTCTTGTTTGTGGTTAACGTGTGCCATGAACGATACATGCTTGCCCGCATCAACAAGCTCTTTGATAAGTGCGAGTAAGTCTTTTGCATCTGGGTCAGTTACGTATCTGAATGGCCAGAAAGTTAAAGACTTAGTACCAATGCGGATTGTGCGGACATGATCAAATCTTGGCTCTTTAAGTGCCTCTAGGTATTTACGTAATTTAACAGTACGCATAACCATAGGATCGCCACCAGTCATAAGTAGGTCGGTAACTTCAGTGTGCTCTTCAAGATATCTGTGCAGTAGCTCTTCATCGTTATTGTTGAAACGCGTTGCCTTACCAACAAATTGTGCCCAACGGAAACAGAAAGTACAGTATGAGTGGCAGTATTGGCCTTGCGCAGGGAAAAACAACACAGTTTCTTTATACTTGTGTTGAACACCAGCGACGTTTTCGCCTTCAAAAGACGGTACGTTTTTGTCCATTTGACCTGCTGGATGTGGATTAAGCTTTTGTCTTAGTTTGGTTGCTAGCTCGAACACCTCTTCTGGTGTGTGATCGCGCTTTAATAAAGCAGCCATTTCATCATAAGACTCATCGTCAAGCATGCCGCGCTGAGGGAATGTGAGCTGGAATACTGGATCATTAGGTACCTTGTCCCAATCAATCAGTTCGTCAATAACGTAATTATTTACACGAAATGGGAAAACGTTAGCAACGACCTTCATTTGAAAACGAAGATGCTCAGGTAGCTTATCGAGCTGTTCGATTTTATCAATTTGACGGTGTTGATACACAGTAAAGCGAGGTGGCTGATAGGCCTCTGCCGGCTGCAATTGGACGGATTGTTGCATACTTACTACTTCTCAGCTTGCTAGATTATTAAAAATAAGAGGCGTATTGTATCAAAAAGCTGAAGTAATTTCAGGTACAATTCGTCAAACATTCTGAAAAAATGATACTTTTCATCGTATGTGGTTGGAATATATACAGACTTGCTTGAACAATAATCACCTAGCAAATATTTTGTACCAGCGCATCCAACAAAGTGTGCTGGTACAGCACGATTTTAATACGCTTTTAGCTCGATAGCTTGGTAAATACCGTTGCTTAGATGCCCAATGTCTTCATCTGACGTGATATATGGAGGCATAATATAGATTAATTTTCCAAATGGACGGATCCACAAGCCTTTTTGAATGAAGAACTTTTGGATTTTTGCCACATCAACGGTTTCGAATAATTCGACCACACCAATGGCACCAAGAGTCCGGACTTCTTTTACAGCATCAAGTGTCTCGCATCGATGCAAGCTTTGCATGGCTTGGTATACTCTTTCGACATTTGCTTGCCAGTCTGTTTGTTCAAGCAACTCAAGACTTGCAATTGCAGTAGCACAAGCTAGCGGGTTGCCCATAAATGTCGGGCCGTGCATCAACACTTTTGCCTCGCCTTGGCTAATTCCCAATGCCACTTTATCTGTGGTGAGTGTGGCGGATAAAGTCATGCAACCGCCGGTGAGTGCTTTACCTACACACAATATATCCGGTGAGATATCTGCGTGTTCACAGGCAAACATTTTGCCTGTTCGGCCAAATCCAGTGGCTATTTCGTCGAGGATCAGCAGCACATCGTATTGGTCGCACAGTGCGCGAAGCTTTTTCAAATACGCGGGATTGTAAAAGTTCATACCACCGGCGTTTTGCACAATCGGCTCGATTATAAATGCTGCCAGTTCGGTATGATGCTCTGCAAATGCTTGTTCCAAGGTGGCGAGTTCTGCCTCTTCTTGATGTGCATTGAATTTAGACTTTGGTGCTTCCACAAAGACATGCTCAGGCAAAAAACCTTGATACATGCTGTGCATCGAGTTGACTGGATCGCAGACACTCATGGCAGCAAAGGTATCACCATGATAACCTTTTTTAGCTGTCATTAATTTGTTTTTAGACTGTCGCCCTTGACTCAGCCAGTACTGCAAAGCCATTTTAATAGCCACTTCAACGCTCACAGAACCGCTATCGGCTAAAAACACGCGCTGCAAAGGCTCAGGTGTGATTTCGACGAGCTTTTTACAAAGGTTCACAGCAGGTGCATGGGTAATACCGCCAAACATCACATGGCTCATTTGGCTAGCTTGCTCAGTCATAGCTTTTACCAGTTTGGGGTGGTTGTATCCGTGTAAAGCGCTCCACCATGATGCCATGCCATCGATCAACGATTCGCCAGTTTCTAGGAAGATTCGGTTTTTGTCTGTGTGTGTCACTGGGTAAACTGGCAGTGGATCAATCATCGATGTGTAGGGGTGCCAAATATGCTGCTTGTCAAAATCGAGATCGATCGGTTGATTTTTGTTCATTTGTAAACCTTGTTTGCTCATCACTCGTTGACAATACTAAAGCAAGAAGTAGACTAAGCCAATCACCGTCAAATTATCTGGCGAAAAAAACCAGAAAAAGAAGAGATTAAGTTATGGAATATGGCATCGTTCGTCACGATTGGAAACACGCAGAAGTAAAAGCATTATTTGAAATGCCTTTCAACGATTTACTTTTTTATGCTGCGAGTGTACACCGCAAAAATTTCAAACAAAATGAAGTCCAGATCTCAACTCTTCTGTCGATCAAAACAGGCGCTTGTCCAGAAGATTGTAAATACTGTCCGCAGTCAGGTCATTACAAAACAGACCTAGAAAGAGAAAGACTGATGGAAGTTGAAAAGGTTGTTAACCAGGCAAAACTAGCTAAAGAAAAAGGCGCAACCCGTTTTTGTATGGGCGCAGCTTGGTCAGATCCTAAAGACAGAGACATGCCATACATTGAAAAAATGGTTAAAGAAGTTAGCGCACTTGGTCTAGAAACTTGTATGACGTTAGGTAAGCTAGACAACCAAAAAGCACATGCATTAAGAAATGCTGGTCTTGATTATTACAATCATAACCTAGATACCTCGCCTGAATATTACGAGCAGATTATCACAACACGTACATACGCAGACCGACTAAATACCATAGATCATGTACGCGATGCAGGCATGAAGGTTTGTTCTGGTGGTATCGTAGGCATGGGTGAGCAAGCAGCTGACCGTTACGGTTTATTAATGCAGTTAGCAAATTTACCAAAACAGCCTGAAAGTGTACCAATCAACATGCTAGTAAAAGTAGCAGGTACGCCACTTGAAGATGTGGAAGATTTAGATCATTTTGAGTTTATCCGTACTATTGCTGTGGCGCGTATTATGATGCCAGAGAGCTATGTGCGTTTATCAGCTGGTCGTACAGCAATGAATGAGCAAATGCAATCAATGTGTTTCTTTGCTGGCGCAAACTCAATTTTCTATGGTGATAAGCTACTAACGACCGAAAACCCAGAAGCAGATGCGGATATGAACCTACTGAAAAAGTTAGGTATGAAGCCAGAGACGCGCGAAGATTACTCCGATGAAGCGTACGAAGCGTCTTTAAACTCTGCAATTGCAGATAAAGCAACGTCAGAGCTATTCTACGAAGCAAAATAAATGGCGTTTGAATTTATAGATCAAGCGCTAGAAGACAAAGCACGTGACGCGCTGCAGCGTCGCCGTATTTGCATAGATAAAGTGTCTGCTCGTCATATCCAAGTTGATGGGCAGCAGTACTTAAACTTTGCCAGTAATGATTATTTAGCGCTTGCAGATCAAGCTGTATCCGGTGATTTTGTCGGCGGCAGCAAAAGCTCTGCACTAGTTACAGGATATCAGCGTACTCACCGACTGCTAGAAGCCAAATTATGTAATTTGCTTGGTTATGAGCGAGCCATGCTATTTGCCAGCGGCTTTGGCGCCAATTTTAGTGTGCTTAGCACTTTATTTCATGACGCCAAAGTTGGCCAAGACAGTGCGATTTTCCAAGATAAGCTCAATCATGCCAGTTTGATCGATGGTGGTTTAAATAGTAGTGCCAAATTGGTGCGATTTAACCACAACGATACAAGCCATTTGCGCGCTCGGCTTGAAAAAACGAGAGTGCAAAATAAGCTAATTGTCAGTGAAGGCATTTTTTCTATGGATGGCGATGGTGCACCTTTACAAGAGCTGAAATCTTTGTCTGATACCCACAACGCCTGGTTAATGATCGACGACGCTCATAGCTTTGGAGTGTGTGGTGAACATGGCTTGGGCTCTGTCGAGTCAGGTGTGAAGCCTGACATACTGGTGATCACGTTCGGCAAAGCGATGGGCTGTCAAGGTGCTGCAGTGTTGTCTAGTGAGAGGGTGATTGATTACATGGTGCAGTTTAACCGTGAATATACCTATTCAACAGCTATGTCACCGGCCTTAGCAGAGATTGCATCGACGCAGTTGTCGCGTTTATGCGACAGCTATGACGCGCGGGACACACTGCACGAGCATATTGCCCAGTTTAAAATGCTATGTACTGAAGCGGGTATTCCTGTTCAAGCTTCTAATAGTGCAATTCAACCCGTTGTTTTGGGCGATGCGCAGAGCACATTGAATGCGCAGCAAAGCCTTGCACAAAAAGGTATTTGGCTGACTGCAATTAGGCCGCCAACGGTGCCACACAATACTGCTAGATTACGAGTGACGCTCACCGCAGCACACCAGCAAGTTGACATCGAATACTTGGTTGAATGCCTCAAGGAGGTAATATGAGTGCGATGTTAAAACTGAATATTGCAGATAAGTTTTCACGCGCGTCTGCTCAATATATCAAGCACGCCAACGTGCAACAGCGCTCTGCCGAAATCCTGTTTGCAAGTTTAAACCGCCGCTACAATACTATGTTGGATTTGGGGGCCGGGCCAATGCAACATCATGGTGTGCTATCTCAAAAGTGCGATACTTTAGTGGCTTTGGATCTGAGTGAAGGGATGTTAAAGCAAGGGCCAGCATCTGCAATGAAAGTGTGCGCAGATATGGATGCACTGCCTTTGCAAGCTGAATCTGTGGAATGTGTGTTTAGTAATTTTGCGATGCAGTGGAGCAGTGACTTGCCGACTTTATTTAACCGTTTGAATACCGTGTTAAAGGCTGGTGGTAGTGCACATTTATCCATTGTCATTGATGGTTCTTTGCGCGAAATTGCCAAAGCTTGGCAAGGTGTAGATGGTCATTGCCATGTAAACCAATTCACGCGATTTGAAGACATACTGCAGATTGCAAGGCAAGCTGGGTTTTCGATCCGTTCGATGAGTAAACGCTGTTTAGTGGATATTTACGATACACCACGAGAAGCGTTAAAGTCAGTAAAGAGTATTGGTGCAAACCAGCTCAACAACACGGATGCACGCCGTGGTTTAGTTGGCAAAAAAAGCTATCAGTCTTTGCTCGCTTCGTACCCGCTAGTAGACGGTTTTGCCCATGTTAGTTATGAAGTGGCATTTTTGGAGTTATTAAAACGATGAGCCAGTTTTTTATCACAGGAACAGATACAGAAGTCGGCAAGACCTATGTCACCAGTTTATTACTAAAATATTTGGTATCTAAGGAGAAAAAGGCATTAGGTTTTAAACCTATAGCAGCCGGTGCCGAAGAGGCGTTTGGCGAGCTGGTCAACGAAGATGCCTTAACCTTAATGGAAGCGGCTAATGTGCACGGTACCTATGAGCAAATAAATCCGTTTTGCTTTGCGCCACCGATTGCACCGCATATCGCGGCGAGCCGCGTAGATGTGCATATTTCAAAACAGGATTTAACCAACAAACTGGCTGATGTGTCTACGCTAGGTGCTGAGTTTACCATGGTTGAAGGTGCAGGTGGTTGGGCATTGCCAATCAATGATACAGACTTTTTATACACTTGGGTTGCAGAGCAAAACCTACCCGTTATCCTTGTGGTTGGTATGAAGTTAGGTTGCTTAAACCATGCCTTTTTAACAGCCCAAGCCATTGAGGCGTCAGGGGCAAAATGTGTTGGCTGGATTGCCAATCAAATTGACCCAAATATGGCAGAGTATGACGCGAACCTAGAGACGTTAAAACAACGTCTTGATTTTCCGCTTTTAGCTGTCACGCCTTATTCTGAAGAGAAAGCCAAGATGCAAGTGCACTCAGCACTGAACAGCTTACTTGGTGTGTAATACACATATTTATAAATAACCTTCATATTTTTTATGTATATTTATGAAGGTTATTTATTAAAACCCTGCCAAATATCAAATTTAAGTTACGACTTGTTGATTTAAAATCATCTATTTAATTATTTTAAAAAGTAAAGTTTACATTCAATCATAAATAAATGTTTTGTTACTTATTAAACTAATAGATAATAAATTTCATCGTTATCTTTATATCTTAACGGCGTTTCTAGCATTATCAGTAAAAGAAAGGAAAATGCTATGAAATATAAGTTTGCTCCAATTAGTTTAGCAATTTTGCTATCCTGCCAAGTCAATGCAAGTGCAACAGATCGCCTTTATGAACACCGCTGGTTAGACCCAAATGGAGATCCCTACTTATCTCTACAATGGAATTTACTCAACGATGGTAGTCTTGATAATACAGTTGCAGGGCACGACTTGAACTTGTGGCAATCGCACCTTTGGGGGCATAAAGGCCAAGGCGTGCAAATATCCCTAATTGACACAGGTGTAGACGAGCTTCATACGGATTTGATCGACAACTTAATTTTTGACCCCAGTATTGATTCAACAGAACCCTGGGCATCAGCACATGGCACATACATGGCTGGCTTGATCGCAGCTGTGCAAAACGATGTTGGGATCAGAGGTGTTGCCCCTGAAGCAGACGTCATTGTGCACAATAGATTGGGCTCATACATGAGCCGTCATGAGCAGTGGGCTTATCATCGTGGCATTGGGCTGCAAAATGGCAAAACCTCGATTGCGCAAAACTCTCGTGTTTTTAATACCAGCTTTGGGGTAACTCCTGTGCATAGCACGCCGTATAACTATGCTTATACAACCACGGATCCTGATACTGGCGAAACCATTCAGATGGTTAACTTTAGGCTCAGAGACGAGGTGATGGAGCGCATCACATTATCAACAGAGCAAGACAAACGCACCGCACTTTTTGTTCAGGCTGCGGGCAACGGCCACTACCAGACATTAATAAATGCGTATGGTCCTAATGGCATAGATACGCCGGGATATCACCATGCAATAAATAATGGCGGTCTCCCATTTCACAATGCAAATAGCGGCCATTTAACCAGTTTTTGGAAAATTAATGTCAGTGGCGTGAGTGCTGATGGCAGGTTAACCAATAGCTCTACTGTGGGCAGTAATATCTTTGTTACAGCGCCGGCGGGAGCAGATCGAAACACACCAGGTATGGTAACAACGACATTAAGCTGTGATTGGCACCAGAAATATCAAGGCCAACAACAGGCATGTACAGGTCCGCAAGATTATTATTTTAGCGTAAATGGCACATCGTCTGCGGCAGCAAATGTAACAGGTGCAGTGGCGTTGCTCATGTCGGCAGCTGAGCAGCAAGGTCACAACCTGACCGCAAGAGATATCAGGCACTTACTGGCCAATACGGCAACCAAAGTAAACCGAGATATGGAAGACATTAAGTTGTCTAATGTGGTGGCATTGGAAGGCTGGTCTAGTAATGCCGCAGGGGTTGAGTTTTCGCCTTATTATGGCTTTGGCCTAGTCGATGTTGATAAAGCTGCAGAGCTTATTCGCCGTTATGCCGTTGAAAATCTACCGGCAGACTTTGTAAAAACCAAATGGTTTGGCGAGCACGACACCTTTAGCAAGCCCATTTTAGAAGATATTACACATACAACCACCTCAGAAATTGAAGTGACTGAAGATATGTTTATTGAGGGTGTGCAAGTACGTTTAAGTGCAGAGCATGGCCGTATTACTGATTTAAAAGTTGAGCTAGAATCACCAAGTGGCACTCGCAGTATATTGATGTCGCCAAATAATAATCTGGTTGGACAAAACACAGATTATATCGCGCCATCTGAAAAGAGCCTGCTTGGTTATGATGATCATAAACTACTCAGTTATAAATTCTGGGATGAAAGATCTGTTGGCACATGGAAGCTACATATTACGGATATGAATGATCAACAGCGCACGATTGTCACCGACCCGTTTGGCCAACCACGCAGCCGCTACACCATCGAGAATAATACCAAACCGGGCACATTCACTAATTGGTCAATCCGTATACTTGGCCATACGGACAAAGTCACTAAGAAAAAGAACTTAAACTAATCTTCAAAGCTACTTTGTTGAGTCACTCCCAAGGGCTGATTTAAAGGCCCTTTTTCATTTGTTACAATAAAAACAATGATATTAATACTGAGCGGCATATGAAGGTTTTAGTTACAGGCTCCGCAGGGCGCGTTGGTCGAGCCATTTATATTCACCTAGCACACAAGTATAACGTGGTGGGTTTAGACTGCACACCTTGTTCAACTGCAGATTTCGTTGGTGATATTCGCAATGAAACGCTTTTACAGCAGGCGCTTAAAGGTGTTGATGTGGTTGTGCATACCGCGGCATTGCACGCGCCGCATATTAGCCATGTAAGCGATGAAATATTTAATGAGGTGAATGTTACTGCGACCATTAAGTTAGCAAAGTTTGCAATCGCCAACGGCGTCAAGCAACTAGTGTTTACCAGCACAACTGCGTTATATGGCCATGCATCGACGCCCAATGGCAGAGCTGGGTGGGTGACAGTGCAGACAAAACCTTTTCCTAAAACCATCTATCACCATACTAAAATTGCCGCGGAAAAAGCACTTGAAACAATAAGCAATGAGCTTGCTTTCCCCGTAACAGTGCTACAAATGTCGAGATGCTTTCCTGAGCCAGTTGAGCAAATGGCGCTGTACCGACTCAGCCGAGGAGTTGATTACCGAGATGTGGCCTCAGCGCACTACAACGCCATTGAAAAAGCACTGCCAGGCTTTAATCGTTTTATTGTGTCGGGCAAAACACCGTTTGATCCCAGCTGCTGCGAGCAATTATTTAATGATTGCGAGGCCGTTTTACGTGTACGATCACCAAAATTGGTGTCGGTGTTTGAACAGCGTGGGTGGTTGTTACCCAAAGGGTTAGATAGAGTTTATGACTCATCATTAGCACAAAAACTATTGGACTGGGAGCCGAAATATGGCTTTGAGAGCGTTGTTGATTTGTATGACCAAGGTTTTTCTGAAGTCTTGCCAAGTATCAATAATTGGGGCTCATAGTTGCCATAGTGAAGGACAAGCGAGTGGTGGGCACTCGCTTGATATACAGGAATTACGCCTCTTTGCTTTGCGTTGACAATGAAGGTTTGCGCTGCATTTTTTGGAAAAGCCAGCCAACCCCAACCAAACATAAACCTAAACCAATAAACGACAGTGCTCTTAGTAAACCTTCAAGGTTAGACATATCGATCATAAAGGCCTTTAAAATTACCATGGCTAGACCAATGAATCCTATGCTGGTGAGTTGCTTGTGACCCAAATGTTGGGCTACAAAAATAGTTGCAGTTGAAATCAATAGCCATACAATGGAATAAGTATATAACTCGGTTTCAGACATACCTTGCTGCCAATATATAAACCCATCACCAAAGAGCGTGCGGATTTCACCGTTGATAAACATAAATCCAAGCAACGCTATAATCACATATACAACACGATAAAACTGTTTTGCGATGAGCTTAAAATGAATAAAGCCATATAGACAAAGCGCAGGCGTAAGCCACTGCAGCCAAAGCCAGTTTACAACACCGCGGCCAATGTGCTCAGCAATAAAATAAGGACTTTCGAATAACGATATATTTAAGTGGATCAGAGCGCTACCAGCCAGTAGCACTGCACCGCCTATGATATATAGTTTTTGTAAGCGCGTAGTGAGCTGGCTTCTCCAGAAATAAACCCCTGCTAAAATCAACCAATTAAGAGATAGTACGGTTGCTTCTTGGTACGATAGGTGCGCAAAGTTAGGGTAGTCACCAATCAAGAAATAGCTAGTCTCAGTGGTCACGAGCAGTGCACATAAATGAATAAATACCCCGGTAAACCACGCATTTAATGACTTGGCAGGGTTGTATTTTGCGGCAAACCAAACTAGTCCTAGAGTTATTGGGTATACAATGAGTGTCCAATGAACTCCCAATATCGCCTCATTTTTATAATCGGCAATCCAAGGTGACACGGACAAACGTGTAACAACAACTAACAATGCTGCTTTATACAGCCAATCAGGGATCTCTACTTTGTATTTCCAGCTCAAATAACTCATAGAGGCTACCTGCGCCGCAATGGCGAGCGTAAGCGTACTGGCTGATAACAACATGGTAAAACATAATGTCAACATGGTGTTTGCCAAGATGAGGTAGGTGACCCTTTGTAAAGGTATGGGCGATTTCATCGCTGTCAAAGATGCAGCTGCGGCAATAAGCAGTAGTTCAAACGCCCACAAAGGATACAAAATTGCATCACTTTGCAGCGGTAACTCGATGTAGCTAACACCAAAAAGACTGAGGGGGACCAAAACAAGTAGCAGTAGATACGCTACACGTTGGGTGTCGCGCTTGACCATGACAACGCTAAATGCCACACCCAATATAACAGCAAGTTGAACGAACAAATATTTGCCAGTAAAAGGGTAGAGAATATTGTCATACTCAATTTTGTCGGTCATCAAGCTAAACATGTAAAGTGCAAAAAACAATGCTAAATAAGGCCAAGTATCTAGTGCACTGTGTTTATAAGCAGCGCCAATTGCGATGACTGCCACAACTAAAGCTGCGATGGTCAAGTGGCTGAAAGCTGGGTTGATGGTGAGATACATGGCGAACAAGAATAGAGTGATTAAAGTCGCCACTTGCTCTCGTCTTGGCATAAGTAGCGCTTTGATTGAAAGCGGTGTATGCATACCCAAATTGAGTCGCCAGCCTAAAAGGTGTGATAATACGTACAAGTACAGCGACGCCACGGTAAATAGCAAAACAACTGCAAAGTCGTTTTTATCGGCGAAAAAAATGGCTCCAATAAACCAAATGGAATTACCTACGAAGCTTTGCCACCAAACCCATTTTTGTTTTACATAATCGGCAACCCAAACCGCAGATAATGATACAAAAGACACGTATAACAACAATGCTCCTACGTTATTAGACCCAGTAGAGACAAGCGCGGGGACAGCGTAAGCTCCGATGATACCAATTCCTGCCAATACAGGGCCAAAGCGCAGCGCTAAATATGTGGCACCCAATGCAATGATGGCCAAAAAAACAAATGCAAGATTGGCAGGAATAAAGTCATAGTGGTTAAACGATACCAGCACCATGGCAAAACAGGTGATCACTCCACCGCTTGCGAGTGCCGCGGAAATATACGGGGTATTGACGTTAAGTTTGGTTTTAAAGCGGTTGAGCACTTCGGCGCCCGCCACCAAGGCACAGCCAAATAGTGCACCTAAAATAACCCTAACACCCGGTGGTAACAGACCAGCTTCGATGGAATAGTTAGCGAGAAATACACCGCCAATAGATAAAATAAGTGCGCCCAACCAAAAAATACCATTGCCTTTTAGCAGGGTATCTAAGTTAAATTCGGGCAGTGTAAATTGGTTTTTGACCGTTGGTTTAGCAGGTTTAGATAATTGTGACTGATCCACCCCACCAATTTGCTCTTGCACTGTATCAGGCTTTGTTGATTCTATTTGTGTTGTTTGCTGAACAGTGGAGGAAGGCGCTGAAGAAGACTCATGCAACGCCTGCTTAAGCTTATCAATTTGTGTTGTTTGAAAGTCGATAATTTTTTGAAGGTGTGTGACCTTTTTCATGAGCTCTTTGATCTGACCGCGATCTTTGAGTGCAATAACAACACCAATAAACAAAAACAGGTTAAATGCAAAGGAAAACAACTCAGTATCCATACTCTTTCCTTATATTTATAAAGAGGTAAGATGAGTTTGCTTTAAAAACAGATAATTATCAAGTAGGGCGCAAAAGTAACATTGTGGAGCAATGTTACTTTTGCGCAAGGTTAAGTGAGCGGTTTTAGCTGGCGCTGAGTTTTACGTGTTGCGCAGGGGAAATTTTATTGTTCATTAGAGAACCTCTGTCACCCTGAACTTGTTTCAGGCTCCAGTGTTTATGGACGAAAATACCAAAAAATGTCACTGAACTTGGTTTCTTCTTACAAGGCAAGATGAAAAGCGTCGTTTTGCATAAGATAACTACGTATCGGTTATAAGCTTTACATGGATCCCGGAGCCAGTCCGGGATGACGGTATGGTGCAATGGGGTCGTGACGGCGAATGCAGTGAGTACATTTTTTGAGCACTTCTGTCACCCTGAACTTGTTTCAGGGTCCAGTGTTTATGGACGAAAATACTAAAAACGTCACTGAACTTGGTTTCTTCTTACAAAGCAGGTGAAGAGCGTCGTTTTGCATAAGATAACTACGTATCGG